>CAZXPU010000087.1:0-25417 GCA_964642905.1 uncultured Prosthecobacter sp.
CAAATGCCCGACCCGCAGCCTGCCTGGGGTCAGCAATACAACGCCGAGATGCAGCCCGTCTGGAGCCGCCAGTTCGAGCCCACCGCCATCAGCGGTCGCGAGAGCCAGGCCGCCATGTGGGCCCTGCTGCGCCTCGCCGCCGCCACCGGTGACAAAAAATACCTCGCACCCGTCGCCAGGGCCATCCCCTACCTCCGCACCGTGCTGCTGCCGGGCAACAAACTCGCCCGCTTCTACGAACTGCAAACCAACAAGCCGCTCTACTTCGAGCGCGGTCCCGGCGGCAAAGGCTTCCAGCTCACCTACTCGGATCAAAAAGCCTCCTCCAACTATGGCTGGGTCTGGGACAGTGAGCTCGACGCCCTGCAGGCCACCGGCAGCCAGATCGCGCGTGGCGTGCCCGTCATCTTCCCCCGCACCGAAAAAGAGCGCTGGTCCTCACCCCCCAGCGACGCCGACATCGCCACGATCCTCCAAGAACAAAAGCCCGACGGCTCCTGGCCCGTCACCGATGACGAACGTGGCGTCATGCGCGACGCCAACGGCAAAAAAACGAAGCCAGCCGGAGGCGTGATCTACAGCCTCGACTTCGTCCAGAACGTCAAGGCCCTCAGCGCCTGGCTGAAGGCCCGGGGAGGCGTGAAATGAATGCCTCATCCGAGCCGAAGGCTCGAAAGCGTTGAGGCGAACTCAGCGACTGAGAGCCATCGGGACACCTCACGAATCCCAAGGCAAACCGTCATCTCATCCAGACAGGTCTTGTCACCTGGGCTTGACCAGGGCGATGACCTTTTTGAACGGCCAGGTGATCACGACGATCAACGCACCGACCACCGAGGCAAACAGCTCCATGGGCAGAAGCAGGACGCGCAGGATCGGAGTCATCAGCTTCTGGAAGGCGGGCTTCTGCGACCAGAGAAGGGTCAGCGATGTGATGACGATGATGCCGGCAAACTTCACCAGCTTCACCTTGGTCGGCCCAAGACCGTGGAAAAAGTCCGGAAACTGCAGTTCCGTCAGCAGCAGCACACCAACATAACCAATAAGAACGAAGGCGGTGTGCTCAAGCACCGGGTACTTGGCAATGGCCTTGACCGCCACGCCGGCGACCAGACGCAGGCTGATGATGCCGATGGTGACGCCGACATAAACGGGCCAGAGATCCTTGGGGCTCATGGCGATGGCGGCCACCACGTTGTCCACGCTGAGGCTCAGGTCCATCAGGGAGATCATCACGATGGTGCCTGCGAAGGTTCGATGGTGAACGTTCACCGCCTCGCCCTCCTCCTCCGCAATGCCCTTCTGCCCGGCGAAGTGAGCGCACATCAGCCAGACCAGGTAAAGCGCACCGATCAGCATGACCCAGTGGTTGGAAATGATCCAGGAGGCGAACAGCAGCGCGACCAGCCGGAAGCCGTAGGCCCCGATGTAGCCGATGTTCATGGCCATGGCACGACGCTTGTCATCCAGGTGGGAGGCCATCGCGGCGATGGCGAGGGCGTTGTCCACGGAGAGCAGGCCTTCAATCAGGACCAGACCGAGGATCACAGGCAGGGCCTGGACAATCTGATCCCAGAGTCCGGGAGAGGCGGCGGTGGTGGCGGCGGCGGCAAGAAGGTCGGCTGTCATTCGTGAGAAGGGCGGCAGTGAATACGAAGGTTCAAGACAAAGGCAAAGGCCAAGTTGGACGACCGTCCCGGCTTTCTTGGCTCAAATGTCCGAAGGTGGCAAAGGCCGGGCGCGTCAGGACGTTTTTGTCCTCCCTTCCCATGCCTCCCAGCCAACGACTCATCTCCCTCGACGCCTTCCGCGGCTTTGTCATGCTTCTCATGGCCTCCTCAGGGTTCGGCCTGGCCCAGATGGCGAAACTGCACCCGGACTCCTGGTTTTGGCAGCAGGTCAGCCACCAGGTCTCGCATGTCGCCTGGCAGGGCTGTGCCCTCTGGGATCTGATCCAGCCGAGCTTCATGTTCATGGTCGGCATCGCCGTGCCCCTCTCCATCCGGCGGCGGCGCGAGGAGGGCCAGGGCTTCTTCAAGCTGAGCTGGCATGCGCTGATCCGGGCCGTGATCCTCGTCCTCCTGGCGGTCCTGCTTTCCACCCGCTCAGGCGACAGCATGACGCGCTGGGAGTTCCCCAACGTCCTGGCGCAGATCGGCCTCGGTTACGTGTTTCTGGTGGCCATCGCCAGCATGGGCTGGGAGTACTGCTGCGCCGCCATCATCCTGATCCTGGTCGGCGACTGGTACTGGTTTTACCAGCACCCGCTGCCCACGGCCGACCAGCTCGCGGCCATCCAGGCGGCCAAGCCGCCGCCCGAAGCCCTCTTCCAGGGCTTCTTCGCCCATTGGAACATCCATACCAACGCCGCCGCCGAGTTCGACCGCTGGCTGCTGAACCTACTCCCCCGCGCCGAGGCCTTCACCTACAATGCTGGAGGCTACCAGACGCTGAACTTCATCCCCGCCCTGGCCACCATGCTGGGCGGTGCCATCGCCGGGCAGTTCCTGCTCACAAGCCAGCGCACGGAAAGACAGAAGTTCCTACGCCTGTTCGCCCTTGGCATTGTCTGCCTGCTCATCGGCACGGTCCTCAATTTTGTGGCCTGCCCGGTGGTGAAGCGCATCTGGTCGCCCTCCTGGACCGTGTTCAGCGGCGGCTGGGTGCTCATCCTGCTCTCCTTCTTCTATTGGCTGGTCGAGATCGCCGGCCAGCGCCGCCTGGTCTTCCCCCTGGTGGTCGTGGGCATGAACAGCATCTTCATCTACGTCATGCACAGCCTCGCGGCAGGCTGGATCAAGGAACAGCTCGCCAAACACGGCATGGCCACCTTGTTTGCCAGCACCTGGGGGCCGGTCATCGAACGCTGCGGTGTCCTGGCCGTGCTCTGGCTGCTCTGCTTCTGGCTCTACCGCCAGCGCGCTTTCCTCAGGCTGTAAGGCAAGGATTTGGCAAAATGAAAAGGGCCAGGCACTTGCGATGCCTGGCCCTGGTGCAGGATGCTTTTGCCAGCGATCAGACCAGCTCTTCCGTATCATAGACCACCACACGCTCAAACAGCGGCTTGCAGGTGTCCACGAAGCGCTGGTGATCCGGGCAGCCGTTCTGATAGAACTCATGGTCCTTCATGGTCTTGAAGGTGAGGCTCAGACTGTAGTCAAAGCTGTGGTCCGTGACCGGACGCGGCTCGGTGGCGGCGGGCCTGCCGACGGCTCCGGAGGCCAGGTAGCCAATCTTCGGCAGCAGCTTCAGCTCGGCTTCAAAAAGGGCGCGCTGCTCGGCGGACAGGGGTTTCTTCAACCAGAAATAGACGTTGTGAATCATGGGAGCCCGATGATGGCGGAGATGGTCTGCGACGCAATCTCGAACTCGCCCGTCCGGCTTCACTCCGAGACCAGCGAAGGCGCGTCCGCAGGCAGCACAAGCCGGGACTCTCCGCCCAGATATCCCAGCGAGACGAGGAACTCCTCCATCTTCCGCGCCGTCACCCGGATCCAGGGCTCGCGGTTGAAGAACCCGTGCGGCATGTCCCTCGCCGACCACATTTCAGCGCGCAGCCCCAGGGCCCGGGCTTTCCGCACATACTCGTCCCCGCCCGCCTTCAGCTTGTCGGCCGTGCCAAAGAACAGGATCGCCGGAGGCGTGTTTTTGGAAACAAATTGGTTAGGCGTGATCGCCTCGGCCATCTCCAGGGTGAAGCCCCGGACATCCCCCGTGGCGCGCTCCTTGAAAAGCGTGCTGATGTTCATCGCCGGGTTGAACAGCACCAGGGCGTCAGGCACGGCGGAGACCGACTTGTCATCGCCGGCCGCATCCAGAGTGCTGACCAGGGCCGTGCAGGCCGCCAGATGCCCGCCGGCCGAGCCGCCTGCGGCGATGATCCTGCCCGGATCCACCCCGAGCTCCGCAGCGTGGCCACGCACCCAGCGGATCGCGCTCCGGGCATCCTCCACGGCCTTGTCCGGAGTCGTCTGATGCTGGCTGAGGATCCGGTAGTCCGCGCAGGCCGTCACCAGGCCGCGCGAGGCGAAATACTCCGCCTGAGGCACAAACTGAAGGAAGCTGCCGCTTTTCCAGCCGCCACCGAAGAAGAACACAATGCAGGGTTTCCCGCCCTCGGCCGGGCCCTGGGTCTTCATCGGAGAAAACACATGCAGCTTCAGCGGCCCCTGCGGCGTCTCCTTGTAAAGCAGCTCCCGGCTCTGCACCGGCTCCGGGGTCAGCTTGATCGACGTCTTGGCCTTCCGCCCGCCCTTTCCTTCAGCTTTCTGAGCCTGGGCGTTCAGGCAGACAAGCAGGGACAGCACGAGGAGGAGGATCTGTTTCATGACAGACGCCCTAACGGATACCTCCGGTTCCAGCTTCCATCTAATCACCTGCGCCGAGGCCTTCCTTCACGAAAAAGCCCCCGGTTTCCCGAGGGCTTGAGAAATGGGTTTTGAGTTGTTTGAAGCCCTTACTTGGCCGCCTTCTCGCTGACCTTGTTCAGGATGCCGGCAAACTCGGCCGGGGAAACTCCGCCGACCTGGTTGCCAAGCGCCTTGCCGTCCTTGCTCAGGAACTGCACATGCGGGATGCCCTGAACGCCATACTTCTCGGCCGCCTTGGCGTTGGACTCCTCATCCACGTCCAGGTAGGCCCAGACAAACTTGTCGTGCAGAGGCTTCACTTCGGCGCTTGGATAGACGCTTTTCTTCATCGCCTGGCAGGGCGGGCACCAGACAGCGGAAAAGACCAGGATGACGGGCTTGCCCTCGGCCTTGGCCGTCTTCAGTGCAGCTTCATAACTGGTGCCGAACTTGGGGCTGCCTTCGGGGAATTCACTGGCGAGCACAGGCAGGGTGAGCGCGGCAAGGAGGGCGATGAGCTTTTTCATGGGGGTGGGTGTCTTTGTAACAGACAACTCTTACGACGCTCAATCACGGCAATTATTCCAGAAATTGTTCACCACACCTGCCGGCGCACCGGGAGTTTTCGCCTTCCACCTTGTGAAACGGGGATTTCCGATCATGCATCCCCGCCAGCATACCCCCGCCCTTACCCATGATCGAGGTTCCCAAGTCACGTCTCAGCATTCCGGAATACGCCATGGCCCTGGCCCATGTCGCCAGCCTGCGCTCCGAAGACCCCTATCGGAAAGTGGGGGCCGTCGCCCTGGACTTCGACAACCGGGTCATCGGCACGGCCTACAACGGCCTGGCCCCCGGCTACAACGCCCCCGAGGGCTTCTGGGATGACCGCGAAGCCCGGAGAAAGTTCATGCTGCATGCCGAGGTCAATCTCTGCAGCCTCTTCACCCGCGGCTCCGCCCGGCTCCTGGCCTGCACGACCATGCCCTGCACCAGCTGCATGCAGATGCTCTGCGCCTACGGCATCAAGGAGGTCTATTACCGCGACGTCTATCCGGACTCCGAGTCACCGCTGATCGCCGAGCGCTATGGCATCCGCCTGGTGCAGCTGACAGACTATCCTCAGCTTGGCACCACGCTCGTCGAGTAGGAGGACCCGGCCTATTTCAAGCTCAGGATGAAAGCCTTCACGTCGGCAAATTCCTGCGGCTTCAAAATGAGGTTCATCGGCGGCATGGGGCTGATCGGCGTGGCGGTGTAGCCTTCGGCGAGCCTGGCGTTCGGGTTGATGAGGCTTTCGAGGATGTAGGCCTCGTCCTTGCGTCCGGCGATGCCGTCCAGCGCTGGCCCCACGGCGCTGCCCTGGCCCTTGAGCATGTGGCAGTTCTTGCAGGCCGCCACGGGATGTTCCCAGAAGATTTTTTCTCCACGTTTGGCGTCACCGACGAGCTTGCTGGCGTCGTCATCGCCTTCGAGGATGATCTCGCAGAGCTTCACGTCGTCGAAGTAGATGTCGCCCTTGCCGACATGCAGCAGGTTGATGCTGGCCTTCGTGCGCTCCTTGCTGTTGAAGATGACCTCCACCTCGGTCCAGTCCTGCGAACGGCCGATCCTGGGCGAGGTTTCGGCACGGCCGATGTGGTCATTGAGGCTGGCCTTGCCTTTGAAGGCGTGGGTTTTGATCCAGGCGCTGAGCTTGTAATCCGTGTTCGGCTTCAGCGGCACGTCGGCAAAGTGGCTGGTGTCCGCGTCGTCGCGGGTGATGCAGCGCATGGCACGCTGGCCGCTGTGGACCATCTTAGGATCGGTGACGAACCCCCACTGCGCGCCCTTGTTGCCGGGCCGGTTGCCGTAATCGCGGAGCTTCCAGGTGTCGGCGATCGGCTCTTCAAAGCCAGGGTTGGGCAGCAGGTTCGGACCTTCCTTGTAGTTGAGGGCCTTGTGCTTTTTACCAAGCATCTTCGCGGCCTCGGCGAGCCATTCGTCGTTTTTGACGACGGGATCACCGGCCAGCTTCTTGACGAGCGTCTGGATCTCCGGAGTCGTCGGAAAATCCGCCAGCTTCACAAAGGCGGCGAGGCGCGTGTGCAGGTCAGGATCAGAGATCACGCCCGATCCAAAAAAGAGATCCTGCGCGGCTTTGTCGGCGCCCAGGGCGCGGATGGCGTTGCGGCGGAGGTTCGCGTCCTTGGACATGAGCGCGGCCTGATGGGTTTGGGCGTCGAGTTTGCCCAAAGCGTGCTGCACCCACAAATCATGGGTCCCATAGGTCGCATGGGCCTCATAGGACCTATTTTCGACGGCCAAACGCTGTTTCGTGAGCCTGCCGTAAAGCGTGTCCTTGGCCTTCGTGGCACCCTTCGCCACAATCCGGTAAATCCTGCCACGGCTGTGATCCCGCAGCTCGTTCTCATGAGCGCCACCGACACCCGTCGTCGCGACGAAGCCGCCGCGTTCTTTGCTGGGCGTGGGGTTGTGCTGGATGATGAAGTTTTCGAAATCCGCCACCCACACCGCCCCATCAGGACCAACCTCGGCATGCACGGGGCTGTTCCATTCATCGCTGCTGGCGTAGATGTTGAAGGCATCGAGCGCCTTCCAGCCCGCGCCGTCGGGTTGCACGTCCATGAGGGACACGACCTTCATCGTGGGCTCGCAGACCATGGCCATGCCTTGGAAGCGTTTTGGCAGCGCGTCGCTGTAGATGAAATTCGAACCCGCGGCGGCGGTGTAGCCGCCGAAGACGTCCACCTGGCGGAAGTTCGGCGTGATGGTGTGGCAGGTGTCCACCACGTTGATTTTCTTCGCCGTCATGCCGCGCGCGCCTTCGCCGTAGGCAGTGGCCGGGATGCCGCCGAAGAAGATGGGTGCGCCGTTGGCCGTGCCGCCGAACTGATCGCCGGCATCATTATAGCTGTGTCCCCACGCGTTGTTGGTGAACTGGTGCAGGAACTCGAGCGCGCTGCCGTCCGGCCTGAAGCGATACGTGCCCATGGCGAACTGGTGCTGCCTGCCGCCCACATAGCCTTCGATGCCGCTGTAGCCGACGCAGCCGTAGATCCAGTTGTCGAAGCCGTAGTGCAGGTTGCTGGCCTGCGCATGCGTGTCGCGGATGCCCCAGCAATCCATGATGACCTCGCGCCTGTCCGCCTTGTCATCGCCGTCGGTGTCCTCGAGGTAGATGAACTGGGGCGGCGCGGCCACGATGATGCCTTTGCGGGCAAAAACGATGCCAGTGGGCAGGTTCAGCTTGTCAGCGAAGACGGTGAACTTGTCGGCCTTGCCATCTCCATCGGTGTCCTCGCAGATTTTGACGCTGTCCTGGCCTTCGTGATTCTCGGAGATGCCATGCGGGTAATCGCGTGTCTCCACCACCCAGCAACGGCCTCGATCATCCCAGGCGAAGGCGATCGGCTTGGCGATGTCAGGCTCGGCGGCGAAGAGCTTCAGCTCGCAATCCGCTGGCACCTGCGTCCGCTCCATGCTGCCTTTGGGCGAAAACGGAAGCTGGAAAGTCAGCGGCTCAGGACGCTTCTCGTAGTTGGCCACCTGCGGATGCTTCTCGCGCTTCTCCGACTCCCTTTGGGCCAAAAAGGCCTCGTAGGCGGCTTTGCGCTCGGGTGAGAGCTTCGAAAGGATCGCATCGCGGCTGAGATTATCCCCGGGTTTCACGATGAGATCATAATTCGCGTCCACCTTCTCCCTGGCGTAGTCGAAATAGATCGCGTCGCGACCGAGGTCACGCATGGCATTGTGCAGCGGCGAGGTGTCGGCACCGGGCGTGTCGATGTAGAGCACGCGGATCGGCGAGGCGATGGCGCTGAGCGCCGTGAACAGGATGAGCAGCGTTTTCATGTCGGTCGGTCGGTTGGCTTTCATACCAACGCCCAAACCACCTCGGACGCTCTGACATGTTTTGGGTGAAATCCGTCTCCGCCATAAAACCTGGGTTCGCGCAACAGGGGCTTGGCCAGGGCTCTTTCAGAGCTTGCCCGCCCCATGGGCACCCGCCAGAGCCCGGAAATCCCAGGCCCGCCCCGGGGCGAGCGGCCAAAACCACCCATCACCCCTCCTTGCGCCCCGGCATTTCCGCCCCATCTTTTATGCCCCTTTTCCCGTCCCATGCCTGAACTCGACAAAACCTATTCGCCGGCCGAGGTCGAAGCCCGCATCTACCAACGCTGGCTCGACGACAAGTGCTTTGAAGCCGACCCCGCCCGCGTGAGCGACAAGCGTCCGGCCTACTCCATCGTCATCCCGCCGCCGAACGTCACCGGCGTGCTGCACATGGGGCATGTGCTCAACAACACCATCCAGGACATCCTCGCCCGCCGCGCCCGCATGCTGGGCAAGGAGGTGCTCTGGCTGCCCGGCACCGACCACGCCGGCCTCGCCACCCAGAACGTCGTGGAAAAGACGCTCAAGAAGGAGGGCAAGATCAAGCACCGCGACGACCTAGGCCGCGAGGGCCTGATCGCCAAAATCTGGGAGTGGAAGGACAAGCACGGCGACATCATCATCGAGCAGCTCAAGCGCCTCGGCGCCTCCTGCGACTGGAGCCGCCAGCGCTTCACCTTTGACGACGATTACAACCGCTGCGTGATGCGCGTCTTCGTCGATCTCTACAAGAAGGGCCTCATCTACCGCGGCAAACGCATGGTGAACTGGTGCCCATCCTCCCTCACCGCGCTGAGCGACGAGGAAGTCGTCATGAAGCCGCAGAATGCGATCATGTATCACTTCAAGGTGCAGGTCGTCGAGGAGCCGGACACCTGGCTCACCATCGCCACCACACGCCCCGAGGTCATCCCGGGCGACACCGCCATCGCGGTGAACCCGAACGACGAGCGCTACGCCCATCTCATCGGCAAGCACGTGCGCCGTCCGCTGCCGGTCGAAAACCAGGCCCTGCTGCCCATCGTCGGCGACGAGCATGTCGATTTCACCTTCGGCACCGGCGTGCTGAAGGTCACGCCCGCCCACGACAAGGCGGACTTTGAAATCGCCCAGAGGCACAGCCTGCCCGTCATCGATGTCATGCACCCGAACGGCGTGCTCAACGAACTGGCCGGCCAAGACCTGGGCGGCATGGAACGCTTCGCCGCCCGCAAACGCGCGGCCGAGCTGCTGGCGGAGATCGGCAGCCTCGTCAAAGAGGAGCCTTATCAGAACAACCTCGGCTATTCTGAACGCGCCGACGTGCCCATCGAAAGCCGTTTGAGCGAACAGTGGTTCCTCAAATACCCGAGCGTCAAGCAGAGCCAGGATGTCGTCGCCAAGGGCGAGATGAGGTTCCACCCCGACCGTTGGGCCAAAGTCTATGACCACTGGCTCAGCGGCATCCAGGACTGGTGCATCAGCCGCCAGGTCTGGTGGGGGCATCGGATCCCCGTGTGGTATCGCGGCGAAGAAACCTACTGCGGCATGGATGCACCCGAAGGCGATGGCTGGGAGCAGGATCCCGACGTCCTCGACACCTGGTTCAGCTCCTGGCTCTGGCCGTTTGCCACCATGGGCTGGACCGGCGACGCAGAGCAGGATTCGCAGAACCCCACCCTCAAGGCCTTCTACCCCACCGCCGACCTCGTCACCGGGCCGGACATCATCTTCTTCTGGGTCGCCCGCATGATCATGGCCGGCTTCGAGTGGATGGAAGAGCTGCCGTTCAAGAACGTCTATTTCACCGGCATCATCCGCGACAAGCAGGGTCGCAAGATGTCGAAGTCGCTCGGCAACTCCCCCGACCCGCTCGACCTCATCGCCCGCTACAGCGCCGACGCCCTCCGCTTTGGCATCATGCGCGGCGCACCGCTCGGCCAGGACGTGCTCTTTGATGAAAAGAACGTCGAGCTCGGCCGCAACTTCTGCACCAAGCTCTGGAACGCCGCGCGCTTCCGCCAGATGCAGAGTGGTGCAGCCTCCCAGGCTGCAGATGGACAGCCTGAAAGCCCGTCCCACATTTCCGAGCAGGAGATCAACCCCACCCTGCTCAGCAGCGACGACAAGTGGATCCTCCTGCGTCTCAACACCGCCATCGGCGAAGTCACCGCCGCCCTGGAGGATTATCGTTTCAGCGACGCCGCCGCCGCGCTCTACCGCTTCTTCTGGAGCGAGTACTGCGACTGGTACATCGAGGCCAGCAAGGCCGTGCTGCAGGGCGCCGACGAGAAACGCAAGGCCAACACCCTCGCCGTCATCGACTTCGTGCTCGGCCACACCCTGCGCCTCTTCCATCCCTTCCTGCCCTTCATCACCGAGGAGCTCTGGAACGGCATGGGCTTCAACGCCGACATGCCCGAGCACCAGGGCGGCAGGAGCATCATGACCGCCCCCTGGCCGAAGCCGCTCGACGCCGACGAACTCGCCCACTTCGGCATCCTGCCGGAGGACGAAAAAACCGCGAACGACAAGTATGAAACCGTCGTGCTCGGACGCGGCCTGAAAAGCACCTTCAACATCAACAAGAAGGTCCGCTTCGTCCTCAAGCCCGTCCAGGAGCTGGCCGCCCATGAGGTCGAGGTCCTCCGCATCCTGCTCAACGCCGAACCTCTTGAGATCGCGCCGGACTTCAGCCCGACCCGCGGCACACCAAGCGCCCTGACGCCTCTGGGTACCATCTACCTGCCGCTTGACGGCCTCATCGACGTCGACGCCGAGCGCGCCCGTGTCGGCAAGGAGGTCGCCAAGGTCGAGGCCGAGCTGGAGAAGGTCACCGCCAAGCTGGCCGATGAAAACTTCACCTCCAAGGTCCCCCAGAAGGTGCTCGACGAGCACCAGCAGCGGAAGACCGACTGGGAGGAGAAGCTGGCCAAGCTGCGGGAAATGCTGGCCGCGCTGGGCTGATCGCGGCCCAGGACAATCAGGACGGCTGCCGTGGCAGGCGGCCTGATGGGTTAAACTGGATCAAAACCCACGTGCCGGGAGGTCCCTTCCTGAAAGAAGGGTCCCCGGTTCGTCATCCTGGTGTGGCCGTTTCCCGCCCCTATGATAACCGATCTTTTCCTTCTCGTCATTTCCGTCGAGTCTCAGAAGCGCTCTCAGTTTCACAGGCACGTCGTCGTCAGGAATGGCAAATGAGCCGCCCTGTTGGCAGCCTGAAAGCAAAGATTCTGGAGACAGTGGCGCCTTCGTGCTAATCGGCAGGGGTGCCTGACCTTCTCCAGCTCGAAAAACGCCATCTGTGGCATCCCTTCACGCCCATGCAGGCCTGGTGTGCCGATGAGCATGAACCGCTGTTGATCACCTCGGGCAGGGGCTGTGAACTGACCGACCAGCACGCTCGCACCTACCTGGACGGCAACAGCTCGATCTGGACCAACATCCACGGCCACGGCCACCCAGCCCTCAACGCCGCCATCCGTGCCCAGCTAGAAAAAGTCGCGCACACTTCCTTCCTCGGGTTCACCCACGAACCCGCCATCCGGCTGGCGGATGAACTGAGCGGCCTGTTCCCAGGCAGGCCGCTGAGCCGCGTCTTCTTTTCGGATGACGGCTCCACCGCCGTCGAATGCGCGATGCGCATGGCCCTTCAATACTGGAGCCAGAACGGTCATCCGAAACGCAGCACCATCCTCAGCTTTGACCGCGCCTACCATGGCGACACGCTCGGCGCCGCCAGTGTCGGCGGCATCCCGGTCTTCAAGGGCAGCGGCAATGACTTTGGCTATAAAACCCTTCGCGTCCCAGCCCTGGAATCCCTGGGCCTGCTGACGGAGGAGCAGGTGCAGAACCTCGCCGCCGTCATCATCGAACCACTGATCCAGGGCAGCGCCGGCATGAGGTTGTGGCCGAAAGGCATGTTGAAGAAGCTCGCCTCCTGGTGCCGCGATCGGGACATCTTTCTCATCCTGGATGAAGTGATGACCGGCTTCGGCAGGACCGGCACGATGTTTGCCTGCCAGCAGGAGGAGGTCGTTCCGGATTTCCTCTGCCTCGCCAAAGGCCTCACCGGCGGTTACCTGCCCATGGCGGCGACCCTCACCACCGAGCGCGTCTTCGAAGGATTCCTGGGGGCTGGCCGCACTTTTTATTATGGCCACAGCTACACGGCCAGCCAGCTCGGCTGTGCTGCGGCGCTTGCCAGCCTTCAGGTCTTCAAGGAGGAGCAGGTGCTGGATAAACTGCCCGCGAAAATTGCCCGGCTTGCCGGACTGCTGGAAGGTCTGCGCCAGCTTCCACAGGTGCTGGACATCCGTCAGTGTGGCCTGGTCGCCGGAATCGAAATCGGGCCCTGGCCTGCCGAGCAAATGCGTGGAGCAAAGGCCTGCCTGGCGGCGAGAAAGCATGGCCTGCTGACCCGCCCCATCCTCGACACCCTCGTGCTGATGCCGCCGCTGTCCGTCAGCCACGAGGAGCTGGTGCGCATGGTCGCGGCGCTGCGACAGGGCATCGAGGAGGCGTCCGTCCCGGCTTGATGGCCGGACCAGGCCCCGCAGTCAGCCTTCCCCCGGCTTCTTGTCCTCGACCTTCGTGGCTTCGTTCTTCTTGTCGGAAGCGGCTGGTTTTTCCTTTTTCACGGCATCCTCCTTCACCCAGGGCGCGGCGGGGGCGGCGGGCAGGCTGAGCGCCTCGGCACGGTTTTGCTGGAGCACGGCCTCCGCCTCGGCGGCCTTCATCATCTGGTCACGAATGTCGTTAGGCACGGCGGCCTCGGTCAGCGGTGGCAGGAGCGGGTTGGGTCCCTCGGTCCAGGGCCCCAGGTCAGGCAGCTTGGCGAGCATGTCCGTCTGGTTGGTCAGACGGTGCAGGCCAAGCACGCGCAAACGTCCGCCGAACATGTAGGCCACCGTCTCGTCCTCCAGGCCCTCGATGGTGCTGTTGCCACGCTGGATGATGGGCTTGCCGCGAAGCACGATTTCCCAGGCGCTGACGTAGGCCTCGTGACACAGCACCTTGGCGGTGTCCTCACCCGCACCGCTTTCAAGATACACACGTCCTTTGGCCCGGATTCGAACCGGGCGGTCGGCCCTGTCCATTTTCAAAACCTCGATGCTGTCGGCGGCCACCCGCACCTCGGAGGGCATTTCGACACTCTGGGCGGAAATCGCCTTTGCCTCTTCGAAGGTCATGCCCAGAAGGAAGCCAAGGTCGATGTTGGCAGAGGCTGCTGACGCCTTCTTCTGCAGGTTTTGGGCCGCCATGGCCTCGGCATCCATGCGTGCCAGAGCACGCAAATGCTCCGCCTGTTCCTCCTTGGAAAGCGTTCCATCCTTGGAACCGGCGGAACCGAGCTTTTTCAGGAGGGGAATTTCAAACCCGGAGCAGCCGGAAAGGCCCGCAGCAGCCAGCAGGCTGGCGGCGAGAAAGGCAATCAGGGACGCAAGTCGCGGGGGATCGGCTGGCATGGCTCCAGAGTAGGCTGCTGATCACGGCTGGCAAGATGCTGTGTCGACATGCCAGCGCCGTCGCTTCACTCACGCGCCTTCAACACCCCAACCATGTCCAGCTTCCTCAGCATGCGCCCGACCACCCAGAAGCAGGCCAGCGCCGCGCCGGCCACCACCAGCACGGCAAGGCTGTAGGTCTGGTCGCTGATGACCAGCGGCAGGCGAACGGTCTCGGTGCGGACCTTGGTGATGATCCAGAGCGCCAGCCCCTTGCCGAACATCAGCCCCAGAGGCAGCGCCACGATGACCAGCAGCGTCAGTTCGCCCAGCAGCACGGCGGCGACCTCTCGCTGGGTGAACCCGACGACGCGCAGGGTGGCGAGGTCACGGCTGCGTTCGCTGAGGGCGATGCGGGCGCTGTTGTAAACGACGCCAAAAGCCACGATGACCGCCAGCGTCAGATAAAGGCGGCGCAAGATGCCGATGCTCTCGCCGGTGGTGCTGCGGAAGGCGGCGAGCTGATCCTTCTTCACCAGCGTGGTGGCCAGTCGTGGCGTCTGCTTGACCTCGGCCATGAAATCCTGCCAGCGGCTCTGATCCACCTTGAGATAAGCGCCGCTGACGCTGTCACCTTCATGCATCGCCCGGCGCAGGGCGGTGATGTCCATGAAGGCGGAGACGCCGGAGAAGTCCTCGATCAGGCCGCGCACGGGCAGCGTCAGAACGGGGCGCCTGCCTTCGAGCACGGCGACACGCACCATCCGGCCCGTGGTGAGCTCCAGCTTTTCAGCGAGCGCCTTGGACATGACCAGGCCATCCTCCGGCAGCACGATGCGGCGGCCCCTGGCGTCCAGAAGCCGGCTCAGCGTCGTGTCCCTGGGCAGGCCGGTCAGGGCCAGCTTGCGGGAATGATGACCGTTTTGAAACCTGGCCTGCACGGCGCGGACAGGCTCGGCCAGCAAAACTCCGGGAAGATGCTCAAGATCGTGAAGTGCCGGGGCGGAGCCGGGTTCGATGAGGAAGGTGACCGCATCCTGACGCTGGACATCGTTCCACTGATAAGTCAGCAGATGGTCGATGCTGTCCGCCATGCTGCCGGGCAGCACCATCAGGCCTGTGGCGAGTGACAGGCCCGCGATGGTGAAGGCCGACTGCCACGGGCGGCGCTCGATGTTGCGCAGGGCCATGCGCATGGCCGGGGACATCCATTGGGTCAGTCCGGCGCGCTCCAGCAGGCTGGGCTTGTAGCTGGCGGGAGGCTCCGGACGCATCGCCTCCGCAGGGGGCAGCCTGACGGCCATCCACACCACGCTGAGCACCCCGGCCAGCGAGGCCGCCGTGCTGACGACCAGGGCCACCGCCACGGCGCTGTAATCCATGAGGAAGTCCAGGCTGGGGAAGCGGAAAAACAAACGATACAACGACAGCAGCCCGCCGCCCATGTAGCGTCCCGCAAGCCCGCCGAGCGCGGAGCCCAGGGCCACAATGACGAAGGCAAAGCCCAGGTAGTGCCGCCCCACCTGCCATGAGGAATAACCAAGCGCCTTGAGCTGTGCGATCTGCTCACGCTGCAGACGCACCAAACGTGCGAGCACGGCGTTCACCATGAAGGCCGCGACGCTGAGAAACACCACGGGATAGGCCACGGAGAGCGCGCTCAGCACGGTGATCTCGTCATCCAGCCGCTTGGCGCTGCCATGGTCCGCACGGGTGATGGCGCCACCGGCACCATAGACCGCCAGGAGGCTGTCGAACTCCAAAAGGGCAGGCCCGACCTCCGCACCCGGGGCGAGGTCGGCACAGAAGTCGTTGAACGCACCGTCCATGTCATAAGCGACGGACAGCGCCCGATAGTTCATCCAGAAAACGCCAAATCGTTTGTTGTCGGGCAGGCTCTCCCCCGCCCTGGCCTCAAAGACGTATTCCGGTGACAACCCGATGCCGGTGATCTCCAGGGTGTCCGCCCGACCATTGATGATCGCACGAACCCTGTCTCCCGGCTCGAGCTTGTGCGCCTCCGCAAATGCCTCGCTGACCACCGCCTCCCGGCGTGCATCCGCGCGAGGCATGCGCCCCCGGCGCAGGAAGACCTGGTTCAGCTGCGGCTGGCTGCCATCCTCGGGCAAGGAAACCAGCTGACCCGTGCAGGGCTCGGCGACGCCAGGCAGATCAAGCACCGCCGCCCTCACCACCCTAAGTTCGAGGGCGGCGACACCAGGAACCTCCAGAAGTCGGCTGCGAAGGGACAGTGGCGCACGTTTCAGCGAACCGAAGACGTCCGCCATGCGATGGCTCTGGTAGTAGGCGTCCCGCGTCTCCTCCAGGGTCATGAGCAGGCTGCGGGTCATGATCATCATCGCCAGCCCGCAGGCCATGACGAGAGCCACCGCCACGACCTGCCCCTTCATGCGGCCAAGGTCGCGCAGGAGCTTGAGATCAAGCGGCGTGAGCATGCAGAATCAACGGTTCGAGTCAGGCCTGGAAAAACGCACCTCCACACCGGGCAGGCGGCTTGCCAGCTTCATCCCCGCCTCCTCCCCCAGCACGCACATGGCGGTGGCCAGCGCGTCGCTCGTGGTGCAGTCAGGGGCGGTCACGCTGCATGCAATGCGTTCCGTCAGCCCGAGGCCGGTCCTGGGCGAAAGGATGTGCGAATAGCGCCGGCCATCCAGCTCCATAAACTGATGCAGGTCCCCCGAGGTGGACACGGCTCGACAGGCGAGACGAATCCGGGTCTCCTGGCTGGAACCTGTGCGCAACACCACCTCCCAGCCGGTCTGGCCTGGAGGAGGATCGCCCGCAGCCGTGTCCCCACCTGCCTGCACAACAGCCCGGGTGATGCCGCATTCTCTGAGCACCCTGAGGCACTCATCCGCAGCCCGCCCCTTGGCGATGCCGCCCAGGTCAATCAAGGTTCCAGGAACCAGGCTGACCTTGCGGCCTTCCGGAACCAGCGTGATGCGGCGCCAGTCGGTCGCCAGAATGCCCTGCGCCAGTCGATCGGACGGAGGCAGCCTGCCCGTGCGTTTCGACCGCCTCCACAGGTGTGAAAGATGGCCGCAGGTGGGGTCAAAGGCGCCGCCCGTGGCCTCGGCGATTTCACGGGCGCGAAGCAGCAGGTCAAACATCGGCTCGCTGACCGCTGCGGGCATCGGGGTGCCCGGCGCGCACAGGCGCATCAACTCGCTTGCGGGATCATAATCGGTGAAGCGGGCGTTGAGCTCGGCCACCCTCTGATAACAGCGCTCCGCCGCGGCAGCGGCCGCCTCCGCATCCTCGGCATAACAAGCAATGCGGAAAACCGTCGCCATGCCGGGGCCTGAGAAATCATGACGCAG
Organism: uncultured Prosthecobacter sp.; assembly: GCA_964642905.1. GTDB lineage: Bacteria > Verrucomicrobiota > Verrucomicrobiia > Verrucomicrobiales > Verrucomicrobiaceae > Prosthecobacter. Next base: position 17,014 of record CAZXPU010000087.1, read on the forward strand.
GAGGTCCGCCCCCAGCCCGGTGGAGGCAAGGACGACCGTCAGCAGGACCCTGAGTCGGCGGAACATCGGAAGATCATTCCGCAGGCGGGCGGCGCTGTCCACCACAGGCAGGACATTCAGGCTGACACCTTCCGCCAGCGGCGTGCCTTGAACTCATGCCGGGGCAGGCTGCCCGGGGTGGCCAGATGGACGGGGATGCGCAGCGAGAAGGTGTCACGAAGTCTGGATTCCAGACGTTTCAGCAGGTTTTTGGGTGCATCCTCGGCCACTTCGACCCTCAGCTCCAGCTCGTCCATGGCATCCACCTTTTTCTGCTCCACGATGAATTCGACCACTTCCGAAAACTGCCTGACCACGGCCTCGATGGCGCTGGGATAGACGTTGACCCCCCGGACGACGACCATGTCGTCCACCCGGCTGAGCACGCCACCGGGGAGAATCAGCCGACCACCATGCTGGCCACGAAGAACCCAGTCACCAGTGCGGTAGCGAAGCAGCGGACAGGCGGCGCGGTCCAGGGTCGTCAGCACCAGCTCACCATGGGCGCCTTCAGGAACTTCAAGGCCTGTCGCAGGATCGATGACTTCAGCGAGGTAGGCCTCCTCGATCACCACAAGATCGCGCGGCCGCTCCGTGATTTCATAACTGACCGGCCCGACCTCGGTCATGCCATGATGGTCGTAAACACGCGCATCCCAGAGCTGCTCAATGCGGGCCCGGACTTCAGGGATGCTGCCTCCCGGCTCGCCCGCCACGATGATTTTGTTCACCCTCAGGGCCATGCGCTCAACACCGCTGGGTGCACCGATCATCTCGCCAAGCCGCAGGGCATAGGTCGGCGTGCAGCACAGAGTGGTGGCGCCATAGCGGGCCATCATTTCCAGCCGCGCCTGGCTGGACAACCCACCGCCGGGTATCACGAGATAATCACGGGCCGCCGCCTCAAAAGCCGTCCAAAACCCCAGAAAAGGCCCGAATGAAAAGGCGAAAAACAGCCGGTCGCGGCCACGCTGGATGTCAGCCCCCAGGAAAACTCGGCGCCAGCAGGCCAGCATCGCCTCCCAGCTTTCAGAGGTGTCCAGCCAGGCCATGGGCAGGCCCGAACTGGTGCCGCTGGTCTGGCAGAAACGGGTGTAGTGCTCGAAAGGCCGGGTGAGATTGCTGCCAAAAGGCGGATGTGCCAGGCGATCCTCAAGCAGTTCAGCCTTGTGGGTGAACGGCATCTGCTGGACGAAATCCTCGATGCGGTTCAAGGAGGAGACCCGGATGCCGTGTTCATGAAACTTGCGGGAATAAAATCCCTCCGTGGTCGCAAGGTGGAGTACGATGGAACGCAGCTTGCGCCACTGACAGGCACGCAGACGCGCTCGATCGATGAATAAGCGGGGGTCGGGCTCCACCCTGCAGCGATGGCGAGGCGGCTGGCCGGGTCAAGCCTGCAGGAAATGCCAGGAGCTCAAGCCGCGGCGGGTGAAGGCTGGATGAGATCGGCCAGCACAGGACGCAGAATCTCATCCTGCCAGGGCATGAGCGGATGTCCGGAGGCGGGCTCCACCACCAGAAGTTCAAGGTCGCTTCGGGAACCCAGAAGGCTGCCCTCAAGGTCCAGGGACTGAGCGATCTCATCCCGCCTGGCACAAAGCCTGTCCACGGCATCCCGCTGGGAGTCTGTCATGCGGTTTTTGACACGCTTCTGACGCTGCGGCCAGGAGGCCTGCCCCTGGCGAAAAACGGCAGCGACCAGGTCGTGAAATTCCTTTTTCCATTTCGGTCTCCAGCCGGCCGGAGGGTTCATCACGCCGCCCGTCTCAAAAGTCTCGGCGTAGGCGACCATCTGCTTGTTCGACATGATGCGGTAACAGGGCATGTCACGCTCCTGAGCGATGCCTTCACGCCATTCCCACATGGCCTTGAGGATGGCAAGTCCCTTGGGATTCAGCCTGCCGCTGCCCTGTACACGCCAGGGATCCTCACGCGGGGCCATGCTGCGCTGGGCCACCTCGACCTGAAGCGCGCGGCAGCTTTGTTCAAACCATGTCAGACGGTTTTTTTCACGCAGGATCGCCAGGAAATGATCCGCCACCTGGAGCAGGTAGCGCACGTCATCCACCGCATAGGAAAGCATGTGTTCAGGCAGAGGACGCCGGCTCCAGTCAGCCTTCTGCGAAGCCTTGCAGATGGTCAGACCAAGAACGTTCTGCAGCAAGGCGGCCAGTCCGAACTGGCGGGCGCCGGCAAGACGGGCCGCGATCTGCGTGTCGCGGATGAGCCGAGGCTCCCAGTTGTAGCTCCGGCGCAGCATGGTGAGGTCGTAATCGGCGCCGTGGAACCAGAGCTCGTATCGATCCAGAAGGGCGAGAAGGGGCGAAACATCCGCAATCGCCAAAGGATCCACGAGCGCAAAACGTCCGCCGCAGGCCACCTGGAGGAGACAGAGCTTCTCATGATAGTGGTGCAGGGAGTCGGCCTCGGTGTCGAGGCAAACACGCGTCTCCCCCGTTTGCTGAAGATGCGCCTCCGTGTCGGCGATCCATTGAACGAGATGCTCGTGCGTCGCGATGAACTCGAAATCGCGGGCCGACGGTGGGGCGGAATCTGGACTGCTGGCCTGGCTCATCGGAATTTACTTGAGGCCGGTCAACAGGATCTCGGCGTTGTTGCTGGTGCGGTTGATGTTGCGAATCAGCAGTTCCAGAGCCTCTGCCGCAGGCACCTGGGCAAGCTGACGGCGGATGGCCATGATGCGGCGGAACTCGTCTGGATGGTAAAGAAGGTCATCCTTGCGGGTGCCCGACTTGAGCAGGTGAATGGCCGGGAAGATGCGGCGTTCCGCGATCTCACGATCCAGGGTCGCCTCCATGTTGCCGGTTCCCTTGAACTCTTCAAAGATGACCTCGTCCATCTTGCTTTCCGTCTCAATGAGCGCGGAGGCGATGATGGTCAGGCTGCCCCCCTCCTCGACATTGCGGGCGGCGCCAAAGAACTTCTTGGGCTTGACCAGCGCCTTGGCGTCAATGCCGCCGGACATCGTGCGCCCCTTGCCACCCATCAGGGAGTTGTAGCCACGGGCGAGACGGGTCAGGGAGTCGAGCAGAATGACCACGTCCTTGCCAGCCTCCACCAGGCGACAGGCTCGCTCCCGAACGAGCTCGGCCAGCTGACAGTGGCGCTTGGGGCTTTCATCAAAGGTGCTGCTGTAAATTTCACAGCCTGTCACCGATTCCTCAAAATCGGTCACCTCCTCAGGACGCTCATCCAGCAGCAGGATGATCAGGGTGACCTCCTTGTGATTATGCACAATGCACTTCGCAATATCCTTGAGCATCATCGTCTTGCCAGACCTGGGCGAGGCGTTAATGAGCCCGCGCTGCCCCTTCCCCAAAGGGGCGATCAGGTCCATGATGCGCGCCGAAACCGGACAGATGGACTTGGGCAGCTCCAGGATGATGCGCTGCTTGGGAAAGGTGGCCGTGAGCTTGTCGAAATGCGTGGGGGCCTGATAATTCTCGATCTCCAAGTCATCGACATGGGTGATGCGATCAATGGCGAGGTACTTGTCCCTGTCCTTGGGCGCCCTGGCGATGCCGCGGATCCGGTTGCCGGCACGGAGGTTGAACTTTCGGACCAGGAAAAGGGGTACAAACACATCCTCAGGCAGAGGGGCGAAGCTGTAGGCCGGGTATTTGATGAGCCCGAAGTTTTCGGCCCCCACCTCAAGAATGCCGTCCACAAGAACCCGGGTGCGATGATCCGCCATCCAGGACAGGACATCATAAATCAGCTGATGCTTGGTGCGGGCCGCATTGATCTTGAAATTGACGCTGGCGGCAAGCTGCTGAAGCTCCCCAAGACTCATGCCATGAAGGGAGTTGAGGGAGATTTCCAGGGGAAATGGCGGCTCGGGAGGAGGCGTGGAAGACTTTTCTGAAACCGAAGGCGTCTCAACTCCATCTGCAGCCTTGCCCGCAGAATCCTGAACCTGACCTTCTTTCAAAGACGGAGAATCATGGGATGCGGGGACATTTTCAGGGACCGTCACCTGCGCATCGGAAAATGAAGGGCTGGAGGTTGGTTCAGTGGAGACTGTTGGATTCATGCGGGCCGGATTTGTTTTGCTAGTGTCAGCACCTGGGCCTCAAGAGCAGCACGATCACCATCATTCCAGATGACCCCGTCAGCTCTTTCAACCTTGGCCTCAATGGACCACTGGGAACCCAGCATCCTTTCGGCGGTGCCTTGGTCAAGTTCCCGTAGTTCCATCAAGCGCCTGATCTGCACCGCCCGGCTGGCAGCCACCACGATGACCTGATCCGCTGTTACTATGCCTCCAATCTCATAGTGCAGCGGCACTTCCGCAAGAAAAAGTTCACCCCCCCCCTCACGAACCCGTGCACGCTCCAGTTCCAGGCCCGCCAGAATGCGCGGATGCAGGATCTCCTCCAGCGAACGCCTCTGGGCAAGGTCGGAAAACACCACTTGGCGCAGCCATGAACGGCTGACCCGTCTGCCGGAGGCGGCGGAAACATCCTGCTCGAAGACAGACGCACCGAACCGACCCTCCAGCTGCTCCATGATGCTTGCATCCTCCATCAGGCGCCTCGCCTCCAGGTCACACGAAAATGAACTCACCCCAGCCAGCCCTGAGCTTGCCAGCAGGCTGACAACCATGCTTTTACCACAGCCAAGGCCGCCAGTGACAATCCATGAAGTCATAGAAAAAAGAGAAGGCAGGAGACTTGCATCTCCTGCCTTCGAGTCAAATTAAGCGACCGTTGAAGAATCAGTTGCCCACGGGAGGAAGAAGCGGATTCGGTGTTTCACCCGACTCTTCATTCGTTGAGCCGGTGCCCTGCTGACGGATGCGGTTGCCCGCAGGATCAATCAGGGAGGCAGTCACGAAGATCATCAGGTTGCGCTTGAAGTGATCTTCAACCTGGGAGCGGAACAGACGGCCGATGAGGGGCACGTCACCCAGCACGGGCAGCTTGTCCTCAACATCCTGAACATCCTCACGAATAAGACCGCCAAGAGCCACGGTCTGACCATCCCAGACAGTCACCGAGGTTTTCACCTTGCGAGTGGAGAAGATGGGCTGGTTGATGATGTTCGGAGTCAGCTCAACGCGGCTGCCGGCAGGATTCAGCACGGTGGGCGGCTGGACGCTGTAGATCGGGCTGCCATAGTTGACGAAGCCGTCGAACTCCGTCACTTCCGGCAGAAGGTTCAGGTCAATCGATCCATTTTCGCCAATCACAGGGTCAACTTCCATGCGAACACCAACCGGGCGCATTTCAAAGGCCGTCGGGGTCGTGGGAGTGACAGGAATCGAGGAAGACGAGCCACCGACACCACCGCCGCCATTCTGGCTGCCAACGTTGGTGGGGATCTGAGGCGGATCGAACTCCGTGGGATAGATGAATTCGCGGATCACTTCCACCGTGGCAGGCTGACCGCCCTTGGTGGTGACGCTGGGAGCGCTCATCAGGTCGACACCCTTGCGCTGAGAAAGCGCACGGATGACCATGCCGAACTGCGGATCGCTGAAGATACCAGCAACAGACAGCACACCAGGAGAGACGGTGTCAGATGTTGCATCAATGGGGTTGAACAGGGAGTCAATGCTGTCACCACGAACAGCCTTGGAACCTGTCCTCAGACCGCGGGTCACCGGAGCAATCGAGCCAGCAGTCACGAGGTCCCTCACCGCACCGGTGTAGGAAACACGACCACCCCAGTTGCCGTTGGTGCCACCACCGACGTCAATGTTGTCGGCGTTGACGCCGAGTCCGCCAAGCAGCCAGTCGAAGCCAAGTTCGTCGGTGTTCTTCTGGGTCACTTCCACGAACTTCGTGGTCACATACACCTGCTTGGTGATACGGCCGATGATTGAATCAACAAAGGCCTCGACAAGATCCAGGTTGGGCTGGGTGTTTTTGACGATGAGCTGTGAGGTGACCTTGTTGAAGACCGCCGTGGCGCCTTCAGGGAAAGGAATGCCCTGTTCCTTGAGGATTTCGAGGGCGCTCTTGCGCTTGATCAGACCGGAGGCTGCACCTGCGGCGGCGCCACCACCAGCGGCAAATGGATCGGCCGGAGCGGCAGCAGGAGCGGCGTCACCACCGGCTGTGCCCATGGTTTCAAAGTCCGGCGGAACTTTATAGATGCGCGTGAACTGCTCGGTCGTGGTTTCGGTCACCGGAACAATCAGCACAGCGAAGGGCTCAACCTTGTACTTCATGCCGGCAAGCTCAGTCACATAGCGCAGAGCCTCAACCATGGGCACGTCCTTGAGGTCAAGGCTGATGGAAGCGGTCGGCGCATTGTCACCAGGTTTGAGGATGATGTTGACGCCTTTGCGTGCCGGATCGGTCTCGAAGACGTCCAGATCCCGGCTTTTGACACGCAGGAATTCAACAGCCTCGTCGATGCTGGCACCAGAGAACTGCACCTGGGGGAAGATGATTTTTTGCATCTTCTGGCTGAGGTAAACCGTCGGAGCGCGGGCGCCGGCCTGGGTGCCTTCGACCTGGAATCCCTTAACCGGGGGCTTGTGCTCCCAGGCCTCGGTGACCATGTTCAGCATGCGGATGCGATTATGGTCGTAGGCTGAGGTCAGGTATTGGGAACGCTTCTGCTCAGCGAGCTCCATGCCACGCCTGGCGGCGCTGTTATAGGGGTCAATGCGGAGGACATCCTCATATTCCTCCATTGCCTGATCATAGTTGCCGATTTCCACGGCGCTGGCTCCCTTGACGAGTCCCTTCTGGACTTTGCCGACATTTTCGACGTGTTCAGCCGACAGGGCCTGCGGCCAGCGGTCGGAATCATTCATTTCCGCAGTGAAGAGTGCTGCCTTCTTGTGCCCAGGAACGGCGGCGGTGGCCTCATCCAGCAGCTTGCGAGCCGCCTCGTAATCACCCGCCACGGTTTTTTCACGCGCAACAGCGACGGAGCAATCGGCGAACTTCAGATTGGCAAGCTCGCGCCAGTCCTGGATGAAAGGAGCGTTGGGAAGCTGGTCAAACACCTCTTTGGCGGCACGATATTGCGACAGGGCCGTCTCGCGATCACCTGAGGCAAAAAGCTCATCGCCTTTCTCCATGGCCTTCTGGGCATCTTGAATGCGGGCCAGACGGCGGGCAATCTCACGCTCGGCGATGCCAGGCACGCTGTTATTGTATCCGTTGCTCGGTGTCTGAGCAGGGAGGCTGGACAGCGGAATGGCGGCCGAGATCAACAGGGCGAGTTGCTTTCTTTTCATTCGGGAGGGGGAGGTCATGGGCACTGGGAAAAAGGAAATTTGGCGATAAGCTGGTTTTTTTAGCAAGGCGTTGCCGCTTTTGGCGAGATGTTTTTTCTGTTTTTTGACTCAACCTTTCTTGATGGTGATTGACTCTCCGTTTGGATTCTTCCCATCAACGGGCACGATGACGGCCTGGGACTCTTCAATGCTCAGGACTTTGAAGGTCACGCCAAGTCCTGGAATTTGGAAAGTCTCACCTTCGCGCACCTTGCGAATTTCCGGCGTTCCGATGCGGAATTCAAACTCAGCCTCGTAGTCGGCCAGGTTGGTTTCCTGTCCCTTGACAAGCACAAACTCCTTGTTCGTGGAGATGTCCACGCACTTAAGTTCCGAAACATCCGTCTCAAGGCCTGTTGTCGGGCTTTTTACAAGCTTCTGGGTGAAGGTCACCGCCTTGAATCTGGCCGCGGCGTTTCTATCAAAGCCAAACTCATCACCCGGGGAGACAAATTTGCTGGCCTTGGGCTCGGGGGCAATGCGCTGCACCTGATAGGGCGGCGAACTGCTGTTCAGCTTGATCTTGTAATCGTGGGTGATGCGCTGCTTCAGGAAGAGCTTCTGGGTCACCGGAGGATGGGAGTGCTCGTCACGCGGGTTGGTCTTGGCGTTAAACTCCTCCTCATTGGAAAACCCGTCGTTGTCAGGATCCAGCGCACCGACATTGGGGGATTCAATGTTTGGGATGTCGTTCTTGACCAGGAATTCATTGGTCATGGGCGGACGCAGAGCCGGCTCAGGAACCTGCAGGTCGAACAGCTGGTCATCCTTTTGGAGCAGCAGGATCGACTTGTTCAAAGGCACCGGCTTGCCGTTGATGAGCGGCGAGACCCAGCTCACCTTTTCCATCAACCTGGTCAGCACGCTCTTGACGCGTTCTGTGGGAGGAGGGTTCAGGTTGTTGGGCGAAGATGCCTGCCGGACCGCAAGTCTTTCTGAAAGCCCCTGGCTGTCCAGGATGGTGAATGTCACAACGCCAACCGCAAGCACGGCGGCGACGATGAGCAGAACCTTTTCGTAATTACCGTTCTTCTTCTGCATGGAATCTTGATTGTGAGGGGGGGTTCTCAGCGAGAAGCTGCCGCAGAGGCCTGGGGGTTGAGG
>CAZXPU010000088.1:0-25312 GCA_964642905.1 uncultured Prosthecobacter sp.
GCCGTGGGAGACGTGTTCATCGTGCGTCCCGGGGAGTCCGTCGCCACCGACGGCCTCACGCCGCGCTCCTCCAGCAGACTGCGGATTGCCTCCAGTTCCGTGACGTCCATGTCCGCCTTGAGGCGCTTCACGGGATAACCGCTCAAGCTGTCCGACTTCTCCTCAAACACCTGGTCCCCAGGATTCGTGCCAAAGGTCAGCCGCACGCTTTCCGGAGCATCTTCCGCAGGCCATGGAAATTCGGGGCGCAGGGTCCCATGTTCATCAAAAAGGCCATGCGGCCCGTCGGCGACCACGACCCGGTTTTCCCGGCGCGAAAACGCACGCACCGCCTCGCGCTCCGCAAGGCTCATCGCCCAGCTCTGCGGCAGCACCAGGAAGCGTGCCGACGGCGGCAGGCCCGCCTCCAGCTGCTCTCCGGAGATGAACAGCGGGCTGAAGCCCAGGTCCTGCAGGACCTTCAGCCAGGCGTTGCGCACCACGGCGTGTCGGTTGTGGTCGGACTCGAAGCTGCTGAAGCGCCGCAGCCAGGTCTTGCCATCCGCCGCCGACTCCAGCAGCCAGGCCACCTGAATGCTTGGCTGCGAGTAATGAATGAACAGGGGGTCACGCTCCCGCTCGGCCTGCAGGAACAGCTGCGCGAGCGGCGTGGTCAGCGACTTGAACACCGGCGCCAGCGCCCGGCCCTTGGCGGTCAGCGGCAGACCCGGCTGCGTGAAGTCGATGACATCCTCGCTCCACCAGACGATCGCCCCCTTGTCCCCTTCCAGCAGCAGGTGCCAGAGCCGGCGCATGGCGGCGTTCGTCTCCTTTTCAAACACCGTCGCCAGGATCGGTTTCCCGGGCATGAAGGAGCCGAAGATCTCGCGTGAATTGCAGATGTCATACGGCTCCACCCAGTCCAGCACCCGGCTCATGCGCCACAGGTCGTAGCCGCCGAAGGCATGGGGCATCTGCGTGCCCTCGATGCCCACCGGGGTTGCAGGATCGGCTTCATGAGAGACCTGGCGAAAATGATCCAGCGCACGCGCCAGGGCCAGGTCCATGTAGCTGCGGTGATCCGCCCAGGGGGCGAAGTTCCACCGCGTGCGCTCCGATTTCGCCTTCGCCAGATCCAGCCTCACAGCGCGCACCCCCGCCCAGTCGGTCTTCAGCGCGGCCTCAGGCTTCCCCGAAGCCATGCGCTGCTTGATCTGGTCGGTCGTGAACGGCGTCACCTCCGCCCACGAGGCGAACTTCGTTTCCCACTGTTGGTTAAGCGCTTCCAGCGAGCCATAGCGACCCTTCAGCCACTCCCGGAACGCGGCCAGCGACACCGGCGAAAAGTCGTAGTCGAAGGGGTTTGCCGAAATGGTCGTGGAGAGCTCGTCACGCAGGTCATAGAGCAACGGCGCCCCGGACGCTGCATCCCTGGCCGCCTTCCGCAGCCGCTCACTCATCTTCTGAAGCCACGCCGGGTCCTCCAGGGAGTAGTCACGCACCAGCGAATCCCGGTCACGCGTCTCCGACCAGCCTTTGACGAAGGCGTCCCAGTTCGTGACCTTGGAGCGGAACTTCAGGCACAGCCCCTCGTTGATGATGTTCTCCACGTAGTGCCCGAAACCGTTGTCGCGGTAGAAGGACGCATCGCCTCCCGGCCCGGTCATGCCGCTGTTGATGCCGAGTTCACGCAGACGTTCCGGCATGGCCGGATCCTTCAGCGCCTTCTGGCCCTTCTCACCCATCCAGAGGAAGACGCGATACTCCGGCCAGGGCCGCAGCTCCTGGCCCGGGCTGCTCATCCACGGAAGCATCAATAGGAATGCGAGGGTCGCTTTCATGGCCTAACTACGCTTTGTGGGTTGAAGTCTCACCGGAAAAAAACCACGCGCCAGGAGCCGTCCCGGCAGCGCTGTCTCACAGAACCCTCCGCGTTTTCGATCGCGAACAGGTGCAGCCAGCCGTTCTCGACCAATTGGCGGACGCTCTCGTGCCTTGCCAGAACCGCCTCCATGGCGTCGCAGGGCGCCTCGATGAAGGCCGAAAGCCGCAGCGGCTCATGAACCCAGCCCCGCCCGTCATGCACGCTCTGCAGCGGCAGTCCCGTCTTGAGGTCGCCTCCGTTGCCCTGCTGAATGCCGAAGGTGCCTGCCACGTTGTGCGTGACCTTGGTGCCGCTGCCCCAGAGACGGTTGTTCACCGTGCTGGCGTAATATTGCAGGTTGATCCAGCTCGCCACCACCAGCGGGGCGGTCAGGATCAGCTCCAGAGTGCCTCCTGTGCTGTCGGCGGCATGATCATACTCGTGAAGGAAGACCCTGCCGCCGAGGTTGAGGCTCCGGGTCCGGTCACGCGGCGCGGCGATGAATGCGGCATTGCCTGCAAGCCCCCACTCCGGGCGCACCTGCGACCAGTCAAGGCTGCGCTCCTGGACCCGCTTGCTGAGCTCGCGCACATCCGCTGCCTCCAGCCCAAGCCCGGCGGCACGCTCCTGACGGCAGCGCATCGCCGCCCCTTCCAGCCACTCACGCAGCTGCAGCAGGTCGGCCTCATGCGAAGCCGGAACCTTGTCGGCATCGATCAGGGTGACGGCATCCGTCGTCGTGTTGTGCAGCGCGGCGATGAACCAGGTGTCCTGCGGAATGTCAATGCCACCTGCCTTGAGTTCGGCCCTCACCTGGGGCCGGTTCAGAATGGCGGCGGCCACACGCGCGTTCGAATCACCGGCATGCCCTCCGCAGGCCCCGCAGTCCAGTCCCGCGGCATACGGATTGTTGGATGTCTGGCTGCCATGACCGCAGATCATCACAAGACGCGCAAACCCGCCTGTCAGCCCCATGTTTTTCAAAGCCCCAAACGCAAGCTGCACCTGCTCCTCCGGAGGTATGCCCGAGTCAGGCTGGCCGTCTTCAATCACGTCAGGTGCTCCCCTTTTGAAGTCACGCAGGTTGGGCTCCGCACAAGAGCAGCCCTTGTTTTTTCCACCACCCAGACCAGGAAGCAGGCCGTCCTTCACCAACCGCAGCGCAAAGCCCAGTCCGGCGGTCTCCACAAAGCTGAAACAGCTCACGGCCGAAGTCTTGAAGGCGTTCCAGGAGTGCTCGGCACGACGCTGGATCTGAAGCCGCCTTTTCACCTGTTTTTCCTCGTCCTGAGTTAGGTGAGGCAGATGCTCCCTCACCCGGTATCTTGGGCTGAGCAACACCGGCACCTGTGAGCTGCCATGCCTCCTCCCATAGGGCACGTATTCGATCGGCATGCCAAAGAAACCCGCAAAACCAAGCGTCCGAATCCGGTCCGACATGGATTCCAGCGACCGCCGCATGACCTCCGACCTGACGTCGATGCAGAACACCGCCTGCAAGGAATCACGCTGACCCGGCGCGCGTGCCAACGTCTCATTCCGACGCAGCAACCCAGCACACAGCTGCCTCTGATAACCTGCCTCAAGAGCGGCATGCCAGAGAACCTGCTTCTGCAGCTGCAGGCCAGGCTTCGAACCCCCGTCCTGCAGCATTTCCATCCACTCACTGAGGATTCCAGATCCCTCAAACTGCCGCGCCAGCTGCAGTTCAAAGACCAGTCGCACCGCGAGCAGTTCCATCAGCGATTCATCGTGGGTGCCCCGCATCGCCCTGTCGCGGACATGATGCTGCACATAGCTGCTCCATCCGGGCAAGGTCATCAGCAACCGGTGCAGGTAGTCCTCCCCCTGCTCCGCTGGCAGCCCGAGCTCCTCAAGCATCCTGGCCATGGCTTCAGCGGCGTTTTCGGGCAGTCCGCCCACAAGACGCCGGAAATTCTTCAACCCGGCGAGCTCGGGCGTCAGATCAATGAGCGCCGCCTCGCGCCAGGCGACGTAAAGCGGCAGCTTCTTCCAGGGCATGCGCCAGGCTGACTGACCTTCATCATAGTAGGCCGCACACCACTTCGAAATCTCCTCCTCGATGATTTTGTCCCAGGCCTGCCCATGACGCCGGGTCGCCACATCCGCAAGACTCGGCAGGCCAGGCACAGGTTCAGGTTCGGGATTCTTGAGCCAGTCCAGCAGGTTCTGCGCCGTGATGTCCGCACAGGACTGAGAAATCGCATGCTCAAGATCCGTGACGGTGATGCGACCCGAGGCATGCTGCCGCCTGAAATGCTCCACACTCATCAGCATGCCTTCATGCGTCACCCGCTGCATCAGATGACAGACATCGGTGAACGGCCGGCCAGCCAGCCCGACAAAGGGATTCACGGCCACAAAACTGTGCAACGGCCACAGGGGAGGCACACGCAGGCAGGCATTGCGGGCCTGCCTCAGCCAGCCCTGCCGTTCAGGCGGAGCCGGAATGAAGGAACGTTCGTCACTGGGAGATGCCAGGGTGGTGATGAGGGTGCTCATGAGGGGGATGACTTGGGATTTCAGGCGATGATTTTCCGGGTGATCTTGTTGAACAGCGTGCCGAGGTAGAAGCCGTTGCTGGCATGCACGTAGAGGCGCGCAAACCCAGGGCGTGACGCCCAGGCAGGCAGCTGGGACTGAAAGACCAGGACGGCCAGGAACAGCAGCGCCACGACCACCATCACCGCGTGCTCCGCCAAGCTGCGCGTCGGCGCATAGGCCGGCAGGGATCCGGAAAGCATGTGCTCAAAGGCCGCATGCAGCGCGAAGCAGGCCGCCGAGGCCGCTACCGCCATCCCCAGGCCGCGCAGGATCAGGCCCCTCCTCAGGCTGCTGCTCCAGAGCGTCCACAGCAGATGTGCCGTCGCCAGGATGAAGACCGCCACCAGCAGCCCCTGCCCGGCATCCCGCGCGCCCGCATGCCCGACAGCCTTCGCGGCACCCAGGCCCACCACCACGGCTGCGGCCAGCGAGGCAAGCACCGTCAGGGGATGGGCGGCAGGCCTCGCTGAGGGCTTCCAGGCCGAATTCGCCTGGCTGACCACGCTGCCGCTGCTCAGAAAGGCGTGGGCCTTGTAGAGCGAATGAGCCACGATGTGCATCATCGCCAGCGCAAAGGCTCCCAGGCCGCATTGCAGCATCATGAAGCCCATCTGCGACACCGTGGACCAGGCGAGCGACTTCTTCACACTTGTCTGTGTCATCATGATCACGCTTGCAAAGAGCGCGGTGAAGGCCCCGAGCAGCGCCAGCACGTTCAGCGCCGCAGGCGACTGCGCCACGAGAGGACTTAGCCTGACAATCAGGAAGCCGCCCGCGTTGATGATGCCTGCATGCATCAGTGCGGAGACGGGTGTGGGTGTCTCAAGCGTGTCCGGCAGCCAGGAGTGAAAGGGAAACTGGGCCGACTTCAGCATCGCCGCCGCCACCAGCAACCCGGCCACCAAGCCTGATGTCCCGGCCTTCGAACTGTCAAAGAGCTCATGAAACTCCCAGGTGCCGTGCCCATGCCAGACCAGCACCAGGACCGCCACCATGCAGGCGTCCGCCAGCCGGCTGATGATGAACTTCTTCCGCGCCGCCATCACCGCCGCAGGCCGCTCGCCGTAAAACGTCAGCAACTGATGCAGGCTCAGGCTGGTCGCCACCCAGGCCGCCGTGAAAAGCAGCAGGTTGCTCGACAGCACCAGCACCAGCACGCTCGTCAGCGTCGCCAGCAGCCAGCGCGAGAAAGACGCCTGCCCCGGGTCGCCGTCCAGGTAGTTGATCGAATAGCGTGTCACCACCACGCCCAGGAAACTGACCAGCAGGAACATCAGCACCGACAGGGGATCGATGAGCAGCGCCAGCTTCGCAGGTCCCCAGCCCGCCAGCTCCACCCGCAACGGCCCGGCGAGGATCACGCAGACGGAAAAGAGCACGGCCATGCCCAGAAACAGCCGGGCGATGAGAGCTGTCGACTCGGCCACCTGCCTGCCGCCCCGGCTCATCATGAGTCCGATGAGCAGAAGCATCAGCATCATGGGCGGCATCCATTCAGGGGCGGAGATCAGCTGGGGCGAGGCAGGCAGGTGGGATGTGATCATTGTCAGGAGAGAGGGTGTGCGCCCCTCCTCTGGCCGCAGCGCATATTTGAATCCAATTCATGTTTTGGCACGCATCGTTCTGTTTTATAGAACCATCACATGTCCTTCCTGAACTACCACCACCTGCGCTATTTCCGAGCCATCGCCCATGAAGGCAGCCTGACGCGCGCCGCCAAACACTTGAAACTCTCCCAGTCCGCCCTCAGCGTCCAGCTCAGGACCCTGGAGTCCAGCCTCGGGCATCCGCTTTTTGAACGACGCAGCAAGTCGCTCGTGCTCACCGAGGCCGGGCGCATTGCCCTGGAATACGCAAACTCCATCTTTCGCAGCGGTGAGGAGATGGTGGACCTGCTGCGCCATCGCACCTCAAGAAGCCGCAGCCTTCTTCGCGTGGGCGCCACCTCCAACCTCTCACGCAACTTCCAGATGAGCTTCCTCAGGCCTCTGACCACCCGGGAGGATGTCGAGCTGATCGTCCATTCGGGCTCTCTCCGGGAGCTGCTGGCAAGACTGCAGGCGCACACCCTCGATGTGGTCCTCTCCAACACTGCCATGAAGAGAGATGCCGAAAGCGGCTGGCACTGCCATCTTCTCGATGAACAGCCAGTCAGCCTGGTCGGCCGTCGCAGACGCGGCTTGAAACCCTTTCGTTTCCCGGAGGACCTGCGCACGACACCGGTGGTTCTGCCAAGCCTCGAAAGCAGCATCCGGACCTCCTTCGACCTGCTCATGGACCTTTGCGGCATTCGCCCCATTGTCGCAGCTGAAGTCGACGACATGGCCATGCTCCGTCTCATGGCCAGGGAGACGGACGGCATCACCCTCGTGCCGCCCGTGGTCGTCCGAGATGAACTCGAGGGCGGTCAACTCGTCGAACGCCATCGCTTCCCGGAGATCAAGGAGTCCTTTTACGCCATCACTCAAAGCCGACGGTTTCCGAATCCCCTGTTGCGTGAACTCATGCAGGCCCGAGGGCGGCTGGCTGGATCCAAGCCATGACCTCCCCTTTCCTCATGGCGAACCCGCCGGCCCGGATGAGCCGCCGCCAAGGGCCTTGTAGGCCTTCACATAAGCGACGAGCTGCTGCTGCTTCATTTCGATCAGGTCCACGCGCGACTCCAGGGCGTCACGCTGCGTGAACAGCACCTCGGTGTAGTCCGCCCGCGCTGAATTGAACAACTGGCCCGCCAGCGTGATCGAGTCAGCCATTGCCTGCACCTGGCGGCTCTTGTATTCATAGCCCTGGCCCAGATTGCGGATCAGGGCGAGCTGGTTCACCACCTCGACATAGGCCTTCAGCACGGTCTGCTGGTACTTGTAGATGGCGGCCACCTGACGCGCGCTGGCCCCGTTGTAGGCCGCCTGAATCGCACTTCGGTTGATCAACGGCGCCGCCATGTTCGCGGCCACCCCGTAGATCATCGACTCCGGCGTGCGGAACATGGAGGACAGCGTGAAGGACTGCAGCCCGAGCGCGGCGGAGATGTTCAGCGACGGATAAAAACGCGCGGCCGCAGACTTCACCTCAAGACCCGTCGCCGCCAGCTCCATCTCAGCCTGCCGGACATCCGGCCGGTTCCGCAGAAGCTCCGCGGGCAGCCCCGCCTGAATGGCAGGAAGCATCTGCTTGTCGAAGCCCGCTGAGTTTCGCCGGACCGGCTGGGGATAACGACCCGCCAGGTAATTGAGGCGGTTCTCGGTCTCCGTGATCTGCTGCTGGATGGCAAACTGACGGCTCTGATTCTTGAGCACCTCCGCCTCAAATCGCCTCACCGCCAGCTCAGTCACCTTGGCGGCGGACTTCTGCAGCTTCACGGCCTCAAGCGCGTCCTGCTGAATCTCGATGGTGCGCTTGAGGATGGAAAGCTGGTTGTCCAGCGCCATCAGCTCATAGTAAGAACCAGCGATCTCGGACACGATGTGCGTGACCATGAAGTTCCGGCCCTCCTGCGTGGCTAGATAACGCTTGATGGCGGCGTCGCGCTCGTTGCGCAGCTTCCTCCAGATGTCCACCTCCCAGTCAAAGTCGGCGGAAAACCCGAAGTTCGGTGTGGGCGAGGGAATCGCCTTGCCGTCCTTGATCTCATTGGCCCGGTTCTCCTCCACAGCTCCATCACGGGTGAACCGGCCAGCCTTGTCGAGACCGGCGCCTCCACCCAGCGTCACAAAGGGGAAGATCGCCCCCTTGCGGGCCTTCACCTCGCTTTTGGAGACGGCGATCTCCTGCATCAGGATGTTCAGCTCCTGATTGTTGTCGAGGGCGGTGCGGATGAGAGAGACAAGGTTGGGGTCCTTGTAATACTCCCGCCAACCCGCCAGGGCGCCGGCGGACGAAGCGCCCGACGACGGGTAGCCCGCAGGCAGCGGCGGTTCGCTGGAGGGCAGCGGATCCCGACGCAGGGAGGCGCATCCCTGCACCAGCAGGAAATAGCCGGCGGCGCCCAGGCAGAACAAGGTCTTCATCAGGGGTTTCATGATCGTGCTCGTGTTTCAATTTCAGTCATACTCGCCCAGTTCGCTCAGCGGCGTGTCATGCTCGTCGGGCAGAAGCTTCCCGCGCTCCGACAGCTTGGCGAAGATGTAATAAAGCCCGGGCACCACGAGCAGGCCCATCACGGTTCCGAAGAGCATGCCCCCGGCCGCGGAAGCGCCGATGGTCTTGTTGGCGATCGCCCCGGCCCCGCTGGCCCGCAGCAGCGGCACCATGCCGGCGATGAAGGCGAACGACGTCATCAGGATCGGCCTGAAGCGAACCTTGGCGCCTTCAATCGCGGCCTCGAGAACGCTCAGCCCCTCATGATGCCGCTGGGTCGCGAATTCGACGATCAGGATGGCGTTCTTGCCAAGCAGGCCCACCAGCATGATCAGGCCGACCTGCGCATAGATGTCATTGTCCAGTCCCATGCTCTTCAGCAGCAGGAACGAGCCCATCACACCGATCGGCAGTGACAGGATCACGGCCAGCGGCAGCATGAAGCTCTCATACTGGCCGACCAGCACCAGATAGACGAACATCAGCACGATGATGAAAATGTAGAGCGCCTCGTTGCCGCGGCCC
Source organism: uncultured Prosthecobacter sp. (assembly GCA_964642905.1). Taxonomy (GTDB): domain Bacteria; phylum Verrucomicrobiota; class Verrucomicrobiia; order Verrucomicrobiales; family Verrucomicrobiaceae; genus Prosthecobacter. The sequence goes on from CAZXPU010000088.1 coordinate 9,011, forward strand.
ACCTCATCAAAGGAAAGCCCGGCCCAGCCGATGTCATAACCGCGCGGCAGAGTCTTCGCAGCCACCTCCTGGATGGCCTTGATGGCATCGCCGCTGCTGTATCCCTCCGCAGGCGCTCCCTGGATGGACGGGGCCGGATAGGCGTTGTAACGCGTGATCTCGTTCAGCCCCTGCTTAGGCCTCAGAGTCATGAAGGCTGAATATGGCACCATTTCACCCTTTTCGTTCGCCACATACAGGTCCTTGAGATCCTTCGGCAGCCTTCGGTATTTCGGGTCGGCCTGGACGTAGAGCTTGAAGAACTGGCCGAACTTGATGAAACCCTGCTCATAGGTGCTGCCGATGAGGATGGACAGGTTCTCCATCGCCTTGCCGATCGAAACCCCCTTCTGCATCGCCACCTTGTTGTCGATGACCAGCTCATGCTGCGGGTAGTTTGCGCTGAAGAAGGTGAACAGGCCGCGCAGCTCCTTGCGCTTGTGCAGCGCCTCCATGAACTCGTTGTTCACGACCTGCAGGTGGTCGTAGTCGCCCGTGTTGGTCTTGTCGAGAAGACGCAGCGAGAAGCCGCCGGCGGCGCCGTAGCCGGGAACCGCCGGCGGCTCGTAGAACTCAAGGGTGGCACCGGCGATTTCACGGCAGCGCTTTTCAAGCTCCGCAATGATCTGCGGCGCGGTCATCTTGCGCTCGGACCAGGGCTTCAGGTTGATCAGGCAGGTGCCCGCGTTGGAGCCGCGCCCCTCGGTCAGCACCTCGTAGCCGGCCAGGGATGACACGGACTCCACGCCCTCAATCCCCCTGGCGACATGCTGAAGCTCCGTGGATTTTGCATACGTGCGTTCAAGCGTCGATCCAGGCGGCGTCTGGATGATGGCATAGATCATGCCCTGGTCCTCCGCCGGGATGAAGCCGGCGGGCAGCTCCTGGTTGATGTGGTAGATCCCGGCCCCCGCGAGGGCCAGCGCCGCAAAGGTCAGCCCCCAGCGGTGCACGATCCGGCGCAGCAGGCCTGCATAAACGCCCGTCACACGGTCGAAGACCTTGTTGAAGATGCTGAGCAGCCAGGCAATCGGCCCGCGTGACGCGTGATGATGATCCGTTCTGCGCAGGATCATCGCGCACAGCACCGGCGTCAGCGTCAGGGCCATGACGCCGGAAAGGATGATGGCCACCGCCATGGTGATGGAAAACTGCCGGTAAAACACGCCCACCGGCCCGGTCATGAAGGTCACCGGCACGAACACCGCCGTCATCACCAGCGTGATGGCGATCACCGCGCCCGAAATCTCATGCAGCACCTGCTGCGTCGCCTTGTAGGGGGTCAGCTTCGTGCCGTGCATCTTCGCATGCACGGCCTCCACCACGACGATGGGGTCGTCCACCACGATGCCGATCGCCAGCACCAGGGCGAACAGGGTGATCAGGTTGATGGTCACCCCGAACATCTGCATCAGGAAGAAGGCGCCGATCAGGGACACCGGCACCGCCAGGGTCGGGATCAGCGTCGAACGCCAGTCCCCCAGGAAGACGAACACCACAAGCGCGACGAGGACGAAGGCCTCCAGCAATGTGTGAAGCACCTTTTCAATCGAGGCGTCCAGGAAGCTGGAGACGTCATAGCTGATCTTGTAGTCCATGCCGGCCGGGAACGACTTCTCCTTGAACTCGGCCAGCTTGGCCTTGATCTCCTTGATGACCTCGTGGGCGTTGCTGCCATAGCTCTGCTTGATCACGATGGCGGCGGAGGGATTGCCGTCGAGGTCGGAGTAAAGATCGTAAAACTCGCTGCCGAGCTCCACGGTCGCCACGTCCTTCAGACGCAGCAGCTCGCCGTTCTCCGTGGCCTTGAGGATGACATCCTCGTACTGGCCGACCTCGTTGTAGCGCCCCACGTAGGTCAGCACGTACTCCAGGGACTGGGAAGTCTTGCTGTCCGCGCGGCCGATGCGCCCGGGCGATCCGATCACGCTCTGTTCGGCCAGCGCCTTCATGACCTGCTCCGTGGAGATGTTGTAGGCCCTCATCCGGTCAGGCTTCAGCCACACCCGCATCGCATACTGGCGCGTGCCGAGGATCTTCGCGGAGCCCACGCCGCGGATGCGGCTCAGCTCCGGGATCAGGTTGATGTAGCCGTAGTTGAACAGGAACTGCATGTCCGCGTTCTTGTCCGTGCTGTACAGGTTCACATACATCAGCATGTTCGGCGTCAGGTTGTTGACGATGACGCCCTCACGCTGGACGAGCGGGGGCAGGCGGCTCATCACCTGGTTCACCCGGTTCATCACGTTCACCGTCGCCTGATTCGGGTCGGTGCCCATGTGGAAGATCACCTGGATCGTCGCCTCCCCGGCGCTCGTGGCGTCGGAGGTCATGTATTTCATGTTGGGCACGCCGTTGATCGAGCGCTCCAGCGGGATGAGGCAGGACTCCTCGAGCACCTTGGCGCTCGCTCCCGGATAGTCGAGGGTGACCATCACCACCACCGGCGCCACGTCCGGAAACTGGGAGATCGGCAGGGTGAAGATGGAAAGACCTCCGAGAAAAAGGATGATCAGGGAGATCACAATGGCCAGCGCGGGCCTGTGCAGAATCTTGGTGAACATGGGTTTGGCCTCCTCCGGGTTATTCCGCGTGCAGCTTCAGTTTCTTGAAGGCCTCCTCGGGCTCCTCAAACTCATACTCGGCCTTGCTGCCTGCCTTCGCCTGCCTGAGTCCTTCAAGCACGATCTTGTCGTTCTCAGTGATCCCACCGCTGATGACGAACAGGTCCTCCAGCTCCTCGCTGATGTGCACACGCTGCTGCGTCAGAACGTCATCCTTGCCCACAACAAAGACGTAATGGTGGTCAAGGATTTCAAAGGTGGCCTTCTGCGGAATCAGCACGGCTCCCTTGACCGTCTTCTTCATCCGGATGTTGCCGGTCTCACCGTGCCTCAGCAACCCTTCGGGATTTGGAAAGTCGGCGCGAAACGGGAGGGTGCCCGTCTCGTTGTTGAACTCCGCCTCGATGACGTTGATACGGCCCTCATGGCCGAAGATCCTGCCGTCGGCCATCACCAGGCTGACCTTCTTCTGATCCTCCGGCCTGTTCTGCGAGGCATACTCCAGGTACTCCGCCTCAGGCATGTTGAAGTAAACCCACATCTCACTGTTGTCCGACAAGGTGGTGAGCAGATCGCCCTCCTCGACCAGGCTTCCCTGCCGAAGATGCAGACGATCCATCAGTCCCTGGAACGGCGCCTTGATGTCCGTGAAGCCCAGGTGCGTCTGGGCAAGGTTCACCTCGGCCTGCGCCTTCTCCAGCTTGGCCTTCGACAGCGCGAGCTCGGTGTCGGAGACCACCTTGTTGTCCGCCAGGCGCTTCGTGTTTTCATACTCCACACGGGCGGCCTGCGCCTCGGCCTCGGCACGCTTCAGCTCGGCCTGATACACCAGCGGCAGGATCTTGAACATCGGCTCGCCCGCCTTCACCAGCTGGCCCTCCTTGACGTGAACGGACTCCAGGTAGCCGCGCTCCAGAGCCCGCATTTCAATGTTCCGGCAGGAGCGGATCTGGCAGACGTAGTCACGCGTGACGGCGGCGTCCTTCTTCATGGGACGTGTCACGATCAGCCTGCCCTCCTCGTGATGCTCCTCCGCCTCCGCATGGATCTCCGCCTTGTGGCAGCCCGTGAGAAACGGACCCGCAAGCAGGCCGGCAAGCAGGATCATTGTCAGGTTTGTGTCGGTCTTGTGGATCATGATTCTTGTCTTGTGACATGCATAGTTCGCACGCCGCCACACGCCGGCGTATAGCCTTGCAAGGGGGTTTTGCCACCCGGCCTCCGGGCAATGCCAGCCGCCACATCCGCATGCATGCCTGACCCACGTGAAAGAAGGCTTCAACCACCTAACTAAATGACATTCACCACATGGCGTCCGGACGCCGTCCAGGAGCACCATCCCCTGTCCGTCCTCTTTTCTGATCCGGCGACAGGGGATTCCACACATGCGGTGCAGTGTGCGCCCCGAAATACATCCCGCGCTGGATGAACCTCTGATTCTTGCTTCCATCCCCGCGTGCCCGACTTCCTGCTATCCACCGATCCCATCCCCGTTGCCGAAACACCTCCGTTCGCCCCTGGTGAAGGCGCCGAGGTGCGCTTCCTCGGCACCGTCCGCGGCACGGAGGACGGACGGCCGATCTCCGGCATCGACTACAGCGCCTACCTGCCGATGGCGGAAAAGATGCTTGGCGCGCTGGTCGAGCAGGGGCGCCTCGAACACGGGCCGCATGAGGTCTTCATCCAGCACCGCCTGGGATTTGTCGCCGCCGAACAACCCTCCATCGTCATCCGGGTGCGCACCCGGCACAGCACGGAGGCTTTTGAACTCTGCCGGTGGTACCTGAAGGAGATCAAGACACGCGTGCCGGTCTGGAAGCGCCCGGTCTTCATGGAGGCCGGGGGTTAACATAACCTTGGCTTTATGATCCACCGGCGTGGAAAAGCGCACGCACCCCGCGTTTGTTCACCATCTTCCTCACTATCAAACAATGCAGCGCTTCTTCACGTGGTTCAACAACCTCTACCCCGTCTGGCTTTTCGGCCTGGCGGTCATCGCCTTCTACAGGCCGCAGACGATGCTGTGGTTCGACAAGCCCTGGATTTTCTGGTCACTCGCCACCTCCATGCTCGGCATGGGCCTCACGCTCAGCCTGGAGGATTTCAAGGCCATCGGCCGAATGCCCGGCAGCGTGGTGCTCGGCTTCGTTGCTCAATACACCATCATGCCCCTCTCGGGATGGATGGTCGCCCGCCTCTTGCAGCTCGATCCCGGCCTCGCCGTTGGCGTGATCCTGGTGGCAAGCTGCCCGGGCGGCATGGCCTCCAACATGATCAGCTACCTCGCCCGCGCCAACGTGGCGCTCTCCGTCGTCCTGACGCTTTTCTCCACGCTGCTCGCCTTCATTTTCACGCCCACCTGGACCAGCGCCCTGGCGGGCAAGTATGTGCCGGTGGATGCCTGGGGGCTCTGCCTCTCCGCGCTGCAGCTCACCATCGCACCCGTTGTCATTGGCGTCTTCATCCGTTGGAAACTGCCCCGTGCCGCCGACACGATCGGCGCCTGCGGCCCCACCATCGCCGTGCTCGCCTTCACCCTGGTCAGCGGCGGCATCGTGGCTGCCAGCGCGGAGGCCATTGCCACTCATTTTGGCAGGCTCGCCGTCGCCACCTTTCTGCTGCACCTGCTCGGCTTCGGGGTCGGCTATGGCATCTCCAAGCTGCTGCGTTATCCGGAGTCGGTGGCGCGCACGGTCAGCATCGAGGTCGGCATGCAGAACGGCGGCATGGCCGCCTCGCTGGCCCGTGAGCACTTCCCAGCCATGCCCCTGGCCTCCGCTGCCTGCGTCTTCAGCGGCGTCCTGCAAAATGTCATCGGCGGCATCCTGGCCGCCTGGTGGAAGCGACGCACGCCGGACGCCTGACATGAGCCGCCGTGACATTCACTACTGGAAGTGTGACCGCCCCGCCGCCTTCCACGGCACCCAGTCCCGCCATGATCCCACGCCTGGCCTCCAGGCGCAGCTGCATCAAGCCCTCGAGGCCCGACTCGGAACACAAGTCAACCTTCGCCCCGCCCACGGGCAGGGCAATCATCTCACCTATTTTGCCGAAACCGCAGAGGCCTCGATGTTCATCCGTGTCGAAAACGGCCCGGAAAAGGACGGCCATCTCGCCGTCGAGTCCCAGGTCCTCGACCAGGTGCGCACCGCCGGAGTGTCCACTCCCAAAGTCTTTGCCTGCGATGCCAGCCGCTTCCAAGTCCCTTTCGCCTGGCAGGCGCTGGAACGCCTCCCCTTCCCCGACCTCAATCACTGGCACAAGCAGGGGCTGCTGAACTCCTCGGTCATCGCCTTTGAAATCGGCGCTTCGGTGGCACGCTGGCAGGCCATTCGTCCACCGGGATTCGGCATTCTAACCGACGGCCTGCACGGCTTTCACCCGGCCTATGCAGACTACTTTCACCTGCGGCTCGATGAACACCTCGGCTTCCTGGTCAAACACGGTTTTCTCTCGACTGATCAGCGTGATGAAATTCTCAGCGAGGTCACTGCCAACGAGGCCCTGCTCAACCTTGAAGGCGGCTGCCTCGTCCACAAGGACCTCGCCCTCTGGAACATTCTCGGCGATCCGGATCACATCGCCGCCTTCATCGACTTCGATGACGCCATCAGCGGCGATCCCCTGGACGACCTGTCACTGCTCGCCTGCTTCCATGGCGCAGCCTTTCTTCAACGAGCCTTCGAGGGTTACGAGAGCCTCCGCCCGCTGCCGGAACAACACCTGCGCCGTTTCTGGCTCCACCTGCTGCGCAACATGATCGTCAAGTCCGTCATCCGAGTCGGCGCAGGTTACTTCGACCGCGACGACGGCTTCTTCCTGATCGGCAGCGGCTCCTCGGGTGCCAGCCTGCGCAAAACCACCCTCTCCCGCCTCAGCCTTGCCCTGCGGGGCTTGCGCGAGGCTTCCAACCCTGACATCCTCACGCCATGAAGCCCCGCATCGGCACCTTCCTCTCCCTTGGCTCTCCCGCCGTCGCCGAACTGGCCGCCGAATGCGGCTTCGACTGGGTCCTGATCGACCTGGAGCACGGCTGCGAATCCGAATCCGCCCTACCTAACCAACTTCGTGCACTAAGCCGCGACACGCTCGCCATCGTCCGCGTCAGCGCCCCTCATGCCGACCTCATCGGCAGGGTCCTCGACTGGGGAGCCCAAGGCATCATGGTGCCTCATGTCAACACGGTCGCCGAGGCGGAGCACTGCGTCCGCTGCGCCCACTATCCGCCACACGGCCACCGCGGCGTCTCACGCACCGTGCGCGCCTACGGCTACGGAATGCGGCTGCCCGGCGACCAGCCTCCGCAACGGCCCATCATCCTGGCCCAGATTGAAACGGTTGAAGGTGTCGCGAACGCAGAGGCCATCGCCGCCGTGGAGGGCATCGACGCCCTCTTCATCGGCCCCGCTGACCTCTCCTTCGACCTCAGGGCTCGCCAGTCACCGAAAAGCTTCGATGAATGCGTCACCGGCGTCGTCCATGCTGCGCACAGCCATGGCAAGGGCAGCGGCATCCTGGTCCGGCATTCCGATGACAAGGAAAAGCTGAAGTCCCTGCGCTTCACCTGGCTGGCCATGGATTCCGACCTCTCCCTCGTGCGCGAAGGCTTCCGCAAAAACCTGGAGACAGCACGTTCCTGGTAACAGGGAGAACGGCGGCAGCAGCCGGATTTGACAGGCATTCGCGCTCATATCACAAGCCAGACACCGGCCCCTTCCGACGTTACTAGGGACGTCCGCATGTCTCGCCGCCTCCTCATCTCCTCCCTCCTGCCCCTGGCCTCGTTCGCCGCCGCCCTGCCGTCGAAGATCGAGTTCAACCGCGATGTGCGTCCCATCCTCTCGGAAAACTGCTTCGCCTGCCACGGCTTCGACCCCAAGCACCGCGAGGGCGATCTCCGGCTCGACACCTTTGAAGGGGCGATTGAAGACCGTGACGGCGCGCGTGGCATCGTGCCGGGTGAGCCCGCCAAATCCGACGCCTGGCTGCGCATCATCAGCGAGGACAAGGACGAGGTCATGCCTCCGCCCAAGTCGCACAAGCCGCCGCTCAACGCCAGACAACGCGCCATCCTCAAGGCCTGGATCGAACAAGGCGCCACCTACCAGCGCCACTGGGCCTTCGAGCCTCCCAGACGCGTGCAGCCGCCCGTCATCAATGGCGCTGCCCATCCCATCGACCGCTTCATCCAGGCTCGGCTCGTCCGGGAAGGTCTGAAGCCGTCCCCCGAAGCCATCCCCGCCACGCTGCTGCGGCGAGTCTTCCTCGACCTCACCGGACTGCCTCCGGCTTCCGCCGACTTGCAGGCGCTGCCTTCATGGTCCGACTCCAAGTATCGCGAAACCGTGGAGCGCCTGCTCGCCAGCCGCCACTATGGCGAACGCTGGGGCCGCTGGTGGCTCGACCAGGCGCGTTACGCGGACTCCAACGGCTACTCCATCGACGCCCCGCGCCAGATCTGGAAGTTCCGCGACTGGGTCATCAACGCCCTCAATCAGGACATGCCCTTTGACCAGTTCACCATCGAACAGCTGGCCGGTGATCTCCTGCCCAAGGCCAGGGAGAGTCAGATCATCGCCACCGGCTTCCATCGCAACACCCAGATCAACCAGGAGGGCGGCATCGACAAGGAGCAGTTCCGCATCGACAGCGTCTTTGACCGTGTCGCCACCACCGGCAGCGTCTGGCTGGGCCTCACCGTGGGCTGTGCGCAGTGCCATGACCACAAGTTCGACCCGATTGCGCAAAAGGAGTACTATCAGCTCTTCGCCTTTCTGAACAACCAGGACGAGCCCACAATGAAGGTCTTCGACCCGAAGGTGGACGTGAAAGCCCTCGCCGCCGAGCACAAGCAGGCCGAGGCAAAGCTCCAGGCCCTGGTGAAGGAACGCTACGCCGAAGTCACGGCCTGGGAGAAGGAGATGGCCCCCGGGTTCCGCCAGAAGCTTTCAGGGGCCGTGAAAAAGGCCGTCGAAAAACCCGCGAACAAACGATCACTCAATGACAACCTCGCCCTGTTCGGCGTGTTCGCACCGCCCAGTGACCCGCTGCGCATCCTGAACGACCGCTACAAGGAGCTCGAGGTCCTCCTCAACCAGGGCACGACAACGCTGGTGATGAAGGAGCTTCCCAAGCCGCGCAAGACCCATGTCTTCATCAAGGGCGACTTCACCCGTCCGGCCGAGGAGGTGAAGCCGGGCACGCTGCAGATCCTGCATCCGTTTGAAGGCAACGCCGCCCAGGCAAACCGCCTTGACCTCGCCCGCTGGCTGGTCAGCCCGAAGAATCCGCTCACCGCACGCGTCATCGTCAACCGCGTCTGGCAGCAGTACTTTGGCCGTGGCATCGTCGAAACGGAGAACGACTTCGGCTCGCAGGGCACGCTGCCCAGCCATCCCGAGCTGCTCGACTGGCTGGCCACCGAGTTCATGGCGAAAAACTGGAGCCTCAAGGATCTGCACCGCCTCATTGTCACCTCGCAGACCTACCGCCAGAGTTCCGCGATGCGTGCGGACCTTGCCGAAAAAGATCCTGGCAACCACCTGCTCGCGCGCCAGTCACGCCTGCGCCTCGACGCCGAGGTCGTGCGTGATGTGTGCCTGACGGTCAGCGGCCTGCTCTCACCAAAGCTCGGCGGCCCTCCGGTGTATCCGCCCATCCCCGATGGCGTCATGGGCCAGGGACAGGTGAAGCGTGTGTGGACGGTCAGCCAGGGCGAGGACCGCTACCGCCGCGGTCTCTACACCTTTGTTTATCGCGCCTCTCCACCGCCCTCCCTGACGGTGTTTGACGCCCCGGAAGGCTTCAGCACCTGCACCCGCCGCATCCGCAGCAACACTCCCCTCCAGGCCCTCACGCTCATGAACGACAGCGGCTTCTTCGAATTCGCCACCGCCCTGGAGAAGATCATCGGCAAGGACGGTCTCGAAGCTGCCTTCCTGCGCTGCACCGCAAGAACCGCCAGGCCTGACGAACTCGCCGTGCTGAAGAAGCTCGACACACTGAACGCCGCCCGCGTCCTGCTCAACCTCGACGAAACCATCACCCGGGAATGACCGCCATGACCCCTCCTTTCCTCAAGCACACCCGCCGTCATTTCTTCAACCGCTGCGGCGTCGGTGTCGGCTCGCTCGCCCTGGGATCCCTGATGGCTCGCGATGCCGCGCTGGCTCCCAAGAAGACCCACTTTCCAGCCCGGGCCAAGAACGTCATCTTCCTGTTCATGGCCGGCGGCCCGTCACAGCTTGAGATGTTCGAATACAAGCCGGTGCTGGCAAAGCTGAACGGCAGGCCAATCCCGGAGAGTTACACGAAGGGCAAACGCTTTGCCTTCATGGACAGCAGCCACCGCGTGGACCTCCTGGGCCCCCGAACGGGCTTCAGGCAGTACGGCCAGTCCGGCGCCTGGATCAGCGACTACCTGCCGCACACGGCCCGGATCGTCGATGACATCAGCATCATCTCGACCTGCAAGACCGACCTGTTCAACCACGCTCCCGCCAAGCTCTACATGAACACCGGCAGCGGCCTGTTCGGACGCCCGAGCATGGGCGCCTGGGTGACCTACGGCCTCGGCAGCGAATGCGACGACCTGCCCGGCTTCGTGGTGCTCCAGAGCGGCCCCCGCGGCCCGCGCGGCGGCGCGGTGCTCTGGGGCAGCGGCGTGCTTCCCACCACCTATCAGGGCGTGCCCCTGCGCAATCAGGGCGACCCCATCGTCAACCTCTCCACGCCCTCTGAAATCAACCCGGTTCAACAGCGGCAGGTGGTGGATGCGGTGCGCGAGCTGAACCTGAAGCGCCTGAAGGAAACCGGTGACCAGGAGATCACCACGCGCATCAACGCCTACGAGATGGCCTTCCGCATGCAGACCAGCGCCCCGGAGCTGATGGACACTGCCGGTGAATCCCAGGCCACGCTGGACATGTACGGCATCAAGGATCCGAAGGAGACCAGCTTCGCTCGCAACTGCCTGCTCGCCCGCCGCCTCGTCGAACGCGGCGTACGCTTCGTCCAGCTCTACGACACCAACTGGGACCATCACGGCGGCCCCACGGAAAATCTGGAGAAGCATCTGCCGGAGAAATGCCGCGACATCGACCAGGCCAGCGCCGCCCTGGTGAAGGACCTCAAGCAGCGCGGGCTTCTCGACGACACCATCGTCATCTGGGGCGGCGAGTTCGGCCGCACCCCGATGGGCGAGGTGCGGGAGTCCACGGGCCGCAACCATCACATCGACGCCTTCACCATGTGGTTCGCGGGCGGCGGCTTCAAGGGCGGTACGACCTACGGGCAGACGGACGAGTTCGGCTTCGGCGCGGTGGAGAACCCGGTGCACGTCCATGACATCCACGCCACGCTCCTGCACCAGCTCGGCATCGACCACGAAAAGCTCACCTTCCGCTCCCAGGGCCTCGACTTCCGCCTCACCGGTGTCGATCCGGCACGCGTGGTGAAGCAGGTGCTGGCCTGACCAACGATGTAACAAGACCGCACACTTTATTTGCCGCTCTGGCTGCGCAGCGGGTCCAGCGGGATGAAGTCCTTCACCTCCCACACGGGCGGCGAGCCCTTTCTCTGCGCGGCAAGCCAGTTCAGAGCCGCCTGATGAACGATTTCATGACCGCCTTCAAACACGGTCACCCGCGTGTTGCCGCTGACCGCCCGGAACAGGGGACGATGCTCGCCGAACAATGGATCCGCTCCCGCCGCAGGCCAGCCTCCAGGCAGCTTCTGCGTGGCATAAAACGATTGGATGCCCGCCGCATCCAGCCTCGCCTCCGGCTTCACCACCCGGTTGTAGCAGCGAAGTGAATGCTCAAACGGCACGCTGCCGCTGCGTCCGTCATGGATGCCGTGCGCGATGTCCAGCGGCAGGCCTGCGGCGTTCGACAGGCAGCTTTCCGGCGAACGCTTCCAGGCCTCGACATCCTCCTTCACCGGCGCCCTGCCCAGGGCGCCGACGATGTCGCGGGCATACCGGTCCTCCTGGCCGTCACGTGCATGCTCCTGATGCCAGCGGGCGACGTCGCCAATGCCGCACCAGGCGCTGACTGCCGCCCACATCTCCGGATGCCGCCCGGCCATCAGCATCGCCATGTGTCCGCCGCCGCTGACGCCGACAAGGTAGATGCGCTGCTCATCAACGACCGTCTGCCGCCTCGCCCAGGCCACCGCCTCGACCACGTCCTGCACGGCGCGGTCGCTGCCCAGGGCCTGCGGCGTGCGATTAGGCCCGCGAAAATCCGGATGCACAAAGGCCCAGCCCTGCGCGATGCACCACTCCGCATACACCGCATCACCACCGGCAGAGGCGTGGTTGCTGCTCCAGGTATGCAGCCCGACCAGCAGGGGTTTCTTCTCCTTCTTCATCGGGGTGTACCACACCGCCTTCTGCTTTTCCCCGTCACTCACAGGAATCTCCACCAACCCCACCTGTTGCGGCCAGCCCGGCACCCGGACGGAGGTCACAGCAGCTTGGGCAAGGGCGGATGAGGTCAGGGACACGACAAAACTGGAGGCAAGAAGGATTCGAAGCATCGTCAGACAAAATGCCATGGCAAAAGACATGTTCACAGAGAAAAAAGGGGCAACCGCAGTTCGACTGCATGTTCGAAGCCAGGACAATTGGAGCACGTTGACGATTGGCTCCCGTGCCCGACCTCCTCATGACCCGCAGATGTCATCACCAACTTGTTCTACGGGTGCTTTTTTTCGCAGCCGAACCCAACCCTTTTCCGTTGAATTGCCGATTACGGTGATCTCCTCACCTGTCGCCAGCCGAATGACTCTTTCATCCATGATGGGAGAATCAACTCCTCCAATCTCACTGGCGCAAATCCTGCCCATATCCGTCACAAAACCATCTGTGCTCCCCTCGCCTGCCAAGGTCCATTTCATCCGTTTTCCGTCCAGATGGTAGGTAAGGGTGATTGGAGAGTTCATCCAAAATCCAGGGCCCTCAACCACTGACTCGAGAATGAATCGATCATTCGGCCGAAATGGCAGCTGATGTTGGCCTGGATTGCCCTCCACCCTCAAATGCAGAGCACTGATGCAGCTTCCGAGCATCCATGTTAATGTGACAAGCAGACTTCGCATTTTTTGATTGGAAGATGGGAATTATCGACAATAGCCATGTTTTGTCAGTTGATTGTCTTCAACCACAGGGATGGGGACATTCAGTCGACTGCTCAACCATCCTGATTTTCGCACCCGTCAAAGCCCCCGCCACCGAAAGCTTCGGCCGACGTGCATGTCGGCCCCAACGACATTCGCGCGCTTGACGTGGCTGCCGACAGCGGCTTGTGCTGAAGCCTGGCCCGCCGCCTGCATGACCGCCGATCACATCATCGAAATCCTGAACACGCATCACGTCGTGGAAACCGAGGAGGCCCTCCAGGCCGACAGCGACCTCTTCGCACTCGGGCTCGACTCCCTGGCACTGATGCAGCTGCTGCTGCAGATCGAACGCAGCCTGGGCCTCAGTGTTCCCGTGGCCGAAATCCGCCGGGAACACTTTCAAACCCCGGAGTCCATCGCCGCCTGGCTGGGCAGGCTGGCATGAGTCAATAGCCGTCGTGAGCTTCAGCTCGTGACCGCGCAGAAAACAATCCCTGCCAGCTGGCATCGACATCCGGGGCTTGGATGCCTGGAACTTCCCTGGTCATTGCATGTCTGAGACTGGGTCATTCAAGCCCCGCCTTCCATGCCATGCCTCAATCACGTTGGCCGGCTGCAGCACGACTCCGCCGGAAGGCTCAGGCCTTCCGTGACGGGTCATGCTTCTTGCCGCCGCGCTCAGGCGCCGCGAACTTCATTCACGAACTCCTCCATGAGGTCCATGGCCTTGACGATCAGCTCGGGCGCCGTGGCATAGCAGCAGCGCACAAAGCCCTCGCCGGCGGCACCAAAGGCGTTGCCGGGAACAACCGCGACACTCTTCTTCTCAAGCAGCTTGATGGCGAACTCCTTTGAGCTCAGGCCAGTGCTGCGGATCTCGGGGAAGACATAGAAGGCCCCGCCGGGATTGAAGCAGTGCAGGCCCATGCCGTTCAGGCGGCCGACGATGATGTTGCGCCGCATCTCATAGCTCTGACGCATCTCCTCGTAGGCGCTGGCGCCCATCTTCAGGGCCTCGATGCCGGCGATCTGGCTCATGATCGGAGCACAGAGCATGCAGTACTGGTGCACCTTCATCATCGCCTCGCGCAGGGGCGCGGGGGCGCAGGCGTAACCGAGGCGCCAGCCGGTCATGGCGAAGGCCTTGCTGAAGCCGTGCAGGAGCACGGTGCGTTCCCTCATGCCCGGAAACTCGACAATGCTCTTGTGCTGACGGTTGTCGTAAAGCAGCTCGCAGTAGATCTCGTCGGTGAAGACGAACAAATCATGCTTCACGGCCAGGGCGGCGATCTTCTCCAGCTCCTCGGGTGGCATGATGCCGCCGGTCGGATTGGTGGGGAAGTTGAGGGCGATGACCTTGGTCTTGGGCGTGATGGCCTTCTCCACGTCGGCGGCCATGAGGGCGAAGTTGTTCTCCTCGCGGGTGTTGACGACCACAGGGACGCCATAGGCCATCTTGATGCTCGGGCTGTAGCTGACGTAGCAGGGCTCGTGATAGATCACCTCGTCACCAGGATTGAGCACGGCACGGAAGGCGAGGTCAAGCGCCTCGGACACACCGACCGTCACCAGGATCTCGGTCTTGGGATCGTAGGTGACGCGAAACTGCTTCTCGACGTACTCGCTGATGAGCACGCGCAGCGGCTCGAGGCCGAGGTTGGAGGTGTAGGAGGTCTGGCCCTTCTCGAGCGAGCGGATGACCGCTTCACGAATGGGCCAGGGAGTTGACTTGTCGGGCTCGCCGACGCCAAGCGAGATCACGTCGCTGCGGCCAATGACGAGTTCAAAGAAGTCACGGATGCCAGATCGCGGCAGGTCCTGGATCTGGGTGCATAGTTTGTTGGAATAGTCCATGAGGCTGGGCTGGGTCTGAAGGCTGGGGCTCAGGGACGTGGATCAGGGACTGACGGGGAGGCGCTCCTCGTCACCGGCGGCATTGACCAGGAAGCCGGCCTGCTTGTAGGCCTTTAGCTGGAAGTGGGTGGCGGTGGACAGCACGCCGCCGATGGTGCTGAGCTTCTCCGCGATGAAGTTCGCCACATCGAGAAGGTCCTTGCCCTCCACAAGGATGGCGAGGTCATAGCCGCCGCTCATGAGAAAGCATTCGCGCACCTGGTCGAACTTGGCGATGCGCCGGGCGAGGCGGTCGAAGCCGCCCTCCTTTTCAGGGGTGATCTTCACCTCCACCAGCGCGGTGACACCGCGATGACCCGCCTTCTGGCGGTCCACGACGGCGTTGTAACCCAGGATCGTGCCATCGGCCTCGGCGGCGGCGATGCGGGCGCGCACTTCGTCTTCCTTGAGGCTGAGGATTCCGGCCAGCTCCGAGGTGGAGCGGTTGGAGTTGATGGCGAGGAGTTGAATCAATGGGTCCATGGTGATGGGGCGTGGAGTTAAGCACGCTTCGTCCAGGACGCACGTTTTTTGCTGAGCCAGCCTTTCAGCCTCCGCAAAGACGTTTCAGGCAGGAGACGGGCCTCAACCCAGCTTCCGCCCAAAGGCGGTGGTCCATTTGCCCTTGGTGACGACCCGTTCCCAGCGGATGCCACAGGATTCGGCGACCTTCAGGCAGGGGCCCGCCTGGGTCTTCAAAATGCCGGAGGCCAGGAGCACGCCACCGGGTTTGACGGCCCGGACAATCTGGGGAAAACCCTGCTCCAGGATGTCGGCAAAAATGTTCGCCGCCACAATGTCCCACTGTTCCTTCGGCTCCCAGGCCAGCACATCCGTCTTGGTGAACTTGATGCCCGGAGCCTCATTGCGTTCCGCATTCTCCCTGGAAACCTGCACCGCCTTGGGGTCGAAATCGCAGCCCCAGATTTTAGCGGCACCGAGTTTCCGTGCCGCGATGGCCAGGATGCCGCTCCCACAGCCTAGGTCGGCCATGGTCCAACGACTGTTCTGGAGCTTGTCCACGGCATCCACCAGCATCCTCAGGACGGTCGCGGTGGTCGCATGGTGACCCGTGCCAAAGGCCATGTCGGCGGGGATGGCGATGACCTCACGACCGGCATGGGCTCGCCTTTCCTTCTTGAGTTCCGCCTCGGTCCGGGCACTGACGATCACCAGGCGGTCACGCACCGCGATGGCGGGCATGGGCTCCTTGGAAAGCGCCGCCCAGTTCTGCTGCTTCACCTCACGCACACTGCCACCCCACTCCTTGCGGATCGTTTCGACATCCTTCTTTTTTTCCGCATAAACCTCCACACGAATGGTGGCCCTGCCAGGGACGGTCGTGATGACGAGATTGAGGGAGGGATTGCCGGAAAAGCGCTCTTCCCAGGCATCGGACCACTTTTCTGAGGATAACTTAGACCAGACGAACATGCGGCGATGATGCGGCGGCCGGGACGTCGTTCCAGCTTTTTGTGGAGGAATGAGCCCGAGGCCCATGAACTCACTTCCCATCACCCCATGCAGCCAGATTTCCAAATGGACCGCCGCAGCAGCGCTGCAAAAAGCCTCCATTCCCGGACAATCGTCCAAGCATCTCCACGAAACTGACACCACAAAGACCGAGAAAGCTTCAGCCGACCTTGTCGATCTTGAGGTCGCGCAGCGAGTAGAGCTTCTCCTC
>CAZXPU010000089.1:0-25003 GCA_964642905.1 uncultured Prosthecobacter sp.
CTGCCATAACCACAAGTTCGACCCCATTCTGCAGAAGGACTACTACCGCCTCCGGGCCTTCTTCACACCGGTGCACTGGCGGGACGATTTGAAGCTCGTCACTCCGTCTGAGAAGGCGGCCTTTGACGCGCAGGAGGCGAAGTGGGCGGCGGCCACGGCTGAGGTCCGCGCCAAAATGGATGCGCTCACGAAATCGGAGATCGACACACGGGTGGAGACCTGGCGCGTCAGTTTCCCGGAGGACCTGCAGGCCATGACGCTCAAGCCCGCAGGGCAGCGTGATGCGCTGGAGAAGCAGCTCGCCGGACTCTGTGAGCGGCAGCTGGAGTTCGCGCGAACGTCCTTCGACCCGATGAAGGACATCAAGGACGAGAAGGTTCGGGGGGAATACAAGGCGCTCAAGGCGGAGCTGGACAAGTTCCAGCCTCTCAAGCCGAAGCCGCTGCCCGAGGCATTTGTGGTCAACGATGCAGGGCCTGAAGCACCTGCAAACGCTTTGAAGACGCGCAAAGGCGATCTGGAGATCGCGCCCGGATTCCTTTCCATTCTGGAGCCTGATCCGCCCAGAATCACGCCGACGAAGACCTCCACCGGGCGCCGCAGCGCCCTGGCCGCATGGATCACGCGAGCGGACAATCCGCTCTCCAGCCGGGTCATCGTGAACCGCGTGTGGCAGTATCATTTTGGCCGGGGCATCGTCTCGTCTGCCAGTGAGTTTGGCACGCTGGGCGAGCCACCCTCGCATCCCGGGCTGCTCGATCATCTCGCCGCGAAGTTCGTGGCTGGGGGCTGGCATTTCAAAGCGCTGCATCGCGAGATCATGCTCTCCGCGACCTATCGCCAGACCGCGCGGCGCGAGCCGGATGCGACAACGGCGAAAGTCGATCCTTCGAACCGCTTGCTGTGGCGCTTTCATCCTCGCCGCCTCGATGCGGAGCAGGTGCGTGATGCCATGCTGGCCGTGAGCGGCGAGCTCGATTTCACCGCTGGAGGCCCGGCCGGCGATAGCAATGGCGCGCGCCGCTCGATCTACACCAGGAAGAAGCGCAACAGTCCGAATGAACTGCTGCTTGCCCTCAACATGCCGGCTGGTTTTGTGAGCACCGCTGAGAGGGAGAGCACGACGACACCGACGCAGGCGCTGCAACTGCTCAATGGCGACTGGGTGCGCGCCCGCGCCCGCAAGCTCGCTTCAAGGGGGAAGGGTGTTGAGGACGTCTGGCTGGCCGTTCTCGGGCGGCTGCCCACGGACAAGGAGCGGGCGGTGGCGGAGGATTTCCTCAAGAGGCGAATAAGCGCCGCCAGGACCGCCGCTCCTGTCACACGCATCGATCCCGGCAGCGACTCGGGCGCGGGATTCAAAGTCAACAGCCCTCATGAACGTCTGCTCGTGCGTGTTGGTGAGAAGGAGGGGGATGACTTCACCGTCGAGTCCGTTGTGAAACTCGACAGCGTCGATGTGAATGCCGAGCTGCGCACGCTGATCTCGCATTGGGATGGCGGAAAGGCCAGCCTGGAGTCCTTTGGCTGGAGCATTGATGTCACCGGTCAGAAATCGCGCTACAAACCGCGCAACATTCTCATGCAACTCGTGGGCGAGGACGAGAATGCAAACATCGGCTATCAGGTGGTGGCTTCAGACATCCACATCGAGGTGGGGCGGCGCTATCACCTCGTGGTGCAAGTCTCCAGCGCCAGGCATGCCGTCACCTTCATGGTGCGTGATCTCGACACACCCGCCGCCGAGCGGTCCGCCGTGGTGCCGATGGACCGTCTTTCCAGGATAAGCCAGGGCGCCTCGCCCATCTTCCTTGGCGGCCTCGGCAAACGCACCCCGACGCGCCAATGGGACGGTCAGATCGAAGCCCTGCGCATCCTGACCGGACCAAACGTCGAGAGCCTTTTCAACACCGATCCCGAGAAGTGGAATGCCGGCCTCTTCATCTGGCGTGCCGCCGATCCGCCGAACTCGCAGTTCACCTGGCATGGCGCAGACACCCAGGGCACGCAGGAGGATGACCCAACGATCAAGGCCATGACCGGCCTCTGCCAGATGCTGCTGACCACGAACCAGTTTTTTTACCTTCATTAAAGTGGCCTCGTCACTGCGTTTTCTCCAAGCCATGCGCTGCCATCGCTACGATCTTCCCACCTTGCGCCGCGACTTCCTGCAAACTGCCGGCTGCGGGTTCGGCGCCGTGGCGGCGGCCGCGCTCATGGGCGGCCAGGCCGGTGCTGCGCCGCTGCGTCTGCCACAACGCACCGCCAGGGCGAAGAGCGTCATCTTTCTCTTCATGGAAGGCGGTCCGAGCCATCTGGACACGTTTGATTACAAGCCGCTGCTGAACAAGCTGGCAGGCCAATCCCTGCCCGCGAGTTTTGGGATGCCGCTCACGGCGGCGGGAGAGGGGAAGTCGCCGCTGCTGGAGTGCAGGCGCACCTGGACGCGGCACGGCCAGGGCGGCTTGTGGATCTCCGACTGGTTCAGCCATGTCTCCCGTCATGCCGATGACCTCGCTGTCATCCATTCCTGTGCCTCGAGCGGCATCAATCACGCAGGCGGCGTGTGCTCGATGAACACCGGTTCACTCTTCGGCGGACGCCCCTCGCTCGGCGCATGGGCCTCTTACGGGCTCGGTACGGAGAACCGAAACCTGCCCGCTTTTGTCGTCATCAAAGACAGCGAGGCCTCGGTGGTGAACGGTGTCCGCAACTGGGGCGCTGGCTTCATGCCGGCGATGTATCAGGGCGTGGAGTTTCACTCAGACGGCACTCCGATCAAATATCTGGACAACCCCAAAGGTGTGGATCGACGGGAGCAGCGCGAGAAGCTCGATCTCCTCGGCGCCCTGGATCGTGACTTCAACGCCAGCCGCGTCAGCAACTCGGAACTGGAGGCCCGCATCCGGGGCTTTGAACTCGCCTACCAGATGCAGGCCGAGGCACCAGGCGCGGTGGATTTGAGCAGGGAGACGGCAGCCACGAAAAAGCTCTATGGCATGGACGACAAGGCCACCGCCACCTTTGGCCGCAACTGCCTGCTTGCCCGTCGTCTCGTCGAGAATGGCGTGCGCTTTGTCCAGCTCTACAGCGGTGCCGGCAGCAAGTGGGACAGCCATGCCGGGATCGAGGCCAGGCACTCGCAGCTCTGCCACTCCGTGGACAAACCCATCGCCGGACTGCTGACGGATCTCAAGGCGCGCGGGTTGCTGGACGAAACGCTCGTCATCTGGGGCGGCGAGTTTGGCCGCACTCCCATGAGTGAAAAAGGCGATGGACGTGATCACAATCCCACGGGCTTCACGATGTGGATGGCAGGCGGGGGTGTGCAAGGCGGCCGAACCTACGGGGCCACGGACGACCTCGGCCTGTATGCCATCGAGGACCGCCTCCACGTTCACGATCTCCATGCGACGATCCTGCACCTGCTGGGCGTCGACCACACCCGGCTCATTTACCCCCACATGGGACGGCCTGAGCGCATCGATCAAAACGAAGGCCATCCATTCACGAAACTGCTGGCGGCCTAACTTCGCCAAATAACCACCCCTCTCATGAATCCTGTTCACCAAGCAAACCTCCAGCTCGGCACCTGGCTCCAGACCGGGTCCCCCATCATTGCCGAACTCGCGGACCTGAGCGGCTTTGACTGGCTGCTCATTGATCTCGAGCATGGCTGCGGCACGGAGGCGGCGGTGCTTTCACAAATCCAGGTGATCCGCCATGCCTCCGCCATCGTCAGGGTCGGCGCGCCGCATCCGGAACTCATTGCGCGTTCGCTGGACTGGGGTGCGGCCGGCATCATGGTGCCGATGGTTTCCACCGCCGAGAAGGCGGCCGCCTGTGTGCGGGCGATGCGCTATCCGCCGCAGGGTGACCGCGGCCTGGCCGGCATGGTGCGTGCCTTCGACTACGGCCTTCATCGCGAGATGCCGAAGCCTGTTTTCTATGCGCAGATCGAGACGATCGAAGGCGTGCAGAACGCCCGCGCCATCGCTGCTGTGGACGGTGTCGATGTCCTGCTCATCGGCCAGATGGACCTCAAACTCCAGCTGCAATCCTACCCCGAGCGCACCCAGCTCGACTTCAGCGCATGCCTGCGAGAAGTCGCCGCTGCCGCCAAAGAGGCGGGCAAGGCCTGCGGCCTGTTTTGTCGCCAGACGGATGATTTTGCCGAGCTGCAAGCCCTCGGCTTCACCCATCTCGCCATCGAGACGGACCTGACGCTTCTGCGCGAGAGCTACCGCAACGTCGTTCAAACTCTGCGCGCAGAAAGAGCATGAATTCGAGCATCTTGATCCTGCCATGTGCCCTGCTGCTTGTCTGCGGCATGGGGCTGTACGCGGATGATTCCAAGCCGGTGCTGCAACTGGACTTTGGGCAGGAGGAATCGGCACCGCTGGTGGCTGTTGGCGGGGTGGTGCGGGATCAGGCGGGGCCGCGTCCGCCGGAGTTTCCGGACTTTGAGGCGAACAACACGGCGATTCAGCTGCAGGGCAAAGGCTCGCGTTACGAGATCAAGGATCCGGGGGCGCAGAGTCCTTTTGATTTCACGAATGGCGACGCCATCACGCTGGAGGCCTGGGTGAAGACCGACAAAATCGGTCCGGGACAGCCGCTGTATTTGATCGGCAAGGGCCGCACCAACTCGCCGCATTTTGCCCGCAACAATCAGAACTGGTCGCTGCGCATCATCGGCGGCAGCGAGGGGCTGGCGCATCTGAGCTTTCTCTTCGCGAGCGCTCCCCGTCCGGGCGGGGGAAACACCTGGCACCTCTGGAACTCGACAGCGTCCATTCAGATTCAAACGGGCTGGCACCATGTGGCCGTGGCCTACGAGTTTGGCAGGCCGGAAACGATGCGCGGATGGATCGACGGCGTGGCCACTGAAGGCGACTGGAGCGTGGATGGTGCCACCAAACAGGCGCCCGTGGTGGATGATGACGATGTCTGGATCGGCTCGTCCCTGGGCGGCAGCGCGGGCAACAGTCTGACGGGATTTTTGGACGGCGTGGCGATCCATCGCCGTGCGCTGAGCGATGCGGAGATTGCCAAGCATTGCCGATGCAAAGACGGGCCGCAGGTGGTGCTGCCGGAGGTGGCGAAGATGCCGGAGATGGGAAGCATTGCCGAGGGCAAGGTGCTGGTGCAGTTCAACGAAGGCCACAGCGCCTCGCATCGCTGGCCGAACTCGCTGGAGGCACCGAAGGAGAAGCTACGCTGGTGGGGGGATGCCTTCCTGCTGCCGCGCATGCCCTTGCGTCACGATGAATGGGGCATCCGCTCGAGCTGGGCGGCCCCGGTGCTGCTGCGCATGGCGGCTGATGTGAGGCTGCCTCAGGGATCGCATCGCATGCTGCTGCGCACGCGTGGACTTGCCCGCCTGTGGGTGGATGGCAAGCTGATCGCTGAAACCAAGCCCGCAGTGGGCAACGGCGAGAATGGGTTCGATCCGCTGACGCCGCTGGCCGAGCCGCCTCATCCCGGCGTGCGCGTGAAGGGCTACAAGCAGCAGGAGGTTTTTGGAAGTGTGACCCTCCCGCCACAAAAAAACTCTTCACGAGTGGTGCTGGAGTTGATCGTCGGAGGCAAAAACATGCGCACGGACACGGGCGAAATTTGTGTCGCCCTCGAATCGGCAGGACGTGAGGCGTTCTCCATCCTGCGTGCCGCAGGCAGGCCCGAGTTGCTTTTGACCGATGCGCAGGTCGAACCGACGCTGGTTGAAATCGAAAGCTCGCTGGCTCGCCTGGATGACCTCAATCGACGTGAAGCCGCGAAGTCCCGCGATGCGTTCTGGCAGAAGCGACATGCCATTGCCAAGGCCTGGGTGAAACAGCACCCGGCGCCCCAGCCGCCGCGTCAGGGTCATCCCGTGGATGCCTTCCTGGATGCGAAGATCGAGAAGGCGCTCGCGGCGGGCGCCACCGACTCGGTGGCAGCGAAAACCTTCCATGAGGAGGTGCTGCCGATCCTGCGCGAGCAGTGTTTTCGATGCCACGGTGAAAAGGACAAGGGCGGGCTGAAGTTGAACACTCGCGAGGCCGCCCTGCGTGCGGGGGATTCCGAACTGCCGGCGGTCCTGCCCGGTGATCCGGCAGGCAGTGAGCTGCTGAAGCGAGTTCGCTCCGATGACGAGGACCACGTCATGCCTCCCACGGGCGATCGATTGACCCCCGAACAAATTACCCTGCTGGAAGCGTGGATTCGCGACGGTGCCCCATGGCCGGCCCCTCCGGTCGATCCTGCCAAGCTCGCCCAAACGCCCCTCACGTCTGATGCGGCCTTTCTCCGCCGCATTTATCTCGACACCCTCGGCCTGCCGCCTGCGGCGGAGGAGGTGAGCGCCTTTCTTGCCGACAGCGCCCCGGACAAACGGACGCGGGTGATTGACCGGCTGCTGGCCGATGAACGCTGCGCCGATCATGAGATCAGCCACTGGCTGGATGCGCTCGCGGAGAACCCCACGTTGATCAACGCCTCGCTCAACAGCACCGGTCCGTTTCGCTGGTTTCTGCTCGACTCCCTGCGCGACCACAAGCCGCTCGACCGCATGGTCACGGAGCTCCTGATGATGCGCGGCGACGCCGCCCATGGAGGCAGCGCCGGTTTTGCCCAGGCGGGGGAAAATGATGCGCCGTTTGCGACCAAGGGCCACATCCTCGCCTCCGCGTTTCTCGGGGTGGAGCTGCAATGCGCCCGCTGTCATGACTCGCCCTATCACTCCACCACGCAGCGCGATCTTTACTCCCTGGCAGCGATGCTGGAGCGCAAGACCGTGACGGTGCCGAAAACCAGCCGGGTGCCTGCGGCGTTCTTTGAAAAGAAGACCCGCGAGTCATTGATCCGTGTGACGCTGAAGCCGGACGAGCCCGTGACCCCGGTCTGGCCCTTTGCTTCAGTCACAGGTGCAGCGGAGAAAGCCGGTCTCGATGCGCTGGTCGAAGATCCCAAGGACACTCGTGAGCGCATCGCGGCCTTGATCACCTCGCCGGAGAATCGTCGTTTCCCCCGAGTCATTGTGAACCGCATCTGGAGACGGCTCATGGGGGCGGGTTTTGTGGAGCCCGTTCAGGATTGGGAGGGGCATGAGGCCAGCCATCCGGAGCTGCTGGACTGGCTCGCCAACGAGCTGCTGGCCGCGAACTACGATGTTCGCCACATCCTCCGGCTCATCGTCACCTCGAAGGCCTATCAGCGTGAGGCAGGCATCGAGAATCTGGCTGCCGCCAGCCCGGAGGAGCGCTTTTTCCAGGCGCCGGCGAGGAGGCGTCTCAGTGCTGAGCAGATCGTGGACTCGCTGCATGCCGCCGCCGGAGCCGCAATCGATTCCGAGCCCATGACCTTCATTCATGACGGCTCGAAGACTTTGCAGTCGCGCCAGGATCTTGGCCTTCCACGCCGGGCCTGGATGTTCGCCAGCCTCAACAATGAGCGTGACCGGCCGAGCCTTGCCCTGCCGCGTGCGCAGGCCGTGGTGAATGTGCTGGAGGCCTTCGGATGGAATGGCTCGCGGCAGAAGCCGGTCTTTGTGCGTGAAAGCGAATCCAATGTCCTTCAGCCCGGCATCCTGGAAAACGGCATCCTCACCCAGGCTTTGTCACGAGCCTCCTGGAAGTCGAAACTGGCCGACCTGGCCGTGGAGGCCAAGTCCCCCGAGGCCTTGCTGGAGCAGTTGTTTCTCCGCTTCCTCAACCGCAGGCCGCAGCCCTCTGAGCGGGACTCGTTCCTGCCGGATCTGCGGTCAGGCTTTGAAGGACGACTCACGCCGCAGGATCAGATCGTGGAGCCCGGGCCGCCGAAGCCTCTCCGCCTTGTCACCTGGCTGAACCATGTGATTCCAGACGCCAACACCATTCAGCAGGAGATCGAAAACCGCGTGCAAAAAGGCCCGAGCCCCGATCCGCGACTGCGGCCGGAGTGGCGGGAGATATACGAAGACATGGTCTGGAGCCTCATCACCCATCGCGACTTCGTCTGGATGCCGTGAACCCACCCTCTTTCCAACCGCCAACGACGCTTTCATGAATCGCAGACACTTTCTCCAAACCAGCGCCTCCCTGGGCGGTGGCCTTGCCCTGTCGCCTTCGCTTTTTGCGGAGCCGTCATCGAAGCCGGTTCGCGGAAACGCGGAGCATGTCATCTCCATCTGGCTCGGCGGCGGCATGGGGCAGACGGACACCTTTGACCCCAAACGCCTGGGTGACCCGAAGACGAACAAACCCGGCTCCTACTACCCATCGATCGACACGGCGGTGCCCGGCGTGCGTGTGTGCGAGCATTTGTCCAAGCTGGCGCCGCTGATGGATCGTGTGACCGCGGTGCGCACCGTCAATCACGACGTCATCGACGAGCACGCCGCCGCCACCAACCGCATGCACACCGGGCGGCCCATCAGCGGCACCATTGGTTATCCATCCATCGGCTCCATCATCGCCCACGAGCGTGGAGCCGCGGCCTCAGACGCCCCGCCCTATGTTCTGATCGGTTATCCCAATGTCACGCGCGGTCCTGGATTTCTCGGCGCCCAGTCCAGCTACCTTTACCTGACCGACACCGCACGCGGGCCGGCGGGGCTTTCCCTGCCGCCGGGCATCACGATGAAGCGCCAGGCGCGGCGTGAGCGCTATCTCACCGCGCTCCAGGCGAGCGCCGGGGAAACTCATGACCGCCTGCTGCAGAGCTATGATGCCGCCATCGCGCAAAGTTTGAAGCTCAGCGGACCCGCCTTCAATCGCGCGTTCCAGCTCGACTCGGAGCCGGGCAGCCTGCGCAATGAATACGGCGGCGAGTTTGGGCAGCGCTGCCTGCTCAGCCGCCGGCTGGTCGAACGCGGCGTGCGGTTTGTCGAGGTCTCCCACAATCTGAACTTCATCAACGGAGCCGGCTGGGACGCGCACAAGGAGGCCATTCTCCAGCAGCACGAGCTGATCCGGGAGCTCGACACGGCCATGGCCGCCATGATCCGCGACTTGTCCGCCAGGAAGCTGCTCGACAAGACGCTCATCATCGTCACCACCGAGTTTGGCAGGCCTCCGGAGTTCGACAGCGGCGGCGGCCGCGGGCACCAGGGCAGCGCCTTCTCCTGCGTGCTTGCCGGAGGAGGCTTGAAGCACTGCGGCGCCTGGGGCGAGACGGATGAACTCTCGAAAAAGATTGTCTCCGATCCTGTCAGCGTGCCCGACTTCTTCGCCACCGTCTGCGCCGCCGTGGGTGTGGATTACCGCAAGAACCTCTACGACGGCGACCGTCCCGTGCCAATCACCGACCAGGGGAATCCCATCGCGGCGCTGTTTGCCTAACACCTGGCAGAGTCACGCACAAACCAGCCCTCTGGATGCGTAGGTAACTCTCGCCATGAGTTCGGAGCTTGTCACCTCACCCCGCGTCCGTTGCACAGGTCCGCTGACCTCGCGGCGGAGTTTCATGCAGATCGGGCTGAGCGGCATGGCCTCGCTGAGCTGGCCGGGATTGATGAGGCTCCGGGCGGAGAACGCGCTCAAGCCAAAGGCGGAGCGCACGGCGATCATCTTTGTCTTCCTGCCCGGCGGACAGTCGCACATCGACACCTACGATCCGAAGCCGGACGCGAGCAGCGAGTATCGCGGGCCGTTCAAGACCATCCCCACCAAGGTGCCGGGCCTGCATTTCACCGAGCTGATGCCGCGGCAGGCGAAGATCGCGGACAAGTTCACCGTCCTGCGTTCGATGCATCAGACCGCGGGCGGTCATCCGGCGGGCACGATGCAGCTGCTGTCCGGTGATCCTGACACCCGGGACAAACCGCAGCCGCGCCTGCCCGACTGGATGTCCGTCGCGCATTACCTGCGATCGAAGGAAGGGGGGCGCGGCAACGCGCTGCCGAACTACACGAGCGTCAATCCCATCAACGGCTCCTACTGCGGGCCGGCGTATCTTGGCGATGCGTTTGCCGCCTTTTCCGTGACCGAGGACCCCAATCGTCCGCAGTTCCAGGTGCCGAACATCGGGCTCGCGGACGAGGCGGAGAACCGCCGTCTCAGCGACCGCATCGCGCTGCGCAAAAGCCTTGATCGGATGGAGCGCGCGTTTGACCGGCAGCATGAGCTGGAGGCGCTGGACGCGTTTGAAGCCCAGGCCGCCTCATTGCTCACCTCCCCGGAGGCCCGCGATGCCTTTGACCTCGGCAAGGAGGAGGAAAAGACGCGTGACCGCTATGGACGCAACCGCTGGGGACAGCAGCTCCTGCTTGCACGGCGGCTGGTGGAGGCCGGGGTGGACATCATCACCAGCAGCCTGCACGGCCCGCTCTGCGGACGCACGCAGGTGTGGGATGATCACGCTGTGGACCATCACATCTTCGAGGCGCTGCGCTTTCGCATGGGCTGGTACGACCAGGCCGTGGCCGCGTTGATCGAGGACATTCATGCGCGCGGGCTCGACAAACGCGTGCTGGTGGTCGTCACGGGCGAGTTTGGGCGCACGCCGCGCATCACCTTTGACCGCAGCACCGGCGCCGGCGATGCGAGCGGCCCCGCAGGCACGCTGCAGCCGGGCCGCGACCACTGGCCGCGTGCCTTTTCCAATCTCTGGGCGGGTGGCGGCATCCAGGCCGGCGGCGTGATCGGGGCCACCGACAAGCGCGGCGAGGACGTCATCGAGCGCCCGTGCAGCGCCCATGATTTTCTCGCCACCCTCTACCACCACCTCGGCATCGACTCGGCCAGGACCACGATCAACGACTTCAACGGCCGTCCCGTGCCCATCGTGACGAACGGCAGGCCGATTGCCGAATTGACTGCAAGCCGCGCTTGAGCCGGCGCCTGCAAAACTAACGACCGATTCCAACGCCACATCGCTTCGCATGAACGCCGACCCTTCCAGCTCAGCCGACCTCTCTCGTCGCGCTTTTTTGAAAACCTCCGCCTCCACCGCGCTTGGCGGCGGCCTCATGGCCGGAGCCTCGGAGGCGGCTCACGCCGCGGCCCGGCCGGCCAGGAGTAATGTCATCGCTCAGGAGAACGCCAGGGAGGGCACGCATGACTGGCAGCTCACCCGCGTGCGGCTCGACAAGTCCGACGGCTTTCGTTCGCCGTGGATCGAGGGGTACTGCTCGCGGCAGAGCGTGAAGGCGGGCGAGACGATTGACATCATGGTCTCGACCGCTCCGGCGGCCCGGTTCACGATTGAGATCTTCCGCACGGGCTATTATGGCGGCAAAGGTGCTCGGCTGATGAAGGTGCTCGGACCTTTTGACGGCAAGGCGCAGCCGATGCCAAAGCCGGGGGAGAAAGACCTTCATGAGTGCCGCTGGGAGCCGACCACGACGCTCGCCATTCCCGAGGACTGGGTGAGCGGCGTTTATCTTGGCAGGCTGACCACGCTGCCTGAACAGCCAGACAGGCCGTATTGGCAGAGCTACGTCATCTTCATCGTGCGCGACGACAGGCCTGCGGACATTTTGTTTCAGTGTTCGGACAACACCTGGCAGGCCTACAACCGCTGGCCCACGCATTACTCGGTCTACACGCATCCGAAGGGCAACCAGGGGCCGTGGGCTGATGTGAGCTTTGACCGGCCTTACGGACGTCAGTCGCAATACACCGGCATCGTCAACGACCCGCTCTCGGTCGGCTCCGGAGAGTTCACCTCTTTTGAACAGCCGCTCTCCTACTGGCTGGAACAGCACGGCTATGATGTGAGCTATTGCTCAAACAGCGACATGCTCACGCCGGATCGAGGTCTGAAGTGCAGGGCTTTCATCAGTGTCGGCCACGATGAGTACTGGGACATCCGCCAGTTCCGCAGCGTCGAGAAGATGCGCGATGAGGGCGTGAACCTGATGTTCCTCTCCGGCAACGCCGTCTGCTGGGTGACGCCGATGCGAGCGGGTTTCGATGGTCGTGAAAATCGGATCATGTTCCGCGGCGGCCCATACGGCGGTGATCAGCCTTACATGAAGGACCGCCTTGAGAAGAACGGCCCGTTCCCCGAGCGCGGCCCCGACGAGGGGCTGCTGATGGGGGCGCGCAACGGCCGACCCATCAACGGTGGCGGCGACTGGATTGTGACGCATCCCGATCATTGGATTTTTGAAGGTACAGGCATGAAGAAAGGTGACCGCATCCCCGGCCTGGAAATCATTGCGGAAGGGCCGGTGTGGGTTGGAGGTGAAACGCTCTCGCACTACACCGCGACGGTTTACCCCGGACCGAAAGGCAACTGGGTCTTTAACGCTGCGACCATTTTCTGGTGCCAGGGCCTCAGCCACCCGCCGGGTCACACGCTGCCGTGGTCGCACTGGGTGCGCCCGCATGGCCCGGATGAGCGCGTCCAGAAGATCACCCGCAACTTCCTGAGCAAGGTCCTGGCCTGAGCTTCCGCCACCCCGCGTCTTCTTTCGCGAGCTGCTGAAGAAAAAGAAGCGGCCGGCGGCCTGTCAAAGGCGGCCCAGTAGTGCGCAAGATCGGGGGCGCGGGCGCGGGCGGGGCGGGCGTTGATTGAGGCGTATGATCAATCTCACCCGCCTTTATTGTGATGTCGCCCAGCCGATGGACCACCTGCGTTATGGTCGTGGCCACGGGGCGCCGACCACGGCCGCGGAGCGCCGTCCGATCGTGGTCTGGAACATCACGCGTCGTTGCAACCTGAAGTGCCTGCATTGTTATCAGGATTCGGATTCGAAGTTCTATCCGGGCGAGCTGTCCTGGGACCAGTGCGCGGGCGTGGTCGATGATCTGGCGCAGTTCAAGGTGCCCGCGCTCCTGCTCTCGGGCGGTGAGCCGATGATTCATCCGAAGTTCTTCGAGCTGGCCGAATATGCCACGGGCAAGGGGCTGCGCCTGACGCTCTCCACCAACGGCACCCTGATCGGCGGCGATGAGGCGCGGAGGTTGAAGGACATCGGCTTCTCCTATGTTGGCATTTCGCTCGACGGCATGGGCGCCACGCATGACCATTTCCGGGGACGCAGCGGCGCCTTTGAAAAGGCTGTTGCCGCCTTCCGCAACTGCAAGGCGGTCGGGCAGAAGGTGGGGCTGCGACTGACGCTGTCCCAGCACAACATCGACGACCTGGACAACATTCTCGACTTCATCGAGCGCGAGGACATTGAGCGCGTGTGCTTCTACCATCTGGTTTACAGCGGCCGTGGCGCGGACCTGATCGAGGTGCCGCATGAGGACACACGCAGGGCGCTCGACAAGATCCTGGATCGCACGGCGAAGTGGGCGTCGGAAGGGCGTCCGCGCGAGGTGCTGACGGTGGACCAGCCGGTGGACGGACCTTATCTTTACATGAGGCTGCTGCGGGAGAATCCGGAGCGTGCGGCCAAGGCCATGGAACTGCTGAGCTGGAACGGCGGCGGCGCGAACAGCTCCGGAACGGGCATCAGCAACATTGACACGCAGGGCAATGTCCATCCGGATCAGTTCTGGCACAGCCTGACGCTGGGCAATGTGAAGGAGCGTCCGTTCAGCGAGATCTGGAGCAATCGCGACCACCCTGAGCTGAACGCCCTGCGCAACCGCAAGGAGCATCTGACGGGCAAGTGCGCGTCCTGCCGCTGGGTCAATGTCTGTGGCGGCGGCTTCCGGGTACGGGCGCTGCAGATGACCGGCGACTTCTGGGCGCCGGACCCCTCCTGCTACCTGCACGACGAGGAGATCAAGGCCGAGGCCATGGCCGCCTGAGCCGTTGGCTGCCTCACTTTGAGACTGCTGGAGCCGGCTTCAAGGTCAGCGCCCGGATGTCCGCCAGCTCCTGCTTCAGGGGGCCGTCGGGGCGCATCAGAACCTTCCGGACGCCTGCATCGAGCCTGATCGAACCGACTTTTTGTTCGGCGAAGGTTTCGTAGCCTCCGGTGGACCGCACCAGGCCCCGGAGCGCGGCGCTGGAGGTTTCGACCACGAAGGCGTCGCCGGCGGAAGCTTCATCGGCGGCGAGGGTGACAAAGACGTCGTACTCGCGGGAAGCCGGGACCTGCACCGTCCATTCGGCGATGTCGGTCTCGATGCGCCAGGGCGCGAGCACGTCGAGCGATGGCCGGTAGGCGAGCTTCTGGCCGTAGGTCTTCGCGGCGCTGGCAGGGAGGAGAAGTACGCCGGAGGTGTCGGGGTGAAGAGCCTTTTCCTCAGGTGCATTCACCTGCAGAAGCGTGTCGGCGGTCCAGGGCATTTTGCGTTCGCGGGTGCGTTCGCGGACCTCGGCGACCTGGGACGTGCTGACGAGGGAGGCCTCGTTGCCCCAGGCGTTGCGAATGTAGCTCAGGACATCGGCGAGTCTGGCGTTGTCGAGCAGGGGGTTCATGCCCTGGCCCGGCATGGCCAGGTTCCACTTCTGGCCGTTCACCTCGATCTCGCCATAGAGGCCGTGCAGGGCGATGCGGATGAGAATCCCGGGATCACCGGTGACCCAGTGGCTTTCTGCGAGGGGCGGGGCGACATTGGGCACTCCGAAGCCGGTGGGCTGGTGACAGAGACCGCAGACGTTCGAGTAGAGCGCGGCGCCTCGTTCAAGCTGCTGTCTGCCGGCTTCACTGAGAGGCTGACGCCGGGACGCGGCCACCAGCTTTTCAGCGCCGGGCCAGACCAGCGCCAGTCGCAGCTTGTGCAGACGTTCGCGGGAGGTGATGTCGCGACCGGCAGTCATCGTGTCGAGGAAGGGCGGCCTGGCCTTGAGCTCAACCCGGATCTGGGAAGCGAGCAGTCCGTCGGAGAGCGCCTCCTGCCTCCATGGGCTGGCGTCGGCAAGCCTGGCAACCACGTCGGGGGCCTGGCCGCCGAGGCAGGCGAGCTGGGCGAGCAGCTTGAGCGTCTCTGTCCGATGCGTTGAGGCGGTCTGCCATTCCGGGCGTTGCAGCAGCAGGTCGAGCAGCCGGATTTCCTGCCCGGCGACGCGGGTCATGGCGGCGATGCGGGACAGGTCGTCCTCATGGCGGCCGAGATGTTCTGCGATGTCGGCGAGCGGCCTGGGGGAGAGCAGCGCGTGGAGGCGGACGGAGGCGTCGGGTTCGTCATTGAGGGCGAGTTCCGCGCCGAGTCTGGCCGCGGCGGCGCGAACCCTCGGGTCGGCGTCACGGATCGCCTTCTGCAGGTGTGGTGGGCTCAGCCGTCCCGTGCCTTCGAGGGTCCACAGGGCATGCAGGCGGTGCAGGGGGGCGGCAAAACGGGAGGGGTCGCCGATCTCGGCGCCGCGCTCGACCAGCAGGCGCTGGGCGGTGTTGCGCTGCCAGCCGTTGGGGTGGCCAAGCAGCCCAACCAATTGTGCGTCATCAGACTTTTCAAGCGACGGCCTTTTCCGCCGCGGGCGGTCCTTATGGACGATGCGCCAGATGCGGCCTCGGTCGTTGCCCTCGTTCAGCCGGCGCTGTTCGATCTGCCGGGTGAGCCATGGCACGATGAAGATGACGTGCTCGATGATGCCGTGGTACATGTCGGCAAGGTAGAGCGCGCCGTCGGGGCCGACGCGGGCGTTGACGGGGCGGAAGCGTTCATCGGTGCTTGCGATGAGCTCCTGCTCGGGCGGAAAGAAGCGTTCGGCGCGTGGGTGGACGCCGTCCTTCAGCTTGAGCGTGCCGACCAGGTGACCGGCGGAATCCGGCACAAAGACATGGCCATGCATCTCCGGCGGGAACTGGTCGCCATCGTAAAAGCAGGTGCCGGAGACGATGGTGTAGGTGCGCAGGCGGCCGTCCTCACGCAGTTCCAGCGCGCCGAGCGTCACGGCGGGCGTCACGCGGATGGGGAAGCATTCGGCGGCCTCCTGGGCGACGTTGACATTGACGCCGAAGCTGCCGCGTCCGCCGCGCTGGGCGAGCTTCGCAAGGGATGGGTTGAGCAGCAGCGACCCGGCGGGGATCAGGTCCATGTGCATGGCGCTGTTTTCGTAGCAGGAGATGAAGCGGCCGGTTTCGTCAAAGCTGACGCCGAACTGGCCGCGATGCAGCGTCGGTTCGTCGACGAGCCTGCCATCCTTCCACTGGTAGCGGTGCGGCCAGTCGGCGCAGTGCAGCCAGTTGTCGATGCCGCGGCGCAGGCCGTTGGCCGTGTGCTGCGGATTGCCGCCGACGCCCATCGTGCCGACCTGTGTGCGCCGGTCGCAGCGAAGATCGCCGTCCCTGTCCTCGCAGAACCAGAGCTTCGGCGGTTCCTGGAGCAGCAGGCCGCCTTTCACGAAGGCGAAGCTGCGGGGCATGACGAGTTTGTCGAGAAAGACGGTGCTTTTGTCGGCCCTGCCGTCATCATCAGTGTCCTCGAGCACGACGACGCGGCAGATGGGATCCCCCTCGCCGCTGCCATGGATGTCGCGCATGTAGCCCTGGTATTCGACGACCCAGATGCGGCCTTCGGGGTCGAACTCAAAGAAGATCGGACACTGCACCAGGGGCTCGCAGGCGACGAGTTCGGCACGGTAGCCGGGTGCGAGCTTGAAGGTGCGGGCCTCCTCCTCGGCGGAAAGCACCGGGGCGGGCGGCACCTGGATGCGTTTCAGCAGCTCCTCACCTTTTTCCCAGTCGGCCCAGCCGGTGAGGGCCGAGGCGGGGCGGGCGCGCGGGCGGTCGGCGGGAATGGTGCCGGTCTGGGCAAACGCAAAGCTGGTTAGGAGCAGGAGTGGAAGGAGCTTCATGGCTTGAGGGGGGAGCCGGGCACGGGCAGGCCGCTGGGGACACGTTCAGGCATGGTTGTGTCATAACTGGCGTTGAGGCTGTCGAGGAAGGCGGCGATGGGTGCGTGATCCTCGGGCAGCATGTTCATCCGGCGCAGCAGCGGGTCGAGCGGAGGCAGGGTGGCCTCATCCCCGCCCTCGAGGGTTTCGGCCGCCTGATCCATGAGGCGGTCGTAGAACAGCAGCACCTCGTCCAGGCTCGGCAGGCCACCGTGATGCATGTAGGGCGCGGTGTGCCTGAGGTTGCGCAGGCTGGGCGTGCGGAACTCGGTGCGGTGGCTGGAACTGTCGGTCAGGCCGATGGCATGCAGCTTGTAGTCCGAGAGCATGGGGCCGTTGTGGCAGAGGACGCACCCGGCGCGTTTGAAGACCTCCAGGCCCTTCTGCTGTTCCGTCGTCAAGGCCGACCTGTCGCCGCGCATGAAGCGGTCGAAGGGGGAGTCGGGAGTGATCAGAGTTCGTTCGTAGGCGGCGATGGCTTCCGCGACCTTGTCAGCGCTGATGCTTCCGTCGAAGCGCCGGACATATTCGGGGATGGCGCTGAGGCGGTGAATCATCGCCGGCACGGCCTCCGTTTCGGCGCAGGCATCGCCGCGCATCTCCTCGCGCTGGCGGACGGGGACGAGGGCCTGGGCCTCGAGGCTGAGCACGCGGTTGTCCCAGAACATGGGGGACTGGCGGGGATCCAAGGGCTGGCCGGAGGCGATGCCGTTGAAGGCGGCGTTGAGAATCGTGGGCGTGTTGCGCAGCAGGGGTTTGAGGCTGGCGCTGTCACGCAGTCGGCGATCCGGACCCAGGCCGGTGGCATGCACGCCGAGTGGCGTGGCGCGGGCGTCGGCCCAACCAAATTTGGGGTGATGACAGGTGGCGCAGGCCACATCGCGCGTGGCGGAGAGGACGGGGTCGAAGAAGAGCAGGCGGCCGAGTTCGACCTTGGCGGGCGTGTCGGAGGGCAGGGCGGCAGTGAGGGGCAGGGCTTCGAGCGTGGTGTCGGGCAGAGGTGGCAGTCCTCCGGTCTCGGCCCAGGCAAGGATGGGCAGGAGAAGAAGGGGGAGGAGGCGGGACATGGGAGGGAAAGCCGAAATACGAAGCTCGAAGCTCGAAGCTCGAAGCTCGAAGCTCGAAATCCGAATGGCGGAGGGAAGCTGGAAAGGGAGGTGTTTCAGGCGGGGTTCGCCCAGTGGTCTCTGTAGCTGCGTTGGAGGAGGCTGGAGGCGTCGGCGTTGCCTGAGATCTGCTCGGTCGCCGGATCGAAGACGAGGGCGCTGCGGGTGCGTGCGGCGATGTTGCCGAGATGGCAGAGGGCGGTGCTGAGGTGGTTGATGGTGATGTCGGCGTTGAGCCTGGCGCCGGTGCGGATGGCGTCGAGGAAGTTGGCGTGATGGGCGGCGAGGTCGGGGCCTGAGGGCGGCTTGATTTCCTCGAGGAGCTTGTTGCGCGGGCCGAAGATCTGCCAGCCCCTGGACTTGCCGCCGATGATCATGCCCTGGGTGCCGTACCAGGCGCAGCCGTTTTCGTGACCTTCCTGGACGTAGGGGCTCCAGTCGCGCTGTTCATAGATGAGCTGGCGGGTTTTGCCTCCGGGCAGGTCGTATTCGAAGGCGCAGTAAAGCGTGTCGGGCCATTGCTGGTCGTCGTCGAAGAACAGCTTGCTGCCCTGGCCGATGATGCGGTTGGGATGGCGTTCGACGCCGAGGCCCCAGCGTGCGATGTCGATGTCGTGGACGCCGTCGTTGCCAAAGTCGCCGGCGCCGAAGTGATGGAACCAGCGCCAGTGGGCCGGGTGATAGGTCTTCTTGAACGGCACCGGGGGGACGGGGCCGAGCCAGAGCTCGTAATCGAGCTCCGGAGGCGGTTCCGAGTCGGGCTGGCGGCCGTGGTTGCCGCGCAGCTGGCTGTTCCAGGCCTTGGCCACGAGGATGTCGCCGATGATGCCGGAGCGCAGCTTCTCGATGACCTGGACGACATGCGCGGTGCTGCGGCTCTGGGTGCCGACCTGCATGCAGACCTTGTGACGGGCGGCCGCCTCGATCATGAGGCGGCCTTCGCGCAGGTTGTGCGAGCAGGGCTTTTCGACATAGACGTGCTTGCCGGCGCCGGCGGCCAGGATGGCGCCCGGGGCGTGCCAGTGGTCGGGGGTGGCCATGAGCACGGCCTGCACGCCGCGGTCCTCGAGCACACGGCGCATGTCGGTGGCGACCCTGGGGCTCTGGCCGGTCAGTTCGCGAACCAACTTTGCACCAGCTTCAGCACGCGAGGCGTCCGCGTCGCAGACCCAGGAGAAGGTGACGTCCCGGCGCCGGCACATCGCCCTGATGTGGTTCGTGCCCATGCCGCCGGGGCCGATGAAGGCGAGGTTGATCCGGTCTTCCGCCGCCGCCGTGGATGTCCGGGTGAAGGCTGGTGAGGCAAGCCCGGCCAGGGTTGAGCGCTGGACAAACTGACGGCGTGAGATCGTGCTCATGGTGGGAGCCAGAGTACGGTGCCGGCCGGCAGAATCGTGCTCTTGACGCGGCATTCGCCCGGCGGCGGATCAGCGTGCCGGCGCCGTGGCGGGAGTTTTCAGGCCGATTTCGAGGCTGGGTTCGTCCGGGTCGGAGAGAGGGGGCTGGGTGATGTGGCCGCCTTCTGGAAGAAGGTTGGCGCCGGCGGAGAAGAGTACGTCGTTCAAGGGATCGTATTCCAGCGGTCTGCCCGAGAAGGGATCGGTGAGTTCCTCGGCAAGGTAGGCTGCGCGGAGTTCGGCAAGGCCGGAGGGTGGGCGCTGGTGGTCGGCGGCGAAGCGACGGACGGCGCAGAGCGTGACAATCAGACGATGGCCGGCCTGGGCGAGGTGGTGCTGGTCAGGCAGATCATGGTAGAGCCGCCAGCGTCCTGCGAAATAGGACTCGCCCGCGCCGTTGGGGCGCAGGCCCTGGAGCGGTGCATGGCCGATGAGCCTCAGTCTGGACTGGGCGGTTGAAGTCTGGGAGGACACCCGCGAGACGTCTGCGCGAAGCTCGCGAAAACCGGAGGCGAAGAGGCCCAGGGTTTCGCGGGTCTTGAAGAAGAGGCGCGCGGGCATGGCCTTGAGGACGCCGCCGGGCATGGTGTCGAGCGGTTCGCCGCTTTTTTCGCCTAACAAACGTTTCTTTTCATGAAGGTAGAAGGCGCCCAGGGCGCCGCGCAGGGAGTCGTCGCCGGGCTCCAGTCCGGCGAAGCCGCGCTGAAACTCGCCGAGCCGTCCGCTGTCGAGCCGGGTGGTCCTGAGGAGCGTGGCGGCGGTCTGGAGGCAGGCCTGATGAAGCTCCTGGGAGCGATGCATGAAGGAGGGCCAGGAGCGGAGTTCGTGCAGGTGCCGGGCGAGCCTGGC
The DNA here is from genome assembly GCA_964642905.1 of uncultured Prosthecobacter sp. Taxonomy (GTDB): domain Bacteria; phylum Verrucomicrobiota; class Verrucomicrobiia; order Verrucomicrobiales; family Verrucomicrobiaceae; genus Prosthecobacter. The sequence goes on from CAZXPU010000089.1 coordinate 19,997, forward strand.
CATGTCGATGACGGTGGCCAGGGCGGCCGACTCATCGGTCTGGGCGAGAAGGGCGGACTTGGCTTCGAGCAGGGGAATGACGTGGGGCCAGGCGGCGTGGCCGCCGAGGTCCTCCTGATTCCAGGCGGAGTGGCCGGGATGCCAGTCGTAGTCGGTCAGCAGGTCGCGCAGGCCGTCGATGGCGGCGCCGTTGGCCTGAACGACCTGCCTGAGGATCTGCGTTTCCCATTTCCAGGGCGACTTGTCGCGGAGGTCCTCGCGTTCGACGGAGATGACCGCGTTGAGGAACGTGGTGAGACGGCCGGGGGCTCCGATGGCGGGCGTGATGTCCACCGGTTGATCAAGGCGCAGGTCAGTGTCAGGCTCGGGAGTCACATCAGCGAGATAGACCCAGCCGAACAGCAGGATGCCTGAAATGCCCATCAGAACGGTCAGCAGACGGCTCAGAACCGTGGAGAAGCGGCCGGTGGCTTCGGCCCTGGGCGGGTGAGCCTGACGACGGGCGGGTTGGGTGAACGGAGGCGCGGCTGGAGGCGTTTGCGCTTCGAAGCCGGCCTTGGAATCCGGCTCAGGTGCCGGCCGGATCACCGGCTCGTCTGCGGGTTCATCGGCTTCCGAAGGTTCCTCCTCATACGGCAGGCTGTCCTCAGGGAGTGAGACGGGTGGGGATTTTGCGGCAGGTGCTGCCGCTGGAGTGTCGGAACGCGCCCGGCTGTTGATTTCGGCGGGGGCCACCGGCCTGGCTTTCACGGGGGAGGCGGAGGGGTCGGCTTCGCGATGAGGCTGTGCCTGCCGGGGCTCCAGGTCCTCATCTTCATCCTGCCATTCGGCGTCAAAACTCCACGGCGAGACCCATTTCGGCGGCCTGCGGGGCGGCGCGGCGGGGTCGTCTCGGCGTGGCTTCATGGTGCGCATGATGAACCACCGTCTTCATGGCGTCACGCGGCAACTCGGCCGCCCGGTCAAAAAGCCGCCGGGGGACGAGGGAGCCCGCCCGGTCAACGCCCTTCATGGCTTCAGCGCCAGAGGCGGCGGAAGGGTTCCCAGAGCTGGTGAGGCAAGTCCTGGGGGAAGCCGCCGGCGACGCCGAAGTCCTCGGGGCTGCGGCCGCGCGGCATGTAGAAAGTGCCGAACAAAAGATCCCACAATGGGAAGAGGCCGGCGAAGTTCTTGTCCATGGCCTCGGGCTGGCGGCTGTGATGCCAGCGGTGGAAGACGGGCGTGGCGATCACGTAGCGCAGCGGGCCGAAGTCCCAGTCGAGGCGGGCGTGGATGAAGATGGCGTAGAGCGTGAAGAAAGGAGCGGTGGAGAGGGTGACCCACGGGTTGAAGCCAAGCAGGAGCAGCGGGCAGACCTGGATGATCTTGTTGACCAGGTCATTGACCGGATGAACGCGGATGCTGCTGAGCCAGTCGAGGTCTTCGGAGCTGTGGTGAACGGCATGGAAGGGCCACCAGCGGCCGCCGTGGAAGAGCCGGTGGCTCCAGTAGGCGAGGAAGTCGGCGAGCAGGTAGATCTCGACCGCCTGAAGCCAGACCGGCTGGCGGGACAGCGGGCCGAAGCCGGCGTAGGCTTGGCTGCGCAGGTCCTCGAGGGTGGCGACGCCGCACCAGACCAGGAGCACGGCGGGAAGAAGCAAGGCCGCGCGTGAAAGGCTCTTGGTGACGAAGGGTGTGAGGAACCAGTAGGCGACGTCGGTGAGCCAGCCTCGGCGGAGGAGCGGGCCGCGCGCCTTGCCGAACACACGTTCGACGACGAGGAAGAGGACCGAGAGGACGAGCAGTCCAACGAGCGTGTTTTTAAGAGAGGGCGGCATGGATGCAGGCTCAACGCGTCAGCGCGGCCTGCGGTAACCAACAGGATGTCAGGGACGGGGCGTGACCGGCTTCATCTCCTGCAGCATTCCGAGCAGCTTCTCGGTGATCTTCACGCTGGCCTGCACCTCCAGGCGGTTGGTGCCAAGCCAGGTTTCATAACCTCCGAGAGCGTGGTGCTCAGGCGTGGGCAGGTAGCCGAAGTAGCCGCCGGCGATGCTGTGGGTCCAGCTCGGCTTGAAGGGGTTGCGTGTCTTCAGGTCCAGGCCGGTCTCGACAAAGGTTTCACAGGGGATGCCGGTGATGGCGACGTCACCGATGCGCAGGGCCTGCAGCGGGAGGTCGATCTCCGGCTGGGCATCCTTGAGCTTGAGGAAGCGTTCGGCGTAGGCGCGGGGCAGGACGCTCGCACCCTTGCCGAGTTGCACGCGTCCGGCCAGCGTCGCCTCGGCCCAGGCCACCTGCTGCGCGTCCGGGCGGCGCTGCTGCAGGCGCAGTTCGGCGTAGCGAGAATCCAGCTCGACACGTTCGTGAAGCGTGACGTTTTTCAGCGCGGCGGCTGCTGCACGGGCGACTTCATCGGCCACGGCGTGGATCTTGGAATAGCGCGGGCCCGGCTTTGCTGCGGGGCGGCCGTAGTCGTTGTTGTTGATGTTGCCGCTGGTGCCGTTGCTGAGCAGGGCGACAAAGGGCGGGTCCTGGCGGGCGGCGTCGAGCATGCCGCCGAGCTTTTCACAGAAGACCGCGAAGTAATCGGCGGAGACATGGCCGGCGCCGACGTCGCCGACATAATGAAGGGAGTAGTTGCCGAGCACGCTGATCCAGCGGCCGGAGAGGCTCTGCACGGCGAGCAGGCAGACTTCGGGATCGGTGGGCCCGGCGGGTTTGTCGAGGTGGGGGCCGTGGCCGGGGTTCATCTTCACCTTGTCGATGCCGCCGAAGGGGTTGGGCGGCATGGTGCCCTCCTTGAGGAACCAGCGGCGGTTGAAGACCTGGCCCGGGACGCCGGCGGTGGCCCAACCTATTTTAGCGGGCTCGAGGTTGTTGACCGCGCGGCGGACGCCGTCGGCGATGCGGCGTGCGACAAATCTCTGGTAGTCGGTGAGGTTCGCCGAGGTCGTGTCGTAGCGGTTTTCGTTGAGGGCGCTGCTGGCGGAGTGGGTGTGGGTGCAGGACATCAGCAGGTTTTCGCGCGGGATGCCGGTCTCCTGCTTCACCAGGCGTGCGGCTTCATCAAACAGCTGCCTGGCGGCGCCGAGGAGGTCGCAGACGACGATGGCGATGCGGCGTCCGTCCTGCTCGATCACGAGGCAGCGGGCGTGCAGCTCATCGTGGATGTGGGTGGAGGGGAAGGGCGAGAAGCCGCCGACGATGGCGCCGCCGATTTCAGGGGTGATGTTGCTGGCGGCGGCGCCTGCGCGGAGGCCGTCGGCGGCCTGGGCGAGGGAAAGAAAGGGAAGCAGCAGAAGAAGACGGAGCGTGCACATGATCATGGGCCGGTGGTTGGCAGAGGACCACATACGCGCCGGTGGCGGCGGCTCTGGCGGACAATGTCCAGTCCAGGACCTGTCTGAAGCGGCGGAGTTGAATGCGGCCGGCCTGCTTACTCCAGGATCACCGTGGCGCGGCGGGTGGGCGAGGTGCTGAGCTCGAGAACGGAGAGGGCGTTGATGTTGTTGGCGGGCAGGCTGGTCGGCGTGAGGATCCAGCTTTGTTGCCCTGCGGGGGTGTTCAGGGACAGGCGGAGGTTGATGCCGAGCTGGCTGTTGCCGTTTTGCAGGGCCCACTCATGGAGGTAGAGGTAGGTTCTTGGGAGGGTGAGTTCAAGCTGGTGGCGGTCGGAGCCGCTTGAGATCAGGCGGGACTGGAATTCCCTGGGATCAAAGACGGCGGCATAACCGGTGCCGAAGGCCCAGGCGGCCGGGGTGGCCATGCGGCCCCGACCTGAGGCGGATGAGCCGGAGAACCGGAGCGGGGCCGTGCTGCCAGGCTCCAGGCGTTTGCCATAGCTGCGGGCGTCGAGACTGACTTCAGCCTGCCACGAAGGCGGACCGTTTTCCACCGATGGCAGGAGTTCGACACCCTGAACGTTGCAGATCAGGATCAGCCGGGAGGCGTCAGCCCTGGCTTCGAGCGAGGCCCTCGCGGAGGAGTCCGTGACCGGGAACAGGGGCATGGGTTTGGCGAGGCCAAGATTGTCGGCGATGACAAGCGGGCGGCTGATGCGCAGCTCCTTGCCTGCCAGCCTGATTTTCAGTTCAAGCAGAAGACGGCCGTCAGATGCACCCTCCTCGGGAAGGTCAAAGGCGAGGTCGAGGGGGAGGGCGGCGCCCGGCTTCAGGCTGAAGCGACCGTTCAGCCTGGCATTCTCCAGGGAGGCCTCCCAGGTGCCAGCCTGCTCATCCGGGCTGGTGTTGAGAAGACGGGCTCCGATGATGAAGCGCCGCTCCTGGTTGAAGAGAGCGCCGACCGGCCATTCGACCGTAAAAGGTGTCAGGGCCGCCCTGGGGGTGAGGATGGTGGCAGCGCGGTCCGTGATGACCAGCAGCGGCATGCGCAGCTGGCCGTCGTCGGGAATGGCGGATGCGCCCTCCACGGCTGGAGCGTAGGTGATGTCGAGCGTGGTTTTGCCTCCGGGCGGCAGGGTGGCTTCCGGCTGTACGTCACGCGGTTTCCAGCCTGCGGCGATGAGCGGCAGCAGGGTGAGCCGCTGCTCTTCCGGGCTGTCGTTGACGAGGGTGCAGCGGAGCTTCAGTCCCGACTGCTGCCAGGAGGCGGTGGCGTCTTCCCAGTGAATCGTCCGGGTGGAGGAGGCGCCATCCAGAAGGGCTTGAAACAAGGCCTTGCCAAGGCGCTCATGGAACTGGGCGCGTGGCAGGTGTTCTCCGCTGGAGTCCTCGTGGAAGAAGCTCTTCCAGGTGCTGGCGAGGCGGTTGAAACGTTCGCCGACATTGGCGGCGTCAGAGGGCGGCAGATCCATCAGGCGTGACAAATCACCGAGGTCTGCGAACAGCCAGCCGCCATCCTCGGCAGCTTCCGTCAGGGCATCCGCCAGCGGGCGGGTCTGGCCGAGCGTGGCTTCCGGACGCGGGCCCGAGCCAGGCCAGGGCGCGGCCACGAAGGCCTCGGCCTTGAGTTCACGTACCGCCTGCACGGCAAGGGTCATCTGGCGAGTGAACTCCGCCGGGGACA
>CAZXPU010000090.1:0-24340 GCA_964642905.1 uncultured Prosthecobacter sp.
CTGAACTGCCGAGGAATAATCTGCGGAGGTGAAAGCCGTCACGCTGCCCTGGTCACCGGCAAGTGCGGCGTCAATGTCCGTCACATACCTGGCAAATTCATTCCCCACCGTGGCCCAGCCGCCGAGGAAGCCTGCCGCCGCTCCTGTGATGTCGAGACAGTTGCGCGTGCTTGTTCCAAGACCGCTGGCGCCGCCGGTGAAGTTCACGCTGCCACCCGTCTGACGCAGCAGACCGGAAAGAATCAGCTCAGACGCCCTGCCCGCGGCCGCCTGATCCGCCGTGATCTGATTCGCCCCGGCCCCCAGCGTGACCACGCCCACCGTCTCCGCATAGTCCGTGCCTGAGGCGGCGCTGTTGTTGAACTCCAAGGTCGCCCCTTGCAGCAGCAGGCCGGCCGCGTTGTTGACGCGGTCCGTGAGGACGTTGTTGCCATTGGTGTTGGTCAGCAGCAGCCGTGATCCGGCCTTGAGCTGAATCGAGGTCGTGCCGCTCAGACGTCCGCCATTGCCGCCGTTGCCAAGCTGAACCGTGCCACCTTCGACCACGGTGCTGCCGGTGTAGGCGTTGTTGCCCTGAAGCGTCAGAGTGCCCGAGCCCTTCTTGATCAGGCTGTTCGTTGCCGCCGCGCCATTGTTGATCGTGCCTGAAAAACTGCCGGCACTGACTGTCAGGCTCGAGTTCACCGTGGCATGGTTGTTGACGAGCGCCCCTGCCCCATTCAGCTCCTGAATCGTGATGCTCTGTCCGTTCAGCCGCAGGCTTCCGCCGCTCTGCAGAGCCAGAGAGTTGACGCCGCCTGCGTTGAGCGCCGCGGCGTTGTTGAGCTGCAGGATGCCGCCGTAAACCCGCACATCACCGGTGAAGGTATTGGCCCCTCCGAGAACAAGGATTTTGTTGCCCGCTCCGGAGCCGCTCAGGGTCAGTCCACGGCTGCCGGTGATGACGCTGTTCAGGGTCGCCGTGACAGCGACACCGGCGGCCAGGTGAATGACGCCCTCCTGGGAACCCGCGAGATCAAGCGTGCCGCCCGAGATGCCGCCCGTGGATGAAAAAAGCATCGCACCACTTTGCACGCCGAGCGTCACACCCGCGCCCAGCGTGGTGGTGCCCGTGCTGCTTCCAGTCCAGGAGGCGATGACCGAACTGGCATTGATCGCCAAAGCACCGGCGGTGCTTTTCAAAAAGTGCCCGCCCGCCGCCACGCTGCTGCTGTAATCTCCTGCGGAGAGCAGGCGCAGCCCCAGCCCCGGGGTGTAGGTGACCAGCGTCGTGCCGGTCCCCGTGGAAGACACATCTCCGATAAGCCACGGAATGATGCCGGAAACCAGCGTCGGCTCAGCGACAAAGGTGAGATGTGAAGAGTCCGCCGTGCCTGCCGCAGCCCCCAAGGCAGCTCCACGAACCAGGCCCAGCGCGTGATCTTCACGGGCCAGGGACGCAAGACTCAGTGAGACTTCGTCGCCAGCGCCAGGAGTCAGCGTCAACGTGCTGCGATGATCTCCGGCAAAGACCAGTGCTCCCGCCGTTTCATGATGAACAGCCGCCTCGGCAAAGTCCGATCCGACATAACTCAGGCCGGCACCACCCGAGGCACCACCGTTGAGCCTGACGGAAGCCGAGTCCCCGAGGCGGTTGACCGTGGCCGTGTCCGCCGAGGACCCGATCACCACGCTGCAAGCCGCCCCCACAGCCAGACCGCTGCTGCCCGCGATGCCCGCCTGATTTCCCTGAATCCAGAGGCTGCCCGAAGCGGCATTGACGGTGGTGGTTCCCGTGTAGGTGTTTTCGCCAGAGAGCACCAGGGTTCCCGCACCTGCCTTGATCAGGCCTGAGGAAAGGCTGCCGTCACCGATCACGGAGGTGATGCTGAGGTCCGACTCCGAGGCGATGTTTTGAACCGTGAAAGTGCGGCTGCCGTTCAGGTTCAGCAGCCCGCCCTGCACAACGGCTGACAGAGGCGTGCCAACATTCGAAAAGGTCAGCCCGCCTCCAAGGTTGAAGACCGTGCCGCTTCCCAGAGTCAGCAGAGCCGCCTGCCCCGCCGAGCCCCCCAGGGTGAGACCTCCGGCGTTGACTGTCAGACCGTCTCCCAGCTTCAACTCCCCGGCCTGAACTGAATAACTTCCACCAGGTGCCTGGAGACCGGCGAGCCAGGCGCTGCCGGCGCCGCTTTTGACAAGTCCACCCGATCCCGCCACGGGTGCCTGGATGGTTAGGCCTGATCCAGCCGCCACATTCAAGGCTGCGGCCACGGCACCAAAATCCAGACCGTCGGCGAGCGTCTGCTGAGCCAGGGTCAGACTGCCCGCGTTGAGCGTGAGCCCCGAAAGCAGCAGAGTGCCTGAGGCTCCCAAAGTGACCCCAAAACTTCCTGTGGCGTCCGTGCCGGCGGCAAAAACAGCCGTCGCCAGCCCTGAGTTGTCCCAGACAACCGGCGCTGCATCTCCTGCCGCGTTGTTCCAGAAGCTGGAAGCCAGATTCCAGATCTCCCCCGGCTGAGCGCCACCGGCCCCGGGATTCGGACCATCCACGTCCCAGTAGAGCGTCTGGGCTGAGGAGGTTGCAACTGGACTGATCAACAGGGCGCTAAGCCATGACAGGACGAAGGTACGACGGAGCGAATGAAACATGGAGGGTCGGGATCAACCTTCGGCTCCATGGTTCCTGGTCGCTTCGGCGGGTGGGGGGGTATCAACGGTCGGCAGGGTCTTCCTTGGCAGGATGAACTTTAAACCTACTTGTAAAGTATGATTTTATGCGACATGATATCCTATTCGTCAAATAGGTTTTAATCACAAAATGTGTTATGCCCGAAAACAGAGGGCTTCGCCGCTCAGAGCCCGCCTGTTTTCAGCAGCGCCAGGAAGCCGTCGGCCGGATCGGCATGACGTGACCGGGCCGCCTTTTTGACGGCCTTTTTCTTTGGCGGCTCAAGCTCATGCTTGCGCAGCGTGACCTCGACCACGTCATGCAGCGTGTAGCGGTCGAGAATGTTGGCGATCGCGTTGCGAACGTCGATCATCAGCATCCGCAGCCCGCAGTGCTCCTCGTCAGGGCAGGAGCACTTTTCGTACTCCGTCTCGCTGGCGCAGCCGATCGGAGCCAGCTTGCCGTCAATGAGGCGAACGATCTCGCCCATGGTGATCTCCTTCATGGGTTTGGCCAGCCTGGCACCGCCGTACTTGCCCCTGACGCTTTCCACGTACCCGGCGTTGCGCAGCTCCGTGAGAATGGCCTCCAGGAACTTGAAGGGCAGGTGCTCCTGATGGGCGATGTTGGAGACCGAGATCACGCCCTCCTTGTTCCACTCGGCGACGCCGAGCCGGATCATGGTTCTCAGGGCATATTCTCCGCGTTTGGTGAGGGTCATGGTGGTGGGAGCTGATGGTTAGCCGTTCATCCCCACTCTGCAAATAGGGATTCAGCCTCTGAAAAGGAGAAGCACAAATGACAAAGCCATCAGTCAGTTCAAAGACGAGGCGGCGCCGATCGCCCCAGTTCTGCCTTCAAACCCAAAAACAGTTCTTATGAACAAATAAATTTTGCCTCCGGGCCACAGAATGAGTGCAGCAAGTAAAAAAGCCGGGGTTGAATGAGATCAAAACAGCGAGCTGCGTAGAGAGAATCTTCGGCATTCAAGCCATGAAGGGTCGGTTTAATTCGAGCTTGTGAAATTTTTCACAAATTCGGGTTGCCGCTTGTAAAGCACTCCTGATAATGCCCCGCCCCCCGCACCTGATGGCAGCCCTCATCGCCAACATCGACCTGACGTTCCTCATCGTTTCCCTTGTGAAAATCGTGGGGTTCACCTTCGCGGCGGTCTTGCCGCTCGTCACCGTGTGTGTCTACCTGGAGCGGCGTTTTTCCGCCGTCATCCAGGACCGCGTGGGTCCCAACCGGGTGGGCATTCCCCTCACCCTCCTGGGATTTAAAAAGGACATCCAGATTTTCGGCATCGGCGGCCTGTTCCAGGCGGCGGCGGACGGCGTGAAATTCATCCTCAAGGAGGATTTCACCCCAAAGATGGTGAACACCTTCTACTTCTGGCTGGCTCCCTGTCTCACCGTGGTGCCCGCCCTGCTGACCTGTGCCGTGCTTCCCTTTGGCTCGGAACTGGATCTCAGCTTCCTGGGGGTCGTCCAGCCCGTGAAGGCGGTCATCGCCGACCTCAACGTGGGCCCGCTTTACACCTTCGCCATCGCCTCCCTCGGGGTTTACGGCATCGTCCTCGCCGGATGGGCCTCCAACTCCAAGTATCCTTTCCTGGGGGGCGTCCGTTCCTCGGCGCAGATGATCAGCTACGAAATCTCCCTCGGCCTGTCCATCATCCCGGTGTTCATGGTCTTCGGGGAGATGAACCTGCCCAAGATCACCCAGTTCCAGGACGCCCATGGCTGGCTGATCCTGCCGCTCTGGGGTGATGGCCTCTCCCTGGGCCGCTGGGTCCTGTGGATCCCGATGATCTTCAGCTTCCTGATCTTCACCGTGGCCATGTTCGCGGAGACCAACCGCCTTCCCTTTGACCTTGCCGAGTGCGAAACCGAACTCGTCGGCGGCTATCACACCGAATACAGCTCCATGAAGTTCGCCCTCTTCTTCATGGGTGAATACGCCGCCATGATCATCGGTTCCGGCCTGGCCGTGACCCTCTTCCTGGGCGGCTGGAGCATCCCCTTCGCCCCCCTGCTCGGGCTTGATTTCAAGGCGGGCGCGACCCCGCTCTGGCTGGGATTGCTGCACATCGCCACCTTCTTCGCCAAGGTGCTGGGCTTCATTCTTTTCTTCATCCTGATCCGCTGGTCCCTGCCCCGTTTCCGCTTTGACCAGCTGATGAAGTTTGGCTGGTTGTTCATGTTCGAGGCCGCCCTGGCCAACGTGCTGCTCACCGCCGTCCTCATGATTTGGTTTCCGGTGAAGTAACCCCCCTCCTCTCGACCGATCCACGATGGCCACCATCATTGTTCAGCGTCCGAAGCTCGCCTGGCACGAGAAAGCCTTCATCTCCACCCTGCTCAAGGGCCTGAAGATCACCCTCGGCCACGCCTTCAAGACCCTCTCCCAGATCATCGGCCGCAAGCCGAAGGTCACCATGGAATACCCGGAGGAAAAGTGGGACTCCCACCTTCCGGATTATTACCGCGGCGCCCCCGCCCTCGTCACGGACGAACAGGACCGCGAACGCTGCGTGAGCTGCCAGCTCTGCGAATTCATCTGCCCGCCCAAGGCCATCAAGATCACCCCCGGCGAGATTCCGAGCACGGATCCCTGGGCCAAGGTGGAAAAGCGTCCGCAGGAGTTTGAGATCGACATGATCCGCTGCATCTACTGCGGCATGTGCGAGGAGGTCTGCCCCGAGCAGGCCATCTTCCTGCGCAAGGATTACGCCATCACCGGCCTCAGCCGCAAGGAGATGGTCCACAACAAGCAGCGTCTCTATGAGATCGGCGGCAAGCGCGTGGGCCTGGTGAACAAGTGGAACGAACTCAAGTAGCCTCGATGCCTCCCCTCCTCTTCTTCCTTTTCGCGCTGATCACCCTCGGCTTTGGCCTGAATGTGGTGATCGCCCGCAACCCGGTCACCAGCGCCCTGTCCCTCGCGGTCAGCTTTGTCGGTCTGGCCGCCCTCTTCCTCAGCCTGGACGCCTTCTTCATCGGCACCCTGCAGGTGCTTGTTTATGCCGGGGCGGTGATGGTGCTCTTCCTGTTCATCATCATGCTCATGGACATCCGGGACGAGGCGGACCACGGACGCACCAATCTGGCAGCCATCGCCGCAGGCGTCGCCGTGGCGGCCATCCTCGCAGTTCAGATCGCCACCGTTTCCGGTCGTCTGCCGGCAAGCGCCGCCACCACCGAGACGGCGGCCCTCAAACTCCAGGAGGCTGGAGCCCGCTGGGAGTCGCTGGGAGGCAAGAACCTGCCCACCATCTCCAACGATCTCAAGGCAGGCAGCCTGCCTGACGCCAAACTGATGGGCAACACCCTGTTCTCCCAGTATGCCTTCCATCTTCAGGTCATCGGCCTGCTGCTTCTGGTGGGTACCGTCGGCGTCGTGGCCCTGAGCAAACGTGACAAGGAGGGCAGCTCACCGTCATGATCACCCTGAATCATTACCTCATCGTCAGCGGCATCCTGTTCAGCCTGGGGCTGGCCGGCGTGATCGCACGCCGCAACATCCTCATCATCTACATGTGCCTGGAGATGATGCTCAGCGCGGCCAACCTCGCCCTGGTGGCCTTCTCCCGCTTCAACGTCACTCAAGGCCTTCCGGATTACACCGCCCAGGCCCTGGTCTTCTTCACCATCACCGTCGCCGCCGCCGAAGTGGCCGTCGGCCTCGCCATCATCGTCGCTCTGTTCCGCACGAAGCAGAGTGTTGAAGTTGAGGCTGTGACCAAGCTTCAGGGATGACTTCCGGCTATTCCCAAGACCCAGCCCCCATGACCCAGGAACTCCTTCCCCTGAATGCGCTGGCATCCCTGCCGCCCTGCAGGTGCACCAGGCGTTTCCAAGGCCCTGGGTCCTGGATTCTCCGCCGACCATCCCGCCTTCGCCTCTTCGCCTAAGCTCCCTTTTCCAAAGCCCATGCCCGAACCGGAATCCACCTCCGCCAGCCTGCCGACGCTGCTGCTGCTTCTGCCGCTCTTGTCCGCACTGGTCATCCTGCTGGCCCACCGCGTCCTGAAAGGGGCCAGCGTCATCATCTCCCTGCTTTCCGCCGCCGTCTGCTTCCTCATCAGCCTGATGCTGCTCGGCACCAAGGATGCCACGCCGGTGCTGCTGCCCTTCCTCGAGGTCGGCAAGTTCAGGATCGCCATCGACGCCATCATCGACCAGCAGAGCCGCGGCATGATGTTCATCGTGACCTCCATCGGCTTCTTCGTTCATCTCTTCTCCGTCGGCTACATGAAGGAGGACGAGTCCAGGGAGCGCTTCTTCGGCTCCCTTTCCCTGTTCATGTTCTCCATGACCGGGATCGTTCTCGCCGGCAACCTGGTGATGATGTTCATCTTCTGGGAGCTGGTCGGTCTCAGCTCCTACCTGCTCATCGGCCATTGGTTTGAAAAGGCCAGTGCTGCAGAGGCCTCAAAGAAGGCCTTCCTGACCAACCGCATCGGCGACTTTGGTTTCATGATCGGCATCCTGATGCTGTTCATGGCCAATCACGGCGACGTGAGCTTTGTCGGTCTCAAGGAAAGTTTCGCCATGGGTCCCGTGCATGATGCGGTGAAGATCCACCCCACGTTCTTCCTTATCGCCGCCCTTGGCATCTTCATGGGTGCGGTCGGCAAAAGCGCCCAGTTTCCTCTGCACGTCTGGCTGCCTGACGCCATGGAGGGTCCGACCCCGGTGTCCGCCCTCATTCACGCCGCCACCATGGTGGCCGCCGGTGTCTACATGCTCGTCCGCTGCGCCTTTGTGATCGAGGCCTCGCCAGATGCCTCCTTGATCATCGCCTGGATCGGTGGCGGTACCGCCCTGATGGCGGCCCTCATCGCCACCCAGCAGAACGACATCAAGCGTGTACTGGCCTACTCGACCCTTTCCCAGCTTGGCTACATGGTCATGGCTGTCGGTCTCGTCGCCCTGAAAGCAGGCGGGCATCATGACGGCGCCGCCCCCGGCCATCCGGCCATGTTCCACCTCTACACCCACGCCTTCTTCAAGGCCATGCTGTTCCTGGGTTCGGGCGCCGTCATCTACGCCTGCCACCACGAGCAGGACATCTGGAAGATGGGCGGCCTCGCCAGACACATGCCGGTGACCTTTGTGACCTTCCTCATTGGCACCGCCTCGCTCATGGGCGTGCCTTTCATCACCAGCGGTTTCTGGAGCAAGGAGGCCATCCTCGGCGTCGCCTTCGAGGTGAAGGGCGGCTCACCGCTGTTCTGGATCGGTGTCGCCACGGCCCTGCTGACCTCCTTCTACATGACGCGCATGTTCGTCATCGCCTTCCTCGGCAAGCCACGCACCGACTCGGCTCATCATGCCACCGAAGCCCCCCTGGTCATGATCCTGCCGCTGGTGCTGCTGGCCGTTCTGACGATCATCTCCCCCTGGGGCTGGGCGGCCAAGATGCTTCAGGCGATGAAGCCCGACCACGCGGAAACGCATTCCACGGTCATGATCGCGTCCATCGCGGCCCTCGTCATCGGCAGCGGTCTCGGCTTCATCCTCTACCGTGGCAAAAACAGCGACCCCCTCGCCTCCAAGGGCCTGTTCAAGCTCTTCGCCAACAAATTTTACTTCGATGAAATCTACGCCGTGCTGGTGAAGGTGCTCCAGGATGGAGTTGCCTGGCTGGTCACCGGCCTGGAGCGCATCTTCGTCGATGGCATCGTCGCCCGACTGCCCGCCTTTGCCGCCAGAAGAATCGGCTCCGCCGCCCGTGTCCTGACCGGGGGTCACCTCCAGGGTTACACCTTCCTGCTCGGCGCCGGCCTGCTGCTGGTCATCTACCTCGCCATCTTCGTCCTGCCTCAGATGGGGCATTGATCCTGATCTTTCTCCACCCGGAATGAGTCCTCTCGAAATCGTCATCCTCCTGCCCATCCTGGCTGCATTGGCAGTCTGGCTGGGCGCGCCCGCACGGGCCACCTCGATCATCGCCTCCAGCTTCTGCCTCGGCGTCCTGACTCTGTTGTGCGTGCAATACCACGGCTCCACGGGGGCGGAACTGCGCTACACCCACGCCATTGCCGTCCTGGATCATCCGTCCATCTCCTTCGCGGTCGGCGCTGACGGTGTCTCCCTGCTTCTGGGCCTGCTGACGGCGCTTGTGGCCTTTGCGGCCATCTGGCAGATCAGCCCCGAAAAACCGGGCATTTATTACGTCGCCTCGCTGCTCATCGCCGCAGGCGCCTTCGGAGCCTTCCTTTGCACGGATGTGTTCTTCCTTTACGCCTTCCACGAGCTGGCGCTCATCCCGACGCTGCTGATGATTGCGCTCCATGGCCATGGCGATGACGAGCATCGCAAGGCCGTCGCCTGGAAGACCACGGTCTACCTTGGCGCGGGCAGCCTGATCCTGCTCGCCGGTCTCGCCTGGCTGGTTCTGGAATTCAGCGGAGGTGAAAAGCTGACCTTTGACCTCACGGCCCTCAAGGCCCAGGCCGCAGCCACGCCTCTGCCAGCTGCCAAACAGGCCAGCATCGCCTTCGTGCTGCTGCTCGGTTTCGGCACGCTCGTCAGTCTTTTCCCGCTGCATTCCTGGGCGGCTCCCGCCTATGCCTCCGCCCCGACTCCCGTGGCGATGCTGCACAGCGGCGTCCTGAAAAAGTTCGGTCTCTACGGTCTCTTCCGCATCGCCCTGCCCCTGCTCCCCCAAGGATTTCAGGCCCCCTGGGTGCATCAGGCGCTGCTCTTCATGCTCCTGGGCAACATCCTCGTCATGGGCTTCGTGACCATTCACCAGAAGAGGCTGGATGATGTGCTCGCCAACTCCTCCGTGATGCACATGGGCTACATCTTCCTCGGCCTCGCCGCCGGCACGGAGATCGCCCTGCGAGGCGCCATCCTGCTCATGTTCGCCCACGGCGTCAGCATCGCCCTGCTGTTCGCGCTCGCCGGCCGGCTTCGCAGCCAGCTTGGCACGCTTGAACTCAACAAGCTGGGAGGCCTCGGCGCCCATGCCCCGGTCTTCACCGTCCTGTTCGCCTTTGGCGCCTTCGCCTCCATCGGCCTGCCCGGCCTGGCCAATTTCGCGGGCGAGGTCATGATCTTCATCGGCAGCTTCACCCAGTTTGGCACCGACAGCTTCGGCCCGCTGCAATGGACGGTCGTCCTGGCCCTCTGGGGAGTCGTGATGTCCGCCGTCTACATGCTGCGTGCCTACCGCAGCATCTTCCAGGGCAGCGCCAGCGCCGGTCTCTTCATGACCGACCCCGCCTTCGCCCAGCGCGTGCCGATGATCCTGCTCGCGGCCGTCCTGCTGGTGGCAGGCTGCTGCCCCTGGCTGCTCCTCGGCCTTTTGAAAACCGACCTCGCCTCTGTCACCGAGGCCGCCAGCACTGCCGTTCACGGAGCCGCCAAGGCCGCCGCCGGAGCCACTCACTGATTCTCCCTCATGTCCGTCTTCACCATCGAAGCCTTCCTCGCCATCCTGGGCCTCGCGCTGCTCCTGGTTGAGGCCTTCGTGCCCCAGGTCAGCCGCCGCACCATCGCCGCGGCCAGCATCGGCGGCACCGCCCTCGCGCTTGTTCTCTTCTTCACGGCCGCCAGCCATGCGCCGGACAGCCTGCCCGCTTTCTGCCGCCCCTGGATGCAGCTCGATCAGCTGGCTCTTTTCTACAAGGGCTTCTTCCTGATCATCACCCTGCTCGTGCTCTGGCTCACGCATGAATGCGCCCCCTATCTGGGCAAATACACGCTGGAAGGCCGGCTCACGGAAATGTTCAGCCTGCCTCTCATCGTCTGCGCCGGCATGATGTGGATGGCCGCCGCACAGGACCTGGTGACCGTCTTTGTCGCTCTCGAGCTCGTCACCGTCTCCTTCTACGTGCTCGTGGCCTTCGCCCGCAAAAGCAGCCTCGCCCTGGAGGCGGGTGTGAAATACCTGATCCTGGGCGCGCTCAGCACGGGCGTCCTCGTTTTCGGCGTCGCCTGGATTTATGGCACCACCGGTTCGCTCAGCTTCCAAGGCATCGCCGCCGCCCTGGCCAAGCCCGACATCGCCAAGGCTCCGGTGCTTCTCGGCGCGGCCTTCCTGCTTGCCGGCCTGGGTTTCAAGGTCGCTGCCGCCCCCTTTCAGAGCTGGGTCCCCGACGTCTACCAGGGCGCTCCCATTCCGGTGACCACCTTCCTTTCTGTCGGCTCCAAGGCCGCCGGTTTTGTGGTGCTGACCCGCACCGTCGACGCCCTGCTGGTCGAACACTCGGTCATCGGTCCGGAAATCAAGGGCCTGCTCCTGATCATCGGTTCTCTCACGGTCCTTCTGGGCAGCCTGCCCGCCATCTACCAGCAGAGCGTGAAGCGCCTTCTCGGCTACTCCAGCATCAGCCACGCGGGCTACCTTCTTCTGGCCCTGGCCTGCGACGACTCCACCCGCTCCGGCATGACCTCCAGCGGCATCGTCGCCTTTTATCTCGCCACCTACCTGCCGATGACGGTGCTTGGCTTCCTGATCCTCGCCATCCTTCGAGTGAACGGTGGCGGTGAGGACATCCGTGACTTCCGCGGCCTTGCCAAGCGCAGCCCTGTTCTCGGTCTCGCCATGACCCTGGCTCTCGCCAGCCTTGCCGGCCTGCCATTGACCGCAGGCTTCATGGGCAAGCTGTTCGTGTTCCTCAGCCTGGTCGATCAGGCCTACTGGGGTGCCCTTGTCTGCGCCGCCATCGGCGCTGCCGCCGGTTTCTACTACTACTTCCGGACGATCCTGGCCATTCACAGCCCCGAGACCTCCCCGGCCTCCGAGCCCCTGAATCTCAACGCCGCCACCAAGATCGGCAGCGTGGCGCTGGCGCTCGCCATTGTCGTGCTTGGACTCTATCCGAAGCCGCTTCAGCAGGTGCTTTCCAAGCCCGCCGAAGTGGCTGCCAAGGCTCATTGAGGCCCGACACAGCCCTGCCATCCGGACAAAATTTCGGAGGGCCTAGTCAGCCCTCGTCTGCTTTCACCCAAGGTGCAGCAGCAGACCTCCGCACGATCACGGCCAATCAAAGCCCAAGATCCTGTCGGCGAGCCCCCGAATCCTGACGCTAGCCATTGTCTTTCCCGGTCTTGATCACAAGCCGCTTTCACAAGTGTTTTCCAGATTTTCGAGCGGGTTGCAAAGACTCATGGAGGCCCGTGACAGCGTTCGCTCCGGCACACTTTTCGGAGCACCGGATTTGCCCGATCCAGGAAAAGGAAACCCAACCGCATTGTTTGTTGGACAACGCATAGGCGATGCCGTGATAAGAGCCTGACTCATTCATCCACGGCCACTTACAAAGGCAATCACTCCTAACCGATGGTTGCCTCAAATCCCCCCATGCAACCACCCGCTTCCTCACGAGCCTTCCCGGCTCTGTCCCTGCTCGTCGCTTTAACCCTCTCCACAGCTCCCTTGTCAGGTGGCACCAAGGCCCCGGCAGGAACCAACACCGTGCTTTCGGTGACGGAGGACACGCCGGTGATGATCAGTCCGGTGGACTTTGGCTTCAAGGACACGGGAGATGTCCCACCAGACAAGTTCACCAACATCGTCCTCTCGTCACTGCCTCCGCCCAACCGGGGAACCCTCAAGGTCAATGGCGTGAATGCCACGGTGAACCAGGTGGTGCGCGCCACTCCCACCACCAACGCCTGGGTCAAACTGCCCGGCCAGGCGAGGTACGCCCAGCAGGGTGGACTCGCTTCTTCAAACGACGGAAAACGACTGGTCATCTCGGTCGAGAACCCGAGCGCCACGCGGCAGTTGTCCACTTCCGTGGATGGCGGCATGACCTGGCAGACACGTCTGACTGGCTCCAAGCTCCATCAAGTGGCCTGTTCGGGCGATGGCATGACGATCGCGACTGCGGAAAACAATGGCATCCTCCGAACCTCCGTGGATGGCGGCGTCACCTGGACGGCCCGCTCGGCAACCAACGCCAGCTGGACAGGCATTGCCATGTCCGACAACGGCACGATCATGGTCGCCTGCCAGCAAAATGGCAGCCTTTACACCTCCACGGACAGTGGAGCGACGTGGACGGCGAGAGATTCGGCCCGCGAATGGAGAAGCGTCGCCTGCTCCGCATCGGGAAGCACGATGGTGGCCTGCGCCTACCTCGGTAAAATCTACACCTCCACCGACAGCGGCGCGACCTGGACAGCCCGGGACAGTGACCGCGGCTGGAGCCAGGTGGGCATTTCTGCAAATGGCACCCGCATGGTCGCCGGTCAGGGCAACGCCGCCATCTACCAGTCCTCCGATTCAGGCGTCACCTGGACGATCGGAACCCGTGGCGGTTATTGTTCCGCCGTCTCCATGTCCGATGACGGCACAAGGCTGATCATGGCTGACGCCGCCGCCGGACGCCTCTACACCTCCGCCGACAGCGGGGCGACCTGGGTGGAGACGGCGACCAACGTTCCGCCCGCAGGTTATTCCAACATGCCGATCCTGGTGGTGCCGGACGGCAGCCGTCTTCTGAGCTACAGCACGACCAGTTCCGATGAGACCAGCGGCCTCTACGTCTCCCAGCCGGTCATCACCTTTGAGCCCGCGCTCAACAACTTCATCGACAGCGCCTTCAGCTTTAACGTCGAGGATGATGGCAGCGCCAACAACCGTGACCTGACCTCCAACACCGTCACCTTTGCCATGCAGCCGGTGAACGATGCACCCCAGGTTGTCACGCCCATTCCTGACCAGACCGTGGCCGAAGGCAGCCCCCTGACTTACAGCTTCCCGATCACCTCCATCACCGACCCGGACGCCAACGCCCTGACCTTAAGCGCCACGCTGGCCGGTGGCGCCCCCCTTCCCGCCTGGCTGAAGTTCACCGGCAGCAGCCGTACCTTTGCCGGCAAACCCACCGATGCAGATGTCGGCACCCTCACGGTGGAGGTCACCGCCACCGAAAACACCCCGGCGGCCCTGAAAGTCACGGACCGTTTTGACATCGTGGTGACCAACACGGACTACCCGCCGGAAGGCACGACCCGCGCGCTGCTGATTCCGGCCAACCAGGCTTACAGCTTCACCGCGGCAGACTTTGGCTTCAGCGACCTGCTGGACGCCCCCTTTCCCCATCCATTCACACGGGTGAAGATCACAGCACCGATGCCCGCAGCCGGCACGCTGCTCGTCAACGGCACTCCCGTGGCGGCTGACAGCTTTGTCAGCATGCGCCCGGGCATCGCCGGAGCCAACTGGGCGGAAAGAACGATGGTCTATGCCAACAACGGTATCGCCACCTCCCGAGACGGAAGCCGTGCTGTCTCCGTGCAAAAAGATTATGAGCCCCAGACCACCACCGACCGGGGCGTCAACTGGTCCTACCCCCAGGATGCCAGCATCAACTGGACAAACCTGGCAGGGTCAGGCGACCTGACCCACCTGGTCGGCACGGTCTATGGCGCCAAGCTGCGCGTCTCCAACAACTCAGGCTCCACCTGGACGGAGCGCGGCACGGTTCAAACTTGGAAGGCGGCGGCCGTGAGTGCCAATGGCAGCCGCATGGTCGCGGTCACGGGAGACCGCAGCTACCCGAGCTATCGATACTTCGGCTCCATCTTCACCTCCACAGATTCCGGGGTCACCTGGGTGGAACGCACCGGCTACCCCTCCCAATCCTTCACCTCCGTCGCCTGCTCAGCCGACGGCATGCGTATTGTCGCCGTGGCCGACAACCGTACCGATGAATCTGACAACAGTGTCAGCGGACAGATGGTCATCTCCACCGACGGTGGCGCCACCTGGACCGTGCGGGAAACGCCGCGGAGCTGGTGGGATGTGGCCTCTTCGGACAATGGCCGAACCCTCATTGCCTGCGTGTCGGGAACCAGTCTGCTTTATGTTTCCACGGATGGAGGCGTCACCTGGACGACTCGCGGCTCCGTTCATAAGTGGACCAGCGTCGCGTCTTCGGCAGACGGCAAGCGCCTCTTTGCCGGAGATTTTGAAAACGGCCAGGTGCATGGCTCCGAAGATGGCGGTCTCACCTGGACGCCGTCTGGACCGTCCAGAAATTGGTTAAACCTTGCCTGTTCGGCGGACGGCTCCACGCTTTATGGACAAACCTTCAGCTATATCCAGGTAGGCACCGCAGATCCTGCCCCCGACCTGACCTTCACCCCGGTCACCGGCGCCACCGGAAGCAATTACGCCAAGCTCACCTTCCAGGTGGAGGACAGCGGTGCGGCCGGCTCCAACCTCGACCTGTCCGCCAATGTGCTGACGTTGAACATCGCCCCCATCAACCATCCGCCGACCCTGGCCAGCCCGCGACCCGATGTGGCGGTGAACGAGGACGGCCAGCTGCTGATCCAGCTGCCCGCCGGCATGTTTGCGGATTCAGACAAGGGCCAGGTGCTGACCTTCACCGCCAGCCAGTCCGATGACAGCCCGCTGCCCGCCTGGCTGCAGTTCAATCCCGCCACCGGCATCTTTTCCGGCAGTCCCAAGGACGCCGACGTGGGCCTTCTTGAGGTCAAGCTCAAGGCGACCGACAACGGGGTGCCAGCCATGTCCGCGTCGGACACCTTCAGCATCACGGTCTTCAATGTGGATTATCCGCCCCAGGGTCGGGACAGAACGCTGACGACCACGGAGGGCACCGAATTTGAAATCACCGACTCCGACTTTGGCTTCAGTGATGTGGGCGATCCCGCCCCCCACTACTTCACCCGGGTGAAGATCACCGAACTGCCTGAAGGCGGCTATCTGAGTGACTACTTTGACGGCCAGATCGAGGTGGGCGATTACGTCACCATCCCGATTTTCCGACTTCGCTTTTATCCGAATCCCGCCAACCGCTCCACGCCCCACGGCAGGATCGGCTTCCAGGTGGAGGACAGTGGCTCCTCGCCTAACAACCTGGACCCCACGCCGAACTACCTCACGCTGAATCTCAACCTGAATCCTTCCGTGATCAGCATGGAGCAGGAAGGCACCCCCCTGACCTCCGGAGATTCCACCGTGGACTTCGGCACCCGCTACCTGGGCTCCGGTCCGGCCATCCTGAAGTCCTTCATCATTAAAAACACGGGCACAGGCGCCCTGGTGCTGAATTCCGTGGTCGTGGATGGACCGCAGGCGGACGACTTCATCATCAATTTCATGCCAATCAGTCCGGTGATGCCCAGCAATCAGAGCTTCTTCCAGATCCGCTTCAATCCCACCAGCCAGGGCACCCGCACGGCGACCCTCCACATCCTCTCCAGCGATGCCACCCAGCCCGCCTTTGACGTCGAGCTCACGGGCGTCGCCCAGGGCCTGCCGGGCGTGTTGGTGGTCGATGAAACAGGCACACCGCAGAACCCCACCACCGTGCTGGACTTTGGCAGGATCGCCGTCAACAAGCCCTTCAAGCGCGAGGTGACGGTGATCAACAACGGCACCAGCCCGTTGTACCTTATGGATACCGTTATCGTCGGGACGGACAGCGCCGATTTCAGCATCCCCTCGCCACTTCCCACATTTGTCCTGGCGCCCGGCAGCCGCATGCCACTCTCCATCACCCTGAACTCGGCCACGTCAGGATTGAAACAGGCGAGCATAAATCTGATCACCTCCGCCACCCATGTGACCTTTGGAGCGGCAGGACTGGTGCAGGCCTCTGAGAATCCCGAGATTGATGTCCAGTTTCCCATGGGCGTACCCCTGGCCGACAACACCGGGAGCACCGACTTCGGTGACGTTGATGCGGGTGGCGTGCAAAGCCTGACCGGACGGATTGAAAACCTCGGCACCCTGCCGCTGAAAGGATTCAGCGTCACCATCGCCGGCGATCACAAGCAGGACTTCAGCGTGGACCTGGACGCGTCCGAGGAGCTCTCCGGCGGCATGGCGATGCCCTTCACCGTTTATTTCTCACCCACCGCCGGCGGCTCCCGCTCGGCTGTGATCCGCATCGCCAGCAATGATGCGGATGAAAGCCCCTTCGACATCCTCGTCAGCGGCACGGGGCACATGCCGGAGATCGTCGTTGAACAACCGGCCGGAACCCTCGTCGCAGACGGCAAGGGAACGGTGGACTTTGGCACTCACAACACCGGCACCATCCAGGCTCGCACCTTCACCCTCCGCAATACAGGGGATGGCTTCCTGAGCCTGAGGTCGCCCTCCATCGTCATCGACGGCCCCAACGCTGCCGACTTCTTCCTCGCGCCTCCCATGCCCTCGGGTGCCGTCGCGCCGGGCGGCAACCAGACCTTCATCATCAGCTTCTTCCCCAGGGCCATGGGCACCCGAACGGCCTACCTGCATGTGCTGAGCAACGATGGCGATGAAGGCGCTTATGACATCAAGCTCACCGGCAAGGCCAACGGCCCCGAGATCAACGTCGAGGTCCTCAAGGCGGCGCTGACCAGCACGGTCAGCACCGTCGACTATGGCCGTGTTCTCAATGGCAACATCGCAGGCCGCGTCTTCACCCTCAAAAACACCGGCAATGCGAACCTCGAAATCCAGGACTTGTCGGTCACGGGTGCCGCGGAGTTCTCCCTCGCCGGCAGCAACACCTTCCCGATGACCCTCGCCGCTGGCGCGACGCGCACCTTCACGGTGAACTTCGCCCCCACAGCCCTCCAGGACTACACAGGCACGGTGGCCTTCTTGAGCAACGATGGCGATGAAATGCCCTTCTTCATCGACCTTTCCGGAACGGGCGTGGATCAGCTCAGCCCTTCCTTCACCAGTCCGCCGCAGCCACAGATCGTCGCTGCGGGCCAGAACGCGGTTTTCACCGCCGCCTACACGCCAGCCACCGGGGTGTCCCTGCTCTGGAGCAAGGGCACGGGCATGAAATACACCGACATCAAGACCGCCACCTCCGCCACGCTGACGCTGCCCGCCGTGAAGCTGACCGATGCCGCCTCGCTCTACCGCCTGCGCCTCACTCAGACTTCCAACAAGGCCTTCGTCGACAGCCAGCCGGTGGCGCTGAGCGTCGTGGACCGCACCGCCAGCCGGGCCAACAAGCCCGAAAACGGCAGCGTGACCTTCACCGTCAACGCCGCGACCACCGGCGACCTGCGCTACCTCTGGCGCAAGGATGGCGGCGACCTGCCTGCGGATTCCCGCTTCACCGGCGGCTTAACCAACTCTCTGACCATCACCGGCCTCGAGCTGCCTGATGCGGGCACCTACACCTGCGAGGTCTCCGGCCCCGGCGGCACGCTTACGGGCGGCGACAACGTCCTGACGATCTTCAACGCCGCGCCTGCGTTCCAAAGCAACCCGCTCAGCCTGCCAGGCGGCATCGTCAGCGGCGACTACAGCCAGCTCATCCCCCTGGCCCCAGGCAGCGGCATTCCGACCACCTGGACGGCCGCCAACCTGCCCAAGGGTCTAACCATCGATTCCGTCACGGGTCGAGTTTACGGCAAACCCACCGTCGCCAGCGGCGCCTCGCCCTTCTCCTTCACGGTGACCGGCGTGAACTCGCTCGGCTCTGCGACAAGCACCGTGAACCTGGCGGTGCAGCCCTTCCCCACCGATCTCGCCGGCAGCTACCTGGTCCTCATCGACCGCGGCCCGGTGAACAACGAGCTCGGCGGACGCATTGACCTCGTCATCTCTGGCACGGGCGGCGTCACCGGCACGCTCCTGCTGGGCAAGGACAAGGCCATCAAGCTTCCCGCCAGTTTCATCAACACCAGCCCCAACAGCACCCAGGCGTCTCTTTTCATCCGCGTTCCCCGCACCGGCCTTCCCACCGTGAACATCGACCTCGGTCTGGACGCTGCACGGAAACGCCTTTTCCGAGGCCAGGTCACCGCCCCTTCCTTCACCGCATCCACCGCCAACGGTTGGAAAAACACCTGGAGCACCGGCAACCCCTCGGAAAACTATGACGGCACCTACAACATCGCCCTGCAGATCGCCGGCCTGACGCCCGGCGTGCCGATCCTTCCCCACGGCCATGGCTACAGCAGCTTCAAGGTCGGCCTCAAGGGTGAAGGCATCACCACCGCCGGCAAGCTGCCCGACGGAGACAGCTTCACCTCCAGCACCTTCTTGGGCCCCGACGGCGATCTCGCCTTCTTCGCCCCGCTGCCTTCCGGAGGCAGCCTCATCGGCGTGACAGGCATCCTGCCAGGCACAGCGCCGTCTTATGACGACAACGCGATCGCCAAGGGCGACCTCACCTGGGACCGCCCCTCCAACACCAACCTCAAGGCGGCGGTTTACAAAGACGGCTTCTATCCCGCGAGCCTGATCGTCACCGGCGGGCTGTACAAGGTCACTGGCAACGTCGTCATGAATCGTGTTGCCGGTCCCGAGGGCGCCTACCTGAGCTTCCGGGAGGCCGGGCTCAACACGCCCAACCGCGCCAACCGATACCTGCCCCTGGCGGCAGGCGCCTCCCTCAACATCCCCGCCCAGAGCAATCAGGGAACCTCGATCAAGCTGGACCGCAACACCGGCGCCTTCTCAGGCACCTTCAACCTCATCGATGTTCACCCGGTGACACCCAGCGCCCCGCGCATCCTGCGCAGCGAAAGCTTCCAGGGCCTCATCATCCCCACCGCCAACGGGCATGTCGGCCGCGGCTGGTTCCTCCTCCCCCAGCTCCCCACCGATGTCTTCCCGCCCCTGCCCGTGCTGCCCGAACTCTCCGGCGCCGTGCAGATCGACTGAGCCTTGGCTCCGATCACCTCCGCTCAATGCTCTGAAAAGGCGGTCGAATCCTTGGGGTTTGCTCGTGACCTGAACCCGCAGCCTACTTGCGGCTGAATGCGAGCACACCGCCAGAGCTCAGATCAACGCCGAGGAGACCCACCCAGGCTCCTCTCCCCATGGACTGCGGCAGCCCTGCTGCCGCTTTCCTGAGCCAGCCTGCTGGCGTGAACCACCCTGGGGTTTCGATAGCGGGGCCGATCCGCGATCTGGTGGTTCGGAGGCTGGGGGTGGAGCGGAGTCCTCGATCACCGCAGCAGGCTGCTGGAGGAAGGCGGCAGCAGGCCTGCCGCGATCCTCAACAACCGCCCCCCTCGGCTACCGGACCCCAAACGAGGACTATTACTCACGCCCAGTTGTCGCACTTCAAAGTTGAAAGTATTCTTTGCTTTTGTCGAACAGGTCTCGGGCATTCCTGTGTTCCTTCCAATCAGGGTCTTCATAAAACGTAATCTCAATCGGGTATCGCTCATGTGCCCTCAAGGCCACATTCAGGCTCTCCAAAAACGCGTCCCGATCATGAATGTAGTAAATCAACTCCTTCAAGTTGCATCCAGTCTTGCTAATGGCGTGTTCGCAAAAGCCAGTCGCCACGACTCCATCTTCAATGGCATCTTCGAGTTGGACCATTCGCTCGTTGAGGGCCTTCTCTGGCATTCCGTTGTTTTCGGAGCCATCGTATTCCCATGAAATCACCGTCAGCCACTTCAGGGCTTTTCGGGTGTCAACACTCGGTGCCTCGTTCACGAACTTCCATATCACCGGAAGGCCGTCCTTGTAGGATCGGCCGATGACCCCCTTTGGATCGTCCAAGTCGGTCTTCATGGTTTAGGCGAACGCCACGGATCAGGCGACGGCGAGGGCTGGACGTTGCCGACACGACAGATAGCCTTCGAGCCTCTGCCTGCATCCGTTTTGTTCGGCCTTTGTTCTGGCTGTTGGCTGTTCATCGTGGCGCGATGGTGACAGGCTTCGGTGGTGCTGTGTAGAAGCCAAGTAGCGTTTCTGCTCGGCTTCGGGAAAGGTGCTTTAAACCGGCTAGACTGCTCTCCACATCATCGCTACCGGAGCGAACGAGTAAAACACCAAAAGCCTCCTTCCGCTCGTCCGTCGTGAGTGCGCCAAGCGATGGCAGTCTCTGCCAGGCGGCAGCGATGCCCTCCCAGATCGCGATCTCTGATTCTGGGTTCAAGTCACGCTGAAATCCCTCTAGCCACTCCTCATGAGACATGGGATAAATGTCCGCCAATACCGGCTCAAAGGCTCGAACTCGGGCAACTAGAGCATCGTCCAATCGCTCATGCCGAATCGGGCCCGGCTCAATGGAACTGTGATCAACCAGCATCGCGCCAGAGGTCTGCCTGCTGAGTGCAAAGCAGACAGCAAAGGCAACGGCCAGAACAGCTACCGCAATGATGATTTGCTTCGTTTCCATCGATCTGGTGGGTGGCGTTATTGGTTGGCCGAACGCCTCGGATCAGACGATGGCGAGCGGTGGACATTGCTAACACAACAGATGCCATCCGAGCCGTTGCCTGGAACCGTTGCGTTCGGCCACTCTTTAGCTTGTTTCTTGTTCACAGCCCGGCTGAGGAGGAAGTCTGTCCGGTAATCAGGCGGGCCAAGTAACGTGCAAAACATATGCCGCAGAAACCAAATGCCGCAACAATCACCAGACTCCGAAATATGAAGATAAATCCGCCTGCCAACTGCGCCCAGATCAGCCCCCCGCTGACCAGGAGGCCCATAAGACTGGCGACAGCACCATACAGGGCCTTCTCCCGAATCGTTCTCCGGCGTGCAAATCGTGCGAGCCTGAGCATCTGTCGCGCACTCTCGCCGGTGATGGAGTGCTTCTCTTCCAGCCACTCAAGCACTTCGCACTCAGGCGCATCCCATAAAACCTTCGAGTTCACCTGATCCTGCAGCTCGTATGCCTTCATCTCAGCGGGGGCGGGAACAGCGACATCGTCAGGCCAACGATCAACAAGCCAACGTGTCACGAACATCTTCACAATGCGTAGCAATCCGAAAATCAATCCCTCAAGGATGAACATGGCTCAGTATTTGGGTTATATGCCGGTGAACTCTGCTTCCTTGCCCAAACAACTGATGAGAAACAGGCTTAATGAGTGCGTCAAGATCACTATAATCAACGATTTTTTTGAGTCCTAGAGTGGGCCGGTTTAGCCCTCAGAAGCGGGATCAGCAATAGAAATTTTTGCTTATGACGCATCCGAATGTCATAAAACAAGAATCCTCCAGCCTCATCTCTGCGCTGATCCAGGCGCTGCGGTGTTCCTTCAGAGCTTACGCGCACCAAAACTTCAGCACCGACCTCATGGTTCTCTCCAAGGGAGGAGTTCAGCAGAGTTCTGTGGCAGCCTGCTGCCGCTTTCCTGAGCCAGCCCGCTGGCGTGAACCACCCTGGGATTTCGATGGCGGGGTCGATCTGCGATCTGGTGTTTCGGAAGCTGGGAGCGTGGCGGAGTCCTCGACCACCGCAGCAGGCTGCGGGATGAAAGCGGCAGCAGGCTGCCGCAGTCCAAAGCGGCTGCTGCCGCCGCTGCTGTCCAGGGCCTATCCAAGATCATCGCAAAAAAGCCAATCAGGACATCCAGCGCCAAACGCAAAGCGCATCAAGAAGCCCTCAGAACGAAACTCGGGCTTGTTCAACCAGAGGGGCATTGGCTGGCTCGTCCCTCACAGCCATGAACCCTTTCATGTTCGCCTTTCGTTGTCTCGTCGATGCGGCCATGGCTTGGCGCTAAAAAACTGGCTGTGCGTGCACAATGCTTGAACCACGAATAAAGAAATCCCACAAAGGAGGCTCCTCGAACTCAAGACGGATCATAATGTCGCTCTGGCCCCCCATGTAAACGTCTGGTGTCATCCTGACCAGCGAACCAACAAACTCGACCTTCCCCAGAGCCGCTTCGACGCCATAATCCTTCATCTCTGTGCCGAGGTAAGCTCTCATCTTCGGCCAAAGCTCCGGCCAGACACCCACAACTTCATCAATGAGCTTGGTGGAATCAGCAGACATGTCAGGGGATACGAACTGTGCTACACCGTGCGGCTCGATCGGCAGATGGATAGCCGCAGCAGCGTCGTTGCTTCCTGCATCAAATGTGAATCTGGTATAAGGCTGGGGCGATCTCATCAAGAAAACTACTGCCACCAGGAACAGAATAGTGACTGCAAGGCAAAGAGCCATTCGTGACATCAAGGGCCGGTTGCTGGGTTGGGCCAACGCCTCGGATCAGGCGACGGCGAGGGGTAGCGGTTGCGGACACGACAGAAAGCCTTCGAGCCGTTGCCTGCATCCGTTTTGTTCGCCTTGGTTGGTGTTGATTGCATGGCTAGTCGGAGGAGGAACCAATCAGAACATCGCATCCAGGCTCGTGCCGAATCGCAAAAGCAAAGTCCCAAAAAACTGGGTAGGCAGGATGCCCTTCCTTGAGCCAAAAGAGTTCGATGCGGGAATCCGCGCAAAGCAGCCTACAAGCATCCAAGCTGTCACGAAGAAGATTCTGAAACTTCTCACTCTGAATGCGCTCTGGAATCGGCCCGTAACCTGAGTCGCCCACATGGGCGATAGCAGATGAGACATCCGAGAGCAGTTCCTCAGCACTAGACGGCTGTGACCCACCCACCACAATCTCAGCCTTGGGCAATGTCCGGTGGAGTATGGCGCTCAGATCATCGTCTGGGGACGCGACGGGGTCGTGGTAGTGCCAGAGGAACACGGTGTAATTGTAGCCCTCCAGCAAGTCCTCAAGCGCCTCAAAAGCCTCATTGAGTGCTGATGGAAATCGCTGTGGCTTGGTTCTTATGTTCACGCGACGTCTTGTTTGAGAGGCGAACGACCCGGATCAGACGACGGCGAGGGGTGGACGTTGCCGACACAACCGATAGCCTTCGAGCCGTCGCCTGCATCCGTTTTGTTCGGCCTTGGTTGTGGTTGGTGGTCAGTCATCGGCTGTGATGGTAAGGGTGCCCGACTCATATTCGATCGACGTGGAACCGTCCAGACTGGAAAAACTGAGAACGCCAGTCTCATAATCAATCTCAGTCACTGCAATCGGTGCGCCTGCCAGCGGACCTATGCCGACTGCGAGACCATCTTCAGGGCAAGCCAACGCATCGTCTCGGGCTACACGCTCCCATGAGCCGACGGAATAAACGCCGCGGCCAGCGTGTGAAATCGTAAGAAGATAAGCTCCCGACGAATCGAAACCTGCGGCCACAAGCCCCCCAATATACAGATGTCTTGTCATTGCGTGGCACTCTCAAAGTTAGGCGAACGCTTCGGATCAGGCGACGGCGAGGGGTGGACGTTGCCGACACGACAGAAAGCCTTCGAGCCGTTGCTTGCATCCGTTTTGTTCACCTTGGTTGATGTCGTGTGGTTGTTCATCACCGCACTGTGAACATGTCAAAGTTGGCTAGGATGTAGCTGGCGAGCATCTCCCTCGGATCGCCATCGGACCGACATGCAGCATAGAAGGCTGAACCAAAGGGTCCGATCACCTCGTCCTCATCGTCGAAGTGTTCGGCAGCCTCCAGGAGAATGCTCCTATGCTTAGAGGCCCCAATGTCCGCCAAGCCCCTTGCTGCTGCAGCCACCAATCCGTCTCCGTGGTTGTAGAAGAAATTGATAAACCCACCCGCCAGCACATCAGACTCCATCTCGTGAACTGCAAATGCGGTGCTCCAATGAGATGGCAGAAGATCAATGAAGACATCCTCTGCTGGCGCATCTGCATCTTCTGGAACAAATCGTGACTCCGCACAGGCCGAAGTGACCGCCTCCCAAGCTCTATCGCAAAGGACAAAGTAGTCCAAGGCACGAGCCTCGTCGATCGTGAGCCTCAGCAAAGGCAGGACTATTGGCTGCTCGTGTGAGTCGTTCATACTTTGGGCAATGACTTGTTGGCCGAACGCCTTGCATCAGGCGACGGCGAGCAGGAGGCGTCGATGACACGACAGATGCCATTCGAGCCGTTGCCTGCATCCGTTTTGTTC
>CAZXPU010000091.1:0-24338 GCA_964642905.1 uncultured Prosthecobacter sp.
GCTGGAAGCCGGAGATGAGGGAGGCGGCGAAGTCGAGCTCCAGGTCGGCGGGGCTGCCGGAGAGGCCGAGGTAGTCATGCAGGTTGTTAGGCACGTAACGGCCGCCGAAGAGATCCAGCGGGATAGGCTCGAAGCCGGCCTTGTAGCTGCGGTCGGCCAGGGCCAGGGGCTGGGGGATCTTGTACCAGTCGAAGGTCGGCAGCATGTTGCTGACGATGTCGCCGGTGGACGGGTCGATGAAGCAGCTGCCCTGGAGGCTGCCGGTGTTCTTGTAGAGCATGGCATGCAGAGGGATGCTGTAGTCGCCGCCGATGAAGGTGCCGAGGGTGAAGGCGGTGCCGTCAGCGGTACGGCCGGCCCAGGAGGCGGTGCCGAGCTTGCCGACGGTGACCTGGGCGTAACCATCCCCTTGGGGAAGGGTCGGGTCGTCCGTCGCGGGATTGCTGATCACGGCGTTGAACAGGCCCTGGATCTCATCCGGGGCGGGATCGCCGCTGGTCCAGGCGTTGCGGCGGGCGTCGAAGACGGCGTCCTCGGAGAGCGAGTACGGGTTGTAACCGGCGATGATGTGGAGCTGGTCGTGAACGGCGAGCACGGATTCCTCATCCTCGTTGTAGGCCAGGGCGATGGGGCGGTCGAGATTGCCCTCCGTGTCGATTTCTTCGGAGACCGTGCTGACGATGCCGCTGGCGCCGATCTTCCGGATGAGGTAGTCGCCGACGATCAGCGAGCCGTTGCCGCAGGAGACGATGCCGAGCGGGTTCATGAAGCGCGCGTTGGCGAGCAGGCCGTCATCGTAGCCCGCCACGCCCGGGGAGCCGGCGTAGGTGGAGGTGGCGCCGGAGAGGCTGACCTTGCGGATCACCTTGTTGAGCGCGTCGGTGACAAAGAGGGCCTTGAGCACGGGGTCATAGGCGATGCCCTGGGGCGTGTTGAACTGGGCGCTGGTGCCGCTGCCGTCCTTGTAGCCCGGTGCGTCGGCCTTGCCCGCCAGGGTGGTGACCACACCGGCCGGGGTGATCTTGCGGAGGGTGTGGCTGCCGCGGTCGACAACATAAAGGACGCCGGCGGGGTCGAAGCAGAGGGCGCAGGGAGCCTTGAAGCGGGCGGCGCTGCCCGTGCCGTTGAGAATTCCAAACTGACCGGCGCTGCCCGCGAAGGTGGTGACCACACCGTCGGGCGTGATCTTGCGGATGGTGCCGTTGCCGGTGTCGGCGACAAAGAGATTGCCGTCCTTGTCCAGGGCCATGCCTTCAGGTCCGTTGAAGGAAGCGGCGGTGCCCGTGCCATCGGCGGAACCCGCCGCGGCGCTGCCGACGAAGGTGTACACCTCGTCCTCGAGGGGATCGACGAAGCGGATCACATGGTTGCCGGTGTCGGCGATGAAGCCGTAGCCTTCGTCATCAAGCACAATGCCGCGAGGCGTGTTGAGGCGGACGTCGAACATGGAGCCATCCACCAGGTCGGGTTCACCGGGGCTGCCGAGGGCGATTTCCGACATCAGGTTTTGAATGTGCGGATCGCGCAGCAGGCCCTGCATGAGGTCGTCGCCGGTGGTGATGTTGATGTCGAGGAACAGGTCCCCCAGGGTGGCGGGCGTGCGTTTGACCGTGAGCTGGCCGGAGGGGCTGCCGCCAATCGTGGTGTCGAGGGTGCCGATCACGCTGTGTTTTTGTCCGGCCAGGGTGACGGAACCCGAGACGACGCCGGTCTTGGCGACGGTGATCTGCACCAGGCCGCCCATGCTGAAGTTGCTGTGGGGGGAGCGGGCGACGACGCCGTTGAAGGTGCCGACGAGCGTGCCGTCCAGGGGTTCGATGGTCATTTCAAACTCCTCAGGCAGGCTGGTGCCCCAGGGGTTGGTGGCCTTGGCGACGATCTTGCTGGGGATGGGGCTGCCTTCCTTGTCGAGCTTGCTGGCCTCGGTGGGGCGCCCGGTGATCCGGCCGGTCTTGGGGTTCAGCGTCAGTCCTTTGGGAAGGCCGGTGGCGCTGAAGCTGGTCGGGTAGTTGGAGGCGGTCAGAGGGTAGTCGATGAACTCGCTGACGGAGGCCGAGGCGGGAAGCGGGATGGGGTCGAGCACAGGAACCGCGTCGACGAATCCCACCAGCAGGTTGCCGTGCGTCAGCTCCGGGTCATTGGCCGGAGTGTCGAGGGTGACACGGCAGGTGTAGACGCCCGAGTCATCGGGCATGGTTTTGGTGAGCTTCAGGTTCGCCGTCTTGGCGCCTGCGACCACGGAGCCCGAGGGCTGGTCTCCATCCTCAAGCTCGACGTCGTCGCGCAGCCACTGGTAGGCCACGGTGACTCCCGACACTTTTGGGTAGGCCACGGTGCTGGTGAGGGTGAGCGGCGCGCCCTTCTTGAGGATCTTGGAGCCGGTCAGGGGAGTGACGACGCCCAGGTACACCGTGCGGGAGGTTGCCGGATCACCGACCGGATTGTCGGCGACGAGGCTGTATTCACCGACGTCGGTGGCCTTGGCGGCGGGCAGGATGTAGAAAGGCTGGGTGGCGCCTGCAATCGGCTTGGTTCCCTTCTTCCACTGGTAGGTCATCAAAGGGTCGCCGGTGACGTTGGCGATGAAGCCGAAGGGCTGACCCAGGATCGTCAGCTGGCTGTCCGGCGGGGTTTCGAAGAAGGGACCTTGCGGCACATGGCCGACACCGGTGAGGGCGACATCGAAGACCGACTCGTCCTCGTCATTGCTGGTGATTTCGAGCGAGGCCTCCGAGGTCTCGCTGGCGGTGGGAGTGAAGGTGAGGACAAAGCCGATGGCACCGCCGGGGGCCAGGCTTGTGGCGCTGAGGGCGGTGAAGCTGAACTTGTTCGAGCCAGGTCCCGTGATGGCAACGGCCAGCCCGGAGAGGTCGGCGGTGCCGGAGTTGCGGATGACCACCGTCTTCTGGCCGGTGGTGCCGGTGTTGACCTGGCCGAAGTCGAGGCTGGAAATCCCGTCCTGCAGGCCGGAGTTGAGGGGGGATTCGACGACGATTTCCGGGGCGGTGACACCGAAGCCGGTCAGGCTGATGTTGAAGGGGTTTTCATCGCCGTCGTTGCTGGCGATCAGGAGGCTGGCGCTGCGGGTGCCGGCGGCCGAGGGCGTGAAGGTGACATCAAAGGTGGCCTGCTCGCCTGCGGCCAGGGTGGCGGTTGGCTGGGTGCGTGTGAAGTCGGCGGCGTGGGTGCCGGTGATGGAGACCGAGAGGCCGCTGAGGTCGGCGCTGCCGGAATTGAGAAGGGTGATGGTGCGAACGACGCTGGTGCCGGTGTTGACGCTGTCGAGGTCGAGGGTGGATCCGCCATCGACCAGGTCGGTCAGGCCGTCCAGCACCTCGATTTCAGGGGCCAGGACACCGGTGCCGGAGAGCTCGATCAAGAAGGAGCTTTCGTCCGCATCATCGCTGAGGATTTCCAGAGTGGCGCTGCGCAGGCCGCTCTCGGAGGGGGAGAAGGTCACGGCAAAGGTGGTGGTTTCGTCCGGAGCGACGGAGGAGGCGGGAAGCTCGGTGACTTCAAAATCCATGCTCTGCGGACCGGAGATGCTGGTGAGGATGGAAGTGAGGTCGGCGTTGCCGGTGTTGCGGATGGTGAAGGTGCGGGTGACCTGCGTGTTCACCGCCACGGTGTTGAAGCTGTCGGAGGCGCCGCTTTCCAGGGGAGTGGAGGCCGGTGAAAGCACCTCGATTTCAGGCTCGATGACACCCTCGCCCTGGAGGTTCACCTCAAAGCTGGCCTCATCACTGTCATTGCTGGTGAGGGTGAGCGTGGCAACGCGCGGACCGCTGGCGGTGGGGGTGAAGGCGATGAGCAGTCCCGTGGTCAGGGGCGAGTAGCCGAGGCTGGTGGCACCCAGTGGTTTGACGATGACGAAGTCCGCAGCGGCATCACCCGTGATGGTGGCGGTGAGGTTGTTGAGCTCGGAGGTGCCGAGGTTGCGTACCACGACGGACTGCCGGAAGGACTGGCCAACTTCGAGACTGCCCAGATCGATGCTGCCGACGCCGTCCGCCAGCACCTGGCCGATGGGGGATTCGACGCTGATCTCGGGAGTGGCGGGAGCGACGGGCGTGCCGGTCTTGAAGGTCTGCAGCGGGCCGTAGGCGGAGTCACCGGTCGCCGTGCTGGCGAGGATGCGGTAGAAGTAGGTGGTTTCAGGGGCGAGGTTGGTGATCGAGGCTGAATAGATGCCCATGCTGGTGACTGCGGAGCCGCTGGTCAGGGAGGCGGAGACCACGTTGCCGAGGGCGCTGGTCGGGCCCCATTCGAAGGCGCAGGTGATGTCATTGCCATTGGGATTGGCATAACCACGAAGGGTGGCGGTGGTGAGGGAGACCAGGGTGTTGAAGTTGGTGTTGGAGCTGTTGAAAGCCTGGGTCATCACCGCCGGGCCACCGCTGACCCGGTAGATCATGCCGCCGCCGGCAGGCGAGCCATCGTCTGTTTGTCCGCCGAACTTGAGCATGCCGTAGAAGCGGCCGTCGTTGTGCTCGTAAAGGCCGCCGGCCGGAGTGAAGTCTGGAGGCGAACTGACGATGGATTCCGCCAGGCTTTGCACCTGGGTAACGGTGTCGGTGGCGGGATCGATTTCGTAGATCACCGCGCGGTTGCAGAGCCTGGCCGTGTCGCCGGACGTGGTGAGGTCCTTGGTGCCCTCGGTGCCGAGGAAGCGGATCTTGCCCTCGGAGGTTTTGGAGATCGTGCCGACGGAGATGCCTTTCAGCGGCAGGGCGAGGGCATCCTCGTTGTCGTTGAAGACATTGGTCAGGGTTCCGGTGGAGGGCTCATACTTGAAGACGGTGTAGATGGTGGTGCCCCAGATGGCGCCGTTGTCATCCATGACGAGCGGGCCGGAGGGCTGGCGTCCTGGATAGGCGCCGGTGTCATTGCCGGTGAACTTCACCATGGCCGTGTAGGTGTTGGTGGTGGTGTTGAACTTGAAGAGCACGCCGTTGCCGCTGGTGCCGCCGTCAATGGCCGTGCCCCAGATGTTGCCTTCGCCATCGGACAGCAGTTCACCTTCCGGCTTGATGCCCTCCGTGGTGGGGCTCAAGGGGAAGGCATAGGTGACCGTCACGGCGCCCGTGGCCTTGTTGACCTTGTAGATCACGCCGTTGGGCGAGGAATTGGCGGTGCCCCAGAGGAAGCCGTCGCCGTCATCGACCAGGCCGGAACGTGGGAACCCACCATTGCCGCCAAGGTTGAAGGAATGCAGGGTGGTGAAGGCCTGCGCCGTCGGGTCATACTTGAAGACCGTGCCGTAGCCATTGGTGCCATTGGAGCCGCCCATTTCGGTGGTGCCCCAGATGACGCCGTCATCATCGACGAGCAGTCGGCCGTTGGGGTGGCCCCCGAGGAAGCCGGGTTTGGTGCCGGTGAAGTTGACCATGACCTGGTAATGATTGGTCGAAGGATTGTAGCGGAACAGCGTGCCCCAGCCCTTGGTGCCACCTTCGTTGGTGGTGCCCCAGAGATAGGGATCGGTGGCGTTGCCGCTCAGGCCCCTGAAAGGATAGCGCCCGGCCGATCCGGCGGCGTTGGTGTTGTAGATGCTGTTGTAGGTGGCGGGACCAAATTCGGAAACCTTGGTGAGGCTGCCGTCGGTGCTGCTGATCTTGTAGATCCACCAGGGGCTGGAGCCACCTCCGGCGCTGGCGATGCCCCAGAGCGAGCCTTTGCCGTCGCTGGCCAGGCCGTTGGCGGGATTGCTGATGCCTGCATTGGCACCGGTGAGGCTGCCGAAGCGCTGCACGGTGGAGTAGGTGCCGTCGGAAACCTTGATCTTGAAGACCGTGCCGAGGCCCGGGCTGAGGCCCGTGCCACCGGAGGTGGTGACGCCCCAGAGATGGCCGTTTTCGAGGACCAGCGGACCCAGGGGTGCCGTGCCGGGAAAGCTGCCGGAGGTGCCGCTGAAGGTCACCACCGTGGTGACGGTGCTGGTGGCGATCTCCTTTTTGTAAACCGTGCCGTTGCCGGTCTGCGTCAGACCCCAGAGGAAACCTGCGCCGTCATCAACTTCGCCGGTGGCCGCCGCCGGAGCCGTGATGCCGATGGAATAAGCGCCGGTGAGTTCGTCGATCTTAAAGGTGGTGGCGCCTGCGGTGCCCCACATGAGGCCCGTGGCCGGTTCGCGAACCAGGTTGGAGACCGCGTTGGTGCCGACGCCGGAGACCTGATAGATGGTTTGGAAGTCACCTGTGTCAGGATGCACACGGAAGATGGTGCCGTTGTTGGGAAACAACGTTCCCTTGGTGGTGCTGCCCCAGAGCCAGCCATCGGCACTGGGCACCAGCGAGGGGTTGGGTGTGTCACCTGGCAAGCCGCCCGTATTCGTGCTCAGCCCACCGCCAAAGCTGAGGGCGCCGACCTCGCCCTGAGGGGTCACCTGATAAACGGTGCCGTAACCGATGCGGATGGGGGAGGTGAAGGTGGTATAACCAAGTGCTCCGCCGGTGTTGCTGGTGGCGTAGAAGTTGCCATTCGAATGAAGGTAGAGCGGTGCTCCACCCGGAGTGGCGGGCCCCATTTCAAAACCCATCAGGGATTCAATGGCCGGATCGGCCATCGCTGAACTAAGAAAAAACGAGGCAGCAACAGCTGTGGGTAGTAAACGAAGATGCATCACGGTTGATGCTTCTACTAACACCTTGTCAGCCCTCTTCAATGTTCAGGATACTGCAAATCGTGACTTCGGCGTAACCTTGAGTTAAACCAAAAACGACATTCAAGGACTGCGGATGCGGTAAAACTTCCGCCCCGTCGCCTGAGAATTTGCGTCCAGCCAGGTGGTCACGCCCTGCGTGGCCTGGACGGTGTCCGCCGTGGTCCAGGTCTTCATGTCGTCGATGCTCTGCTGGATCACATAAGACCTGCCGGCGACGCTGGGGAACTGCAGCGTCATCTGGCCGCCGCTGCTGAAAATGACGGACCTGGGCATCGCGTTGCCATTCTGATCGCTGGTGCCGAAGAGGGCCTCGTCATCGGCGTAAAAGCCGTCGAGGTCGGCGTCGGGGTTCACATGCAGGTGGTCAACGAATCCGGAGTCGAGGCCGCCGCGCACAAACTCATCCTTGATGTAGGACCACCGAAGCGTGTGAACACCCGCCGGCAGGGTGAACTCGCGCAAGGTCCAGCCGACTTCGCCGCTGATGGCCGCCTGCTCCGCATCGTCGATGTAAAAGCGCAGGTAGTCGTAATCGGCCTCCGAGGAGACGCCCCAGTAAAAACTGACCCTGGCCGGGCCGGTGACCTGGGTGCTCATGACGCTGGACTGCAGGTCGGTGATGGCGCCGCTGCGTGCGGCGTCGGAGCCGTCGCTGGCATAAAGCGACTGAGGGATCCAGGGAAGGTCGCCTGACGAGGTGATGATTTGGGCGGGCGCGTCCAGGACGGCGGCCAGGCCTTCGGCAAGGGAGCCGACGACGAGGGTCAGCGTGGCGGAGCCGGTGCCGAAGTCGTTGGCGGCCTCGATGAGCACGTTGTGGGTGCCGGTGACGGAGGTGCTGCCGTAGATGAGACCGGTGGCGGGGGAGATCTGAAGTCCGACGGGAAGGCCGGTGGCCTGATAAGTGGTGGGGGCGTTGCTGGCCTCGATCTGGTGGCGCAGGGCCGTGCCGGCATAGGCCTGGACGGTGCCGCCCGTGACCACGGGCGCGGAGGTGATGGGAGTGAGCGTGAGTTCATCGAACCAGCCTGCGTCCGTGCCCTCGGCCACGGCCTCGTCCTTGAGGTAGTAGATGTCGATGTTGTGCGTGCCGGGGCCGATGTCCTGGGTGACCTGGGTCCAGTCCACCTCACCGGTGATGTAGGCCTTCACATAGCCGTCCACCGCGAGGACGAGGTAGTCATAGCCTGGTTCGGAGGAGACCTTCCAGCGGAAATCGAGGCGGACAGGGCCGACGGCGGTGAACTCGACGCCGCTGTATTCCTCATGGCCGACGGGGCCGCTCTGCGCCGCGTCAACGCCGTCGTGGGTGATGGCAGACTGGCTGAACCAGTTGGCGTAACCAAAAGGAACGATTTTCAGACCGGTCGGCTGCTCGACGGCGTCGGAGAGGGCGGGGTCGGCGGGCAGCACGAAGAAGACGGCGTTTTCCACGGTCGTGCCGGTGGTGTTGGCGGCGAAGACCAGACCGTAGTGCGCGCCGGTGGTGACGGGCGTGCCGAAGAAGACGCCGGTGCTGGTGTTGATGGAGACTCCGGAGGGAAGGCCGAGCGCGCCGAAGCTGGTCGCGGCGTTCGAGGCGGTGACCTGGTGCTGCATTTCCGCGCCTTCTCGGCCGACGATGATCAGGTTTGAGGTGATGACGGGGGCGGGCAGTCCGCCAGTGGGAGGCGTGCCATGGAAGGTGATGGCGGCCTCGTTGAGCATGCCCACGTCGGCGAGGTTGTTGTCATAGACCTGAAGCTTCCAGACGCCTTCGGAGCGTTCGCCCCAGAAGTGGGTGGTCATGAAGGTCCAGTCGAGGTCCGCGCCGGTGTCATTGCCGCGGGCGCGTGCCAGGCGCACCCTGACGCCGCTGGGCGAGGTGAGCCACCATTCGAGCTGGCCGCGATAGGGGTGGGAGGCCTTGACGCTGACGGTGACATGCTCAAGCCGGAGGTTGTCGGCGGTTTCGACCGTGAAGGCGTGGGTGAGGCCCGCCTGACCGCCGTCGGGAATGGCGAGGTTCAGCGAAGGGGCGCTGAGGGTGCGGGTTTCACGGGGCGGAAGATTCGTCCAGCCCTGGGCCATCGTGACGGCGGCCTGGGCGTTGACGAGGCCCGCGCCGTAGCGGTGATGAAAGCTGAAGCCGGCGCCGTTGGTGACCCAGCCGCCGTCGTCGGCATCGTTCTTCGTGGCGCTGCTGAGCAGGATTTCCTGGACGTCACGGTAGCCCAGCTCCGGCTTTGCCTGGAGCATGAGGGCGATGACGCCCGCGACGGCGGGAGTGGCGGAGGAGGTGCCGCCGA
Source organism: uncultured Prosthecobacter sp. (assembly GCA_964642905.1). Taxonomy (GTDB): domain Bacteria; phylum Verrucomicrobiota; class Verrucomicrobiia; order Verrucomicrobiales; family Verrucomicrobiaceae; genus Prosthecobacter. The sequence continues at coordinate 8,953 of CAZXPU010000091.1, forward strand.
AGCTGAGGGTGTAGTTGCCATCGTTGTAATCCTGGCCGCTGCCCGCGTTGTAGCCGGAGGCGCCGCTGATGTCCGTGGTGGTGACGCCCTGGCCGCCGTTGGAGGGGGCGCAGACGAGGATGTTGGCGCCGGGCTCGCTGTAGGAGGAGGCCTTGCCGTTGTCACGAATGGCGGAGACGGCGATGGCGTAGGGCGACGCGGCCCAGCCGTCGTAGTTGGAGTCGTCGCCGCTCAGGTTGCCGTTGCCCGCGGCCCAGAGGAAGATCGTGCCCAGGCCGCCGCGGCCGTTGGAGGCGGCGTCGGCAAGGGCCGCCTGGCTGAGGGTGCCCGGGCCACCATAACCAAAAGCGTTGTCAAAAGGTCCCCAGCTGCTGCTCTTCACCTGGATGATGTCGTTCCTGTGGGCGAAGGCGTCGGCCTCGTCCGCATCGGTGGTCGGGGCGGCGATGAGGCGCATGCCGACCAGCGAGGCCTGGGGGGCGACGCCGCTGACGCCGATGCCGTTGTTGCCGCGCGCGGCGGCCACGCCGGCGCAGGCGGTGCCGTGGAAATGGCCGGGGCCGGGGCTGGGATCGTCGTCGAGGTCGTTGAAGTCACGGTCATTGACCAGGTCGACGTTGGGTGAGAGGTCGGGGTGCGCGGTTTCAAGGCCGTCATCGAGGATGCCGATGCGGACACCGCCGCCGAGGAAGCTGTCCCAGACGTTGAAGACGTTGAGGTCGATGCCGGCGGTGGCGCCGTTTTCACCGGTGTTGTGCAGGTGCCACTGGTAGCCGGGGTTGGAGACGTTGTAGGCGAAGTAAGGGTCGTTGGGCACAAGCCGCGGCTGCATCTGCCGTGCCAGCATGGGCTCGGCGGAAGTGACGCCCGGAAGCCGCTTGAGACGTTTGGCGCCCGTGACGGCCGCCGAGGCATCGCCGGAGAAAGTGACGACGGCGTAGCCGCCCCGGGCCTCGGCCCGGGTCACGCCCGGGAGCTGTGACAAGGAGGAGACGGAGGTTCCTCCGGTCAGCTGCACGAGCACCTTCCTGGTCAGCCAGCGGCGGCTGGCTTCATCGTGCGGCGCGTTTTTTTCATAGAGCACCCATTCGCCCGCAGTGCCGGATTCACCGGGTGATCGCAGGTAGGTGCGCCCGCCGATCTGAAGCTGTCCGTGCGCCAGGGAAGCGGTCAGGGTCAGGGCCAGGAGGATGAGATGGTGGAGGGGCATCAGGCGTCTGAAGGGCGCGGATTGTGTCAGGAAAGGCATCGGGCGGCCAGTTGCAAAAATTGAAAATTCGGAGGCTGGACATGAGACAGCCGAGGAGCAGGGGTGGGCGTGTCTTTCCGTTTCCTGGTGCAAATGTGATCGTTTCGCAGGTCTGTGTGATCGAACCGGCTGTTCAGGCTGTGCAAAAGCGGGGGTGTCGAAAGCGAAGCTTGACCTCTCGAGGCGGATCAAGGCAGACTTTGGTCTTGTCGGTGCCCATGCCGACATTTCCACAACACACTCAACATCCCATCCTTCGTCATTCATCCATGAAGCTGCGTCACCTCCCCCACGTCATCGCCCTCATTGTCCTGGGCAGCGCCTCCTCCCTGGCCGCCTCCGAGGTCATCGAGGACGCCATGAAGAATTACCACAAGGCTCCGAAGGGAACGGATCCCACCTGCAAGAAGGTCTCCAACAACGCCGCCACGCCCGAGGAGCTGGCGGACATCCTGAAGTCGTATCAGGCCATGTGCGCCGAGGCGCCGCCTAAGGGCGACAAGGCCGCCTGGGTGGAGAAGTGCCAGGCCCTGATCGCCGCTGTGAAGAAGATCCAGGCGAAGGATGCGGCCGGTGTCAGTGATTACAAAAAGGCCGTGAACTGCAAGGCCTGCCACTCGGCCCACAAGCCCGACTGAGCCGGGCCAGTTTCAGTCGAACCCTTCAACCGAAGGCACCGGGCGACCGGTGCCTTTCTGTTTGTGGCGAGCACAGGCGGTTCGTTCTAGCTCGTGCGGGTGATGCGCTTCCAGAAGAAGTCCAGCTCGCGGGCCAGCGTGCTGATGATCTGGGCGGGCTCCGCCTGCAGGACACCGGACTCGGATTCCTTCACCAGACGCTGCATCGCATAGAGCGCCGCGAGGCCGTCGACATCCAGATGGACGATGTCCACGGACTGCCTAACCGAGGGCGGGAAGAACTGGCTCTGCAGGATGCCCTGCCAGGCGAACTGGTCGCGCTCGGTCTTGAAGCCGAGCAGCTTGAGTTTCACGGGCGCGTGAGATTCGCGTTCGGCCTGAGCGGAGAGATCGGCCAGCCTGCCGGCGGCAAAGCCGCTGAGGGTGCGCCAGTAGGCGGCATCACCGGGCGGGGCGAGGCCGAAGAGCAGCTCGATGCCCTGCAGGGACCAGTAGAGGGCGTGCCGTCCCGTCAGGCCTGGCAGCTCGTGCTCGCTGTAGCGGACGAGCGGGAAGCGCCGCCCGGCCAGGCGGATGATGTCGGCGAGCCTGCCATGATCGAGGGGCTGCGCCATGGCTTCCGCCTGATGCTGCATGCGCAGGGCCTGGAAGCGGCCCTGAAGGGCGTCGGCCGGAGCCGTGGGCGCGGACCTTGGCGGCGGCAGGACGGTGGAACTTGAAGAGGCGGGGGCGGGCGTGCTGAAAGCCTCAGGAGGCGAGGAGGAGTCGGGTGTGTGAGCGGTTTCCTGAGGGGCGGCCGGGCCGGGTGGGTGGCCGGGCTGGCGGAGCTTGGAGAGCATTTCCCGCAGCTTGACGAAGGCGTCGGGGCCCGGAGGGACATCCACGCCCTCCTGAACGCCGAGGGAGTTGCCGGCCCCCCAGTCTTCCACCGTGTTGGTTAGGTCGGCCGAGGTTGCCTCCGCCTCGGCCTCTGAGAAGGGCGGTGGCGTCGGTGCTGGCACGCTGACGGGAGTGGGTGGCGGCGGGATGAACACCGGCGGAGCCTCGTCCTGAGGCAGTGCATGGCGAGGTTCGGCCAGGCTTCCGGCCAGCTTCTGCACATCGCTGGCGGTCTCGGGATCAAACAGCGTCGGCAAGGGCAGGGCGGGTGCCTCTTCCTCTTCGACGCGATCCTTCATCAGGGGCAGATGCGTGTTGAACTCTTCGTCGTCTGCCGGATCCGGAGGCGGCAGGGCACCCGAGGGCGGTGTGTGGTGGAAGATGTTCCACTGGCGCGAACAGTGCCGCAGGAAGGCGCGCGCGGAGACGCTGCCCACGGGGCGGCCCAGGAAGTGACGTTTGACGTCGATGAAGGATTCAAACTCCGCCTTCTGCCGATCATCCAGGCCGGTCTGGTTGAGGCGCAGGCGAAGCAGGGCGGTGGCGTCGGTTTCACTGAGACCGCGCAGCAGCACCTGGCTGGCGGTGAGCCGGTCTTCCAGGGCGCCGGGGAGGTGATGGCCGAAGGTGGCCTGCCAGACATCCTGGTTGAGGCTGATCAGCACATGCATGCGGTGGGCTTCCACCAGCTCCATGAGCAGGGAGGCGATTCTGATGCCGGCCTCGGGGTTGCGGTAGAAGCCGTCCAGGTGGTCGATCAGCAGCACGACCGGGCGCCACAGGTCCATGAGACGAAGCCAGGACGGGACGCTGGTTTCGTGATCGAGGCCGCACAGCTCCTGCATTTCAGCAACGCCTGCAAAGCCGCCTTCCAGGCTCTGGTCGAGCAGGGCGGACATCCACCCATCCAAAAGTTCGGCACGCAGCGGCAGTTCGCGTGCGGCCAGCAGGGCGAGCGGGCCACGCAGGCCGCCGCGGTTGTGGGCGAGCCATTCGCCGATCCTCTGGGCGCGGCCGGTGGCGTCAAAGACCTCCTGCACGGGGCCGGAGAGGACACTGAGGGCCTGGGCGGGATTGGCACAGGCGAGCTGGCCGCTTTCAATGAGCCGGCGCAGGAGCGTGACGATGACCTGGGCGCCGTATTCGCGCAGACGCGTCCAGCCGGGCCGATCCTGGTCGGAGGCCTCCAGGAGGGATTCGATGCCTCTGCGGGTCAGGGAGGTCAGGGTGATCGGGTCGCCGGAACGGAAGGCCACCGGAACGATGACCACCTGGCCGGCCGTGGCGGCGGCGATGCGGCTCAGAAGGTGGGTTTTGCCATAGCCAGCGCGTGGCGCCGTGAGCAGTTTCATCGGGCCTGAGCGCCCCGCGCCCACGGTTTCGATCAAGTCATCGAGAACCTCCGAATTCAGGGCTTCAACAGAGCTGCCAATGTCCCAGGGAGACCGGCAGACATCATCGGCGAAAGGGTTTTCCCGTCCCGGCCCTGCAGGGTCAGACTCTGGGTCTGGAGCTGAAGTGGGGAGGGAATCGACGCTGGCCACGGGATCGGAAAGTTATTCTGTTAGACAGTGCTAATTATTGAAAATATTCCAATGCTCCGAAAATTAAAGTCACTATTTCGACTATTTGCGAAAATTTGCAGTTTCGGAACAGCAAGATTCTCGAAAATGAGTTTGGGGCCAAAGCAAGAGGCGGGTCTTTCGACCCGCCTCAGAGCATTCGAGGGTTGCCAACAGCCATGCAGGTTACCAACGAGAAAGGGCGATTCAGCAACCGCAGGGCGTTGCGTTCATCTGGAGCCATTCTGGCATGGTTCCCCGGGAAGTTGTCAGGCTTGCGTGAGCACCTTGTAAGACATTTGTCACAAGGGGGTCAGGATTCAAACCGGCGGCCCGCCGGGTAGGAGCCGACGCTGCGCATGATGACGCCGCCCTCGCAGGCCTTGGCGAGGGCCGCAGCGACGGCCGGTTCGGCCGGAGAGCCCTCAATTTCAATGAAGAAGCGGTACTTGTTAGGCTGGCCGCGCAGGGGGCGGGACTCCAGCCGCTTCATGTTGATGCCGGCGTCGCTGAGAGGCGTGAGGAAATGGCAGAGGCTGCCGGGCCGGTCGGGGAGGACGACGACCAGGGCGGTGCGGTTTGGCGGCGCCGAGGGCTGGCGCGCGGCGTCGGCCAGCACGTAGAACTGGGTGATGTTGGGCACCTCGCCGGCGATGGGGAAGTGCAGGATGTCGAGGCCGTGCAGCGCGGCGTTCTGGCGCGGGCCGATGGCGGCGGCGCCGGGCAGCGTGGCGGCCTTTTCCGCCGCCTTGGCGGTGCTGCTTTCCACCACGCGCCTGGCCTCGGGATGGCTGGCCTTCAGCCATTCGTCGCAATGGTAGAAGGGCATGGCGTGGGAGTGGATGGTCCGTACCGGGGAGCCCGGCCGGCCTAACAACGCGAGTCTGACATCCAGGGTGAGCTCCTCGATGATGTGGAGCGGGCAGCGGTCGTCGATCAGGCGGTCGACGGTGTCGATGATGAAGCCGCCGGAGGAGTTTTCGATGGGCACGAGGCCGAGGGCGTCCGGGTGGGAGACCAGATGGTCAAAGACCTCGCCGATCGTCGCCATCAGGATGGCCGGGGAGTCCGGGAAGCGCTGGCTCACCAGCAGGTGGGAGAAGCTGCCCTCGGGGCCGAGGCAGGCGACTGAAGGGGCGGTGGATGCCATGGTGGAGCGCGGCTCAGATCAAGTCCGAAGCCAGCACGGAATGCGCGGCCCTCATGGCCAGGTCCCTGGCCTGGGCGACCACGCGCGGGGCGGTGGCGTCAAACAGGTAGCCATGGCAGCTCGGGCAGGTGACCGCCCGCGCCACCACGATGGAGCCGCAGCCTTCGCACACCTTGTACTGCTCAGGGTGGCTGGTGATTTTCTCCGCTTGCTTGAGGCGGTTGTCGCCATGCTGTTCGGGGGCGCTCATAGGATCGTTGTTTCGGTTTAATACGTCTTTGACAGCCTGACAAGCGCCAGATGTCCGCATTCTTTGTGCCCCGGGCAGGGCCTACGAATCCAATGGGCCCGTGATGGCATCTCCTGGCCTCAGTGGCAGGATTGACATGAATTGCAGGATCAGCTGGACTTTTCAGGCCTGCTCATCCTGTGAATCCTGTCGCAACACCCCCCTCGCTCCTTGATGAGCAAGCCCTCTGTGCCGCGTCTCGTCATGGATTTACCATTTGCTCACCGGCCAGCCCTCCCTTTTCTGCGGCCCCCGTATGAAGACCACGCCCGTCAACGCTCCCGCCGACCTTCGCAGCTCCGTCATCGCCGTCCCGCCTCTCTGCCGCAACGCCGACCTCAGCCTCAGCCGTGAGGAAAACGCCAGGCTGATCCGGCACATGCATGACGGCGGCATCCGCACGCTGCTTTACGGGGGCAACGCCAACCTTTACAACATGGCCGTGTCCGAATACGCGCCGCTGCTGACCCTGCTGCGCGAGATCAGCCCCGAGGACATGTGGGTCGTGCCAAGTGTCGGCCCGATGTATGGCACCGCGATGGATCAGGCGGCCATCCTGCGGGATCATGAGTATCCGACAGCGATGCTGCTGCCGACGCTGTTCCCCTCCAAGCCGGCGGGCGTGGCGACGGCGGTGCGGCATTTTGTGGAGCGCTCGGGCATCAAGGCCGTGCTTTACATCAAGGACGAGTCCTACATCACCCCCGAGCTGGCGGCCGAGCTGGTGAACGACGGCCTGATCTCCTGGATCAAATATGCGGTGGTCAAGGAGGACCCCGCTCAGGACGCCTATCTTTCGAAGCTGATCACCCTGGTGAGCACGGACCTGATTGTGTCCGGCATCGGCGAGCAGCCGGCCATCGTGCATCTGCGGGACTTCGGCATCACCGGCTTCACCGCCGGCTGCGTGTGCATCCGTCCCGATCTGAGCACGGCGATGCTGCAGGCCATCCAGGCCGGTGACTACGTGAAGGCGGAGGCGATCCGCGCTGTGTTCAAGCCGCTTGAGGATCAGCGCAACGCCCACAGCCCGATCCTGGTGCTGCATCATGCGGTGGAACTGGCCGGTGTCGCCCGCACCGGCCCCGTGCTGCCCCTGCTGACGGAGCTGCCCGCGCATCTTCTGCCGGGAATTGAAAAAGCGGCAAAAGAGTTGCTTGCCCATTGAGGTGTTTCTTTCGCAGACTGCCGCATTTCCGCCCGCATGGACCTGACCTTCGTATTCCCCTGCCTCAACGAAAGCCGAACCATCGCCCTGTGCATCGACGCCGTGCGCAGGTCGCTTGAGGCCGACCCCTCCCTGAAGTATGAGATCGTGGTCGCCGACAACGGCAGCGCGGACGACTCCAGGCAGATCGCCACCGACCATGGAGCGCGTGTGGTTCCGGTCCCTCAGCGCGGCTACGGGGCCGCGCTGCGCGGCGGCATCGAGGCGGCCGAGGGCCGCTATGTGATGTTCGCGGATGCCGACGGCACTTATTGTTATGAGCATTCCCTGGAGCTCTACCGCACGACCTCGAAGGCCGACGCCGACATGGGCATCGCCTCGCGCATGAACGGCGTGATCGAGGCCGGGGCGATGCCGCCGCTGCACCGTCATCTGGGCACCCCTGTGCTGACTACGCTGATCAACCTGCTCTTCAAGGGCCGGCTGAGCGACTGCAACTCCGGCTTCCGCTGCCTGAAGAAGACCGCTTATGACACCTGGGGCATTCGTGCCAGCGGCATGGAGTTCGCCTCGGAGCTGCTGATCAAGGCGCTCAAGCACAACGCCAGCACCGTCGAGATCCCCTCCGGGCTGCGTCCGCCGCCCGTGGAGCGCACGCCGCATCTGCGCACCTGGCGCGACGGCATGCGGCATCTTCTGTTCATCCTTTCCGAGCGTCCGCGCCTGTTTGAGCTGGTCGGCCTGCTGACGATCGTGGGCACGACGCTGCTGCAGGGCGTGGCTGCCTTCACCGGTCCGGTCAAGGTGGCCGGGCTGAACATCTTTGACGTGCACAGCCAGGTGCTGCTGCTGCTGGCCTCGCTGGTGGGCACGCAGGTTTACATGCTGGCGGCGGCGATGTTCCTCCAGCGCAGCGAGCAGCCGCGCGCCCTCACCCGCAGGCTCATCGAGATGGATGAAGGCGTGCTGTTCTTCCAGCTGGTCACCCTCATGGGGGCGATTGGCGTGGTCATCGGCTGGATCGTCCTGCAATGGGCGCGCTCCAACTTCGCGGGCCTCAACTACGCCAACTCGCTCATCGTCTGGATGCACTTCCTGGCGGTGCCTTCCATGATCGCCTTCGGCATGCTCGGCGTGCACATCCTCCGCAAGGGCCGGATGGGCTGATCCTGGAGGCCTTGAACAAGTTTTTGGTTTGGCTGAAGGCCAGCAAAAAGACGGCCCCGGTGATGGGGCCGTCCTCGAGGATTCAGGCGCTGCGGGCCGAGAAGGTCAGACCTTCCACTCGCCGCGGTATTCGCGGGTGAGCCACTTGTCGTCGCCACCGCTGATGAACTTGTGCCCGGTGGGGTTCCACTTCGCGTTGGCGCCGTACCAATAGCCGAAGTTCATGAGGTGGCAGGCGATGGCGCTGCTGGCACCGACGCCGGCGTGGCAGATCGGCTGCTGACGGCTTTTCACGCAGCCGATGAAGTCGGCGATCTGATCCTTGCTGACGTAGAGCTTGGTCTTGGCGTTGGCCAGGAACTCGCGCTCGGCCAGGGCGACCTCGCGGTCCACGGAGGTGCCCTTGCTGGTCTCCTTGTCGCGGAAGGCGAACTTGTCCTTGCCGCCCAGCGTGAGGGCGAACTTGCCGCGGCCGACGTTCACCACGCCCTCGGTGCCGTGGAAGGTGCAGCCCATGCTGCCTTCCGCGTGGGTGAGGACGACGCCGCTGGCGTAGACGAGCTGGCCGCCGCGCCTGGCGGTCTGATGATTGGCCGGGGCGCGGACCTCGACGGGGCCGTTTTCATCCATGCCAAGGCCCCACTGGGCGATGTCGATGTGATGCGCGCCCCAGTCGGTGATCATGCCGCCGCCGAACTCGCGGGTCTTGCGCCAGTTCGGGAAGACCTTGCTTTCACCGATCGGGCAGAGCTCGTGATTGAAGGGCACCAGCGGGGCCGGGCCGCACCAGAGGTTCCAGTCCAGGCCCTCGGGCTTGGGCTCCTCAGGGTAGGCGTTGGGCAAGGCGGGGTCGCCAAAGGAGACGGTGACGGTCTTGATGTCGCCGATGACACCGTTGCGGACGAGTTCGCAGGCGACGCGGAACTCCTTGCTGGAGCGCTGCATGGAGCCGGTCTGGAGAACGCGGTTGTACTTCTTCGCGGTCTCGACCACGGCGACGGCCTCGTGGATGTTGTGGGTGAGCGGCTTCTCGCAGTAGACGTCCTTGCCGTGGCTGAGGGCGCTGTTGGTGATGATGGCGTGCCAGTGGTCCGGCGTGGCGATGCAGACGGCGTCGATGTCGCCGCGCTCGGTGATTTCACGGAAGTCGTTCACGGAGGCGCAGGGCTTGCCGGTGCCGCCGTTCTTGGCGTAGTGTTCGTCGACCTTCTTTTTGTAGAGGTCGCGGCGCATGGCGTAGACGTCGCAGACGGCGACGACCTCGACCTCGGGATACTGGAGGAAGCGGCTGATGAGGCCGCCCATCTGCTTGCCCATGCCGATGAAGCCCATGCGGATTTTTCCGTTGGGCGAGGCGTCGGCGGACCAGATGCGGCCGGGAAGGATGAAGGGCGCCGCGACGGCTCCGGCGGCGGTGGTGAGAAAGGAACGGCGGGTGTTGGAGGTGGTCATGGTTTTTGAATCAAAAACAGGCACATCCATACGCATGCGGGGCGGTTTTCCTGCATGGAAGTGCAGGATTTTCCAGAGCCGCCCGCCGGGCTGAAAGCCGGGCTTGTCCCCGCCGTGCCGTCGCTGGTATAACCAACGCCATGAAATTAACGGCCCTGCTTTTCTCCGTCTCCCTGGTGCTTCCGCTGTCCGCCGCCTCGCTGCTGGAATCGCCGCAGTCCGGCGGATTGAAGCTGAAGGGCGTGTCCTCGATCAGTTTTGGCGCCAACGGGCTGCTGCTGGTGGCGGATCCGGGTTCGCAGACCGTGATGGCGGTGGAGACCGGCGATGCCGGGCCGAAGGCGAAGCCGTGCGCCGTGGCGGACATTGCCGCGACCCTCGCAGGCGGCCTGGGCACGACGGCGGAGAACATCACGATCAAGGACATGGCGGTGAATCCGGCCAGCGGAAAGGTGTACCTGGCGGTGCAGCGCCGGCCTGACAATGCCTCGCTCATCCTCACGGTGGACTCCGCCGGCAAGGTGGCGCCGCTGGATCTCGAGAAGCTGTCCTGGGCGGGCGTGACGCTGCCGGGCGGCACGGCCAGCAAGGTGACGAACATCACCGACGTGGCCTTTGACGGGGAGCGTGTGTTTGCCACGGGCACCTGCAACGAGGAGTTTGCCAGCCGCATCTTCACGATCCCCGTGCCGGTGAAGCATGGCGGCACGGCGGGCGTGATCAGCGCGGAGACCTACCACGTGGCGCACCGCAAGTGGGAGACGAAGGCGCCGATCCAGAGCTTCATCCCGTATCACTCCGGCGACGCCGACTACGTGGTGGGCGCCTTCGCCTGCACGCCGGTGGCGAAGTTCCGCGTCGATGACATCGAGAGCGGGGCGAAGGTGAAGGGCGTGAGCATGGTGGAGCTGGGCAGCGGCAACCGGCCGCTCGATCTTTTTGATTATACCGACCGGGGCGGCAGGCAGTGGGTGGTGGTGCACACGCAGCGCTTCAAGGACAACCTCTTCGGCCCGAGCAGGTTCTGGGGCGTGCGTGTCAGCATGGACCATCTCAACGCAGCCGACGACAAGGCGAACGAGAAGGCCACCTGGCGGGATGTGAAGGCCAAGACTGGGCCGGAAGGCATCGAGATCGTGGAGGCGCTGTTCGGCGCCGTGCAGGTGGACAAGCTGGATGACCGCAACGCGGTGGTGCTGCGTGATGCCGACGGGAAGCTGTCGCTCGAGGTCATCGACCTGCCCTGAGGGATGCGCAAGGCCGCCTATTGTCGGACATGGCTGATCTGGCCGCTGGTGCTGGCGACCTGCGTTGCGGCGTTTCCAGGACTGGCGGATTCATTCTCGGCGCCGGTGACCGTGGATCTTGCCGCCGACGGCGGAAAACTGACTCTGCTCACGAATGCGGCGCCGGATCCCGGCCTGAAGATTTCAGCGCTGTTGGGAGGTCGTGCCGTGCCTGTCATGGGACGTGTGGAGCAGGAGCCGGATCGTCTGGTCTTTGTGCCGGCGCTGCCGTTGCTGCCCGGTCAGAGATATCAGGCCGAGTGGCTGCCTGAAGACGGCGCAATCCGGCGGGTTGAGTTCAAGATGAAGGCGGCGACGGGCAGACGGCCGGTTGTGAGCCTGATGCCCAAGGCCCGGCTTCCTGCCAATGCGCTGAAGATTTATCTGAGCTTTTCCGAACCGATGGAGCAGGGCGTGTTTCTGGAGCGGCTGAAACTGCTGGATGCGCAGGGGCGTGAGATCGCCGGTCCGTTTCGGGAAACCGAGCTGTGGTCGCCGGACGGCAGGCGTCTGACCGTGTGGTTTCATCCAGGCCGGCAGAAGACGGGGGTGAATCTGAACGAGGACGAGGGGCCGGTGTTGAAAGCGGACAGCCGCGGCACGCTGGTGGTGGACGGGCGCTGGAGAAGCACGGCGGGAGCGGCGCTTGACGAGGACGTGCGGTTTGAATTTGAAACCGGTCCTGCGGATCATCAGACGCCCGACATGAGCCGCTGGACCATCAGCCTGCCCAGCGCGGGCAGCCTTGAGCCGCTGGTCGTGCGTTTTGACGAACCCCTGGATCCGGCGATGCTGGCGCAGGCGTTGCGCGTCCAACAAAAAGGAAGATCAACGGCCGTCAGGGTGACGGTGCCTGCCACCGGGGAGGAGTGGCGGGCGGTTCCCCTGGCCGCGTGGCAGGCCGGGACTCATGAACTGCTGGCCGATCCGCTGCTGGAGGATCTTGCGGGCAACAGCCTGACGCGGCCTTTTGAAGAAGAGGAAGGCGTCGTCCGCGCCGTTCCCGGACTGCGGCGCAGCCTGGAAATCCGGTGATTCGCGAAACGACGCCCTGGGTTGTTGAGCTTTGGGGTGGGGCGATCACTTGCCGGCCGCGCTGCCGCCGGTGGCCGCGGGCAGGGTCTTGCCGTTCAGCCAGACGTACTGCTTCCACGAACCTTCGTAGAGGCGGACGTTCGGGTAGCCGAGCACGTGCTTGAGGGTGAAGTAGAGCAGGCTGCCCTCGCGGGAGGTGCCGCAGTAGCAGATGATGTTCTTGTCAGGGGTGATGCCGGCCCTGCCAAGCTCGGCCTTGATGTCGGCCAGGGGCTTGTACTTGTGCGTGTTTCCCTCCTCCATGAGGCGGGCCCAGTGGAAGCTGATGGCGCCGGGGATGTGGCCCTTGCGCAGCCAGACATCGTCAATGCCCTGGTATTCGTTCAGCGGGCGTGCGTCGACGAGCAGGTTGCCCGGCTTGCCGACATGGGCCTGGACGGTCTTGACGTCGACACCGATGCTTTTGTTGCCCTTCCAGGGCAGGCTGCCCGCAGGGTTGCCGAAGTAGTCCTTTGCCGGCTTGAAGCCGACCCGTGTCCACTCCGCCAGGCCGCCGTTGACGACGCGGATGTTCTGGATGCCGAATTTTTCCAGCACATAGACGACCATGCTGGTGCTGAGGATCTCATCGTTAGGCAGCCTGTCACCGGTGGCGTAGACGAGGTGGAGACGGCTCTTGTCGACACCCGCCCGCTTCAGAAGGGCCTTGGTGATGCTGTCCGGCAGGTATTGCACGGGCACGGCGTTGTCGGTGCCGCGCAGGGTGTCGAAGTTGATGTGGTGGGCGGTGGGAAGATGGCCGCGGAAGTAGTCCTTGTAACCGCCGCGGGTGTCCAGAACGACGGGGCGCCGGGAGGCGTCGGGGTTTTCAATGAGCTTGCGGGCTTCCGTGACGGAGATGAGGCCGATGTCGGCCTGGGCGGTGGCTGTGGCGAAGGCCGCGAGCAGGAGAAGGCAGGTGGATTTCATGGGTGGTTGGAGTTGAGGAAAATCAGGTTGGGGGCGTATGGATCAGAACTTGAAGACGAAGTTGATCTTCGCGAGGTGGCTGGACTTGCCCTGCTCGGGGAAGTTGGTCCACCACTCGAGCACGACGTTCTTGTGCACTTCATACTTCCAGCCGACGGCGGGAAGCCAGAAGGACTGGTCGGCGGCCTGGACGAGGTCGGCGTTGACGTTGAAGTTGCGGTCGAAGAGCTTGAAGGTCCTGTCCACGCCGAGGAGGAAGGTGTTGCCGTTGTTCTGCACGCCATAGCCGGTGTGGGTGCGCAGCAGGCCGAAGTCATGGCTGAGCATGGCATAGGTGAAGGGGTCGCCGGCGCGGGCGGTGTCGGTCAGGGCGATGCCGGCGACGCCGAGCACGAGCTTGCCGCCCTCCCAGGGTTCGATGCCGGCCTTGGTCTGGAAGAAGAGCGGGCCGCTTTCGTGGGTCAGCAGGGGGCTGTCCATGCCCCATTCGAGGCTGAGGAAGTCAAACCGAAGGCCGGTCTTGAAGCCCATCCAGAAGGAGTGCTCGTCGGGGCCGTTGGCTGAAAACTGGTTGGCGCCGGGGCCGAAGCTGCTGAAGGCCTGGATGGCCACCGTGCGATCGGGAACGGTGTCGGCGGTGGGGATGTTGTTGAGGCCTGTCGGGGTGGCCAGGGCGGAGCCGGCGAACGCGAGCAGGGCGAGGAGGGGGTGGCTGTGTTTCATCATGTGGATGAAGAGGGAGAGGCGGCGGCGAAGGCGGTTGAGAGCCACCAGAAGAAGGCGGCAAGCAGGGCCGAACAGGGAAGGGTGATCCCCCAGGCCAGCAGCACGGGCACGGCGGTCTTCCAGCGTGCCTGACGCGTGGTGACACCGATGCCGAGCAGGGCGCCGACGGAGACATGCGTGGTGGAAACCGGCAGGCCGTGCAGGCTGGCGGTGGTGGTGAGCAGCGCGGTGGCCAGGTTGGCGGCGAAACCCTGGCCGGGATTCATGCCGGTGATCTTGTTCGCGAGAGTGTCCGCCACCTGCCGGGCGCTCAGCAGGCCGCCGAGGGCCATGGTGACGAGCACCAGAAGCATGGAGGATTTCACGTCCAGTCCACCAACGCCCACCAGCAGGGCCGCCATCTTGGGCGTGTCGTTCAGGCCGCGTGAAAATCCCACGGCGCCCGCGCTCAGGAAATGCAGGGCATCCAGGCTGCGGGTGCGGTGAGCGGGAGCCAGTTTCACGGCCCTTAACAGCCAGTAGATCAGGCTGCCCAGGACCAGGGCCAGCACCGGAGCCAGCAGCAGCGGACGCGCGAAGCCGTCCCACAACCGACCCAGATGCACCCCGCCGGGATCCGCGGCAAAACCGGCTCCAAGCAGGCCGCCCATGAGCATGTGGGTGGTGGAGACCGGAAAGCCAAGCCGGGTTGCCAGGAGATTCGCCACGGCCGCCCCGGCGCCCACGGAGAGCAGGAAGGCAGGCTGGGCGACGAGGCTGTCGGGCACCAGGCCCTTGCCCGAAAAGGCCTGCAGCATCATGCCAGGCAGCAACAGCCCAGTAAGGCAGCCCGCCGCCGTGGTCAGCGCGGCCCAGCGCACAGACGTCCAGTAACCTGCGGTGCCGCTGCCGAACAACGACGCGACACCTTTGAAGTTGGCGTTGGCCCCGTTCGCATAGGCCACAGCCAGCGCGGCGGCGATGAGAAGGGTGGCGGAGGACATGGGGGCCGTCCTTGGCAAGTAATATATGCGCAGTCAAGCATATTAATAAGGCAGCTGCTCGGAGGTTGAAGAAGAGGCCGGCTTCTTCATCATGAACGGGTGCCCAAGATCGACTGTCTCCCCGCCATGAAGGCATTGGCCGAAGAAAACCGGCTGCGCCTCATGCGTCTGCTGCTGGAGGGGGAGCGCTCCGTGAACGAGCTCGCCGAGGCCACGGGCATGAGCCAGTACAACGTGTCCAAACACCTGCGCATCCTGCGTGAGGCCGGGTTGCTGGCGCAGGAGAAAAACGGCCAGCAGCGGCTGTATGCCATCGCTCCGACCCTTGCCGAGCATCTGGCGAAGAACGCCAGCGTGCTGGACCTGGGCTGCTGTCAGTTTGATTTCAAACGACTGGCGACCTGAGAAACCCCCGCCGCCTGGCAAAGGATGACGGGTTCAGCGCAAATCAGGCATGAAAGACGCCCGGTCGGATGCGTATCTTAATCCCCCCAAATACGCTAAAAATGCTTTTGTCCCCCCGCAAAACTCTCGTACTCGGCCTCGTTGCCCCGTATCGGTTTCTCGCCGGGTGAAGCCAGATGGCGGGGCTTGATGACGAGGCTCGACCCGGAAGCACCGTCCTTTTGCACAGCCCCCTTGATCGATGTGCCAGGGTGCGCTGATGGCGGCGCGCCCGACCACAGGGTCTGCATGGTCTTGATCTGATCCTGATCAAGCTCTTCTGTGAGCAGCGTTTTGCCTGGACCGGGCGAGTCCCATTCATCGGAAGCAATGGTTTTCTCGCCCCCAGGATCGTGCGCTGCCGCATCGCGAGACGCCACATCTGCCAC
>CAZXPU010000092.1:0-24037 GCA_964642905.1 uncultured Prosthecobacter sp.
GGAGCCATCGAACTGGATCCCGACGCACGCGACTGGGAACGCCACGCCCACGGCTCCAACCCCGATTACGCGGGCGTCATCCTGCACCTCTTCCTCAGCTCTCCTGAAGAACGTTTCTTCACCCGCAATCTCCGTCACGAGGAAATTCCCCAGGTTCGGTTGAGCCTGTCCCAGCTGGAGGCCTCGGCGCGTCCGATTCCCGGGCAGGCGGCCGCGAGACTCGGGCGCTGCGGCATTCCCCTGCGCACGATGGACGACGCCAGGGTGCAGTCGCTTCTCGAAAGCGCCGCGCAATACCGCCTGGAAAGGAAATCGCGCCGTCTGCATCGAAGCATCGAGGCCCAGGGGCGCGCCCAGACCCTTTATCAGGCGCTGGCCCAGACCCTGGGCTACCGTCAAAACCAGCAGGCCTTCCTGCTGCTCAGCCAGAGGCTTCCCTTGAAGCGACTGCTTGGAGTCTCGTCAGAAAGTCGTGAAGCCCTGCTCTTCGGCGTCAGTGGTTTTCTGGAATCCGTGCGCTTCGAAGAAAGCGAAGCCGAAACCCGCGGCTATCTGCGGGAGCTCTGGCAGGAATGGTGGCGACAGAGGGAGCCCTGCAGCCGCTGGCTTGCATCAGCGCAGCTCCCGCCCTGGAAAACCGCCGGCAGCCGCCCGGGCAATCATCCGCAACGTCGGTTAGGCGCCCTGACCGCCATGCTCGCCGCATGGAACCGTGTGTCGGCGCCGCTGATGGAGGCCTCACGCTGGAGCCAGGCCGCCTGGAAGGACACCTTGTCAGGCCTTTCGCACCCGTTCTGGAACAATCATTACACGCTTCAGGCGGACACGGCGGGCAAACCGCTGGCGCTTGTCGGTGAATCGAGGATTCAGGAGATGCTGGCCAATGTCGCCTACCCGCTGCTCATGCCGGAGCGCACCCGGCTCTGGGTCGAATACCTGGAACTGCCCGCCGGGCTGGATAACCAAAAGGTGTCTCGCGCCTCGCTGCGTCTGTTTGGCGACAGCACCCGGGCTGCTGCTTTCCAGAAAAAGCTGCATCACCAGCAGGGACTGCTGCAGCTTTACGAGGACTTCTGCCTTCAGGATGACAGCGCCTGCAAGGACTGCCCCTTTCCGGAACGGCTTCAGGAGTGGGCCTGAACCGGCCCCTGCGTTTGCAACAATGCGGAATCGGGGGCGTCTCGATCTCTCCGCGCCAGCGCCGGGGCGCGGATTTCCAAATCCCCATCAAGCAGGTTCGCTGCTGCGTGATGAAACCTCCCTCACGCCTGCTTCAACACGATGAAGGGACCCACCCGAAGATTCGAACCAGGCTGAAGATGAATCCACACTTCCCCTGCGTTCGCGATGCTGCGCAATCGGAGTTCCGCGCTCCGGGTCGCACTCAGCCCGCGAAGGCATCCGCAGGCACTCCCCGGGCTCCGGGGCGGCAGACGAACACGCGCCCGGCGAGCTCTTCCTGAAGCCCAGGCTTCAGCCCGGTGGTGACGTAGAGGTCCGTCAGATCAGGCCCGCCAAAGGCACAGGCGGTTGTCTCCACGCAGGGGAAGTCCACCTGCTCGAGCACCTTGCGTGAGGCGGGATCAAAACAGACGACCTTGGCCCCATGGCAGAAGGCGACCCACAGGCGGTCCTCGCTGTCGATGGTCATGCCATCCGGGCTGCTCGAATCGGCACTGGTGTCCCAGACCACGCGTTCGTTGCAGATCGCGCTGCTCGAGTTGTCGTAATCGAAGGCGCGGATCTTTTTGCTCGGCGTGTCGATGTAGTACATGACCGACGCATCGCGGGTCCAGACGATGCCGTTGGAGTTGGTCACCGGGCCGAACTTCTTCTCGATGCGCAGGTCGGTGTGCAGGCAGTAGAGCGAGCCTTCAGGCTGCTTTTTCAGGCAGATGCTGCCCGCCCAGAAGCGCCCGGCAGGATCACACTTGCCATCGTTGAACCGGTTGTCCGGCAGGCCGGTCTCGGGATCGCCAATCGCGGTGCTGACGCCCGTTGACTCGTCGAGGAAATGAAAGCCCGTGTCGCCCGCCCAGACCAGGCCGCCACGGGCGCGTGGCACGACGGTGCCGACACGCTCACCGACATTCCAGATCTTCTCCTCACCGGTGACCGGGTTGAAGGCGATGATCTTGTAGGCCTCGATGTCGACGTAAAGCAGACGGTTCTGATGCCAGAGGGGGCCTTCGCCCCAGACGGAGACGTGGTTGCCGACGGGTGTGACGGGGATCATGACGGTGCGGAAGAAGGGTCAGGTCAGGCGGATGGAAGCGTTTTTTGATAGGCCGACGCGAGGCTGGAGGAGAGCTGGCGCGGCAGGGAGTCCGGGGCGTGCATCTCCATCTCCACGGGCTTCTCGGCCAGGTCGGCCTCGTTGAAGACGCGCACGGCCATGAACAGCTCGCCGTCCTGGAGCCAGGTGTGCGCACCCACCGGCGTCTGGCAGCCGGCGCCGAGCAGTCGCAGGAAGTCGCGCTCGGCGATGACCCGCGTCTCCGTGTCGGCATGATTGATGGCGCGCAGCAGGCTGCGGGTGGAGTCGTCCCCGGCCCGGCATTCAATGGCGATGGCCCCCTGCCCGGCCGCCGGCAGGAACTGACGGGGATCAAGCGTCAGGCCGTGCAGGACGGCCCCTTCGATCTCAATCCGTCCATCCTTGAGCAAGCCCAGCCGGATCAGGCCGGCGGCGGCCAGCAGCACGCCGTCCAGGGGTGTTTCACCCAGCACCTTTTTCACGCGGGTCGGCACGTTGCCGCGGATCTCGACAATCTCGACGTCGGGCCGCAGCCACTTGAGCTGGGCGGCGCGGCGGACGCTGCTCGTGCCCACGCGGGCTCCTTTCGGCAGGGTTTCCAAGGTGCAGGAATCACGGGTGATCAGCACGTCCTCGATGGGGGCGCGCGGCATGACAGAGGCGATTTCAAAGCCGGGGGCGAGGTCGCTCGGCACGTCCTTGAGGCTGTGCACGGCGGCGTCGATCTCACCGCGCTCCAGGGCGATCTCGAGCTCCTTGATGAAGATGCCCTTGTCCACCTGGGCCACGCCCGCGAACTCGGAAAACCGCAGGTCCTGGCGCTTGTCGCCGCTCGTCTGGATGATGCGGCGTTCGACAGCCAGGCCGGGATGGGCGGCTTGCAGCACGGCGGTGACCATTTCGGTCTGCTTCAGGGCCAGCTCGCTGCCGCGAGTGCCGAGGATGAGGGGGCGGTTGGACATGGGGGCCGGAAGGTTTGCACGCGAACCGGCGGCCATGCAAACAAAGGCTTGCCGCACTTCACCGACCCGGGGTCACTTTTCGATGAGGGAGGTTTTGCACAGGTTCGCGTAGAGGCCGCCGTGGGCGAGCAGCTCGTCGTGGCTGCCCTGCTCGGTGATCCGCCCCTGCTCCAGGACGTAGATCCGGTGGGCATGACGCACGGTGCTCAGGCGGTGCGCGATCACAAAGCTGGTTCGGCCCTCCATGAGCCGGTCAAGCGCCGCCTGGATCTGCCGCTCGGTCTCGGTGTCGACGCTCGCGGTGGCCTCGTCGAGCAGCAGGATCGGCGGATTGCGCAGCAGGGCGCGGGCGATGCTGAGACGCTGTTTCTCCCCCACGCTGAGCTTCACGCCGCGCTCGCCGACATGGGTGTCGAGCCCGCCGGGCAGGCGTTTGACAAACTCCTCCGCGTTGGCGCTGCGCAGCACCTCCCAGAGCTGCTCGTCGGTGGCGTCGCGCCGGCCGATGCGCAGGTTTTCGCGCACGGTGCCGTTGAACATGAAGCTCTCCTGCGTGACGTAGCCGATCTGACGGCGCAGCGAGGCCTTGTTCAGCTCATGGACCGGGATGCCGTCGATGGTGATGACACCCTCGTCATATTCATAAAAACGGGTCAGCAGGTTGATCAGGGTGGACTTGCCCGCCCCGGTGGGCCCGACCAGGGCGATGGTCTGGCCCGGCCTGGCCTCAAGGGTGATGCCATGCACGGTGGGCATTTTGCCGGTGTAGCTGAAGCCGATGTTTTCAAAGCGGACATGGCCGAGCACCGCAGGCAGCTCGCGGCCGCCCTGGGTGTCGTGCTCCGGCGCGGCGTCGAGGATGTCAAAGACACGTTCGCCGGCCGCCCGGCCGCCCTGGATGATCTGGTTGAGCTGGTGCAGGCTCTCGATGGGATCGTAGAAGAATTTCAGCAGCAGCAGAAAGGCGGCAAGGTCACCCTTCTCAATCCGGCCGTCCTTGAGCGCATGAGCGCCCACCCAAAGCACGATGACCATGCCCAGGCTGCTCAGGAAGTGCATGCCCGGACGATAGACGGCCCAGATGCGCATGACGTGCAGGGTCGCTCTTTTCAACGCGCCGCTGGCGGCGTTGAAGCGGTCATGCTCCTCACGCTCCATGGCATAGGCCTTGATCTGGCGCATGCCCGCGACGTTGTCGTGCAGAAGGCTGTTCATCGCGCTGCTGGCCTTGCGGACGGCGCGATGCCGGTCACGCGACGTCATCGTGTAGCCCAGGGCGCCCACGGCCAGGAAGGGAATGGGAATGAGTGCGTAAAGCGCAAGCTGGACGTCCGCCTGGAACATGAAGGCGCCCACCACGATGATCTGCAAAACAGCCACCAGGCCCTGCTCAATACCGTCAATGAGCACGCGTTCAACGCTGGGGATGTCCTCGCTGACCGTGGTCATGATGTCGCCGGTCGGACGATTGTCGAACCAGCGCAGGGGCAGGGTCTGCAGACGCTGGTAGATGTCGCTGCGCAGGTCGTAGATGACCTTCTGCTCGAAGGTGTTGTTGAGCTGGATGCGCAGGGAGTTGAACAGGTGCTGGGCGAAGTAGGCGCCGAGGGCCGCCAGGGCCAGGGGCGTCAGCCTTTCCCACTGCGCCTTGGGCACCACGACATCGAGCACCTCGCGCGTGACCGCAGGAAACACCACGACCATCAGCGTGCCGGTGATGGCGCAGAAAAGCTGCGCCGAGGCCATGAGCGGGTAACGACGCAGGTAGGAGAAGACACGAAGGACCGTTTTCACAAGAAGGGGGCGGGAGGGAGGCCTGAGCCGCCGTGGCTGGAAGCGGGCGGATAGGCCGATACGTTCAAAGCCCCCTCATCAGCAACCCGAATCTTGTCGGGATTCGCTGCCGCCGCATCGAACCGGCCATCTTCACCGCCTAACCCTCCACGTCCTCGCGCAACGGGTCGAGCTGCTTGAAGAGGATCTCATAGCGCTGTTCAAGATTGGGCTCGGTGAGCAGGCGAGCGGCGGCGGCGGGCTCGCGGACAAAATGATAGCTGAGGATGTCGCAGACCATGTCCGGACATTCCATCTCCGTGAGCAGGCCGCGCAGCTTCTGCATGGCCTCTCCGCACTCCGAAGTGACCGGAGGGAGAAGCTGCAGGGCACGATCACGCAGGGCTTCCAAGGATTCTGGGGAGCTCTCCACGAGGGTGCTGAAGGGCTCGATGGTGGCGATGCGGTAGGGCTTTTCCTGGACCCAGCCGGTGAAGCGCACCCGGGTCACGCCGTAGAGCATGACGTGCGAGGTGCCGTCCAGTCCCTTCTTGCTGGCCCGGATCAGGCCGAGCGTGGTGACCGGCAGCAGTTCTCCGTCCACCATCGTGCCAACGCCGATCATGCGAGAACCGGCCAGGGCGTCCTCAAGCATCAGACGGTAGCGCTGCTCAAAAATGTAAAGAGGCAGGAAGCAGCCCGGGAAGTGAAAGCAGTCCTCAAGCACGATCAACCCAAGCGTCTCAGGAAGTTTGAAGTGTTGAGGAAGGCCGGAAAGCGCGGTTGCCATGGTCGTTGTCTGCGAGAGTGTTACGCCAGAACGCGGCGCTTCGGCGTGGTGTTTTTTCACCAGCCTTCGATACCTTCGGAAGATCCGAGGTCACCCGAAGAGCCGAACCTCTTCAAGACAGCCTCAGGGACCGTCAAAGCGGGGCGTTTCCGAAGAGGCGTCCAGGGAGGCGGCCGAGCCCTTCTTGTGAGGAAGCCCCTCGGCCTTGCGGCGACGGGCCTCGGCGAAGAAATCCTTGAGCACGGTGACGCATTCCTCACCCAGGACCCCCTGGCTGATCTCACAGCGATGGTTAAGGTTAGGCGCCTGCAGCAGGTTCCAGAAGCCGCCGGCAGCACCGCCTTTGACATCGGGACAGCCGAAGACCACGCGCCGGATGCGACAGTGGACGATGGCGCCCGCGCACATCGGGCAGGGCTCCTTGGTCACATAGAGGTCACAGTCCGCCAGACGCCAGTCCTCCAACGCGCTTTCCGCCTGCGTCAGGGCCAGCATCTCGGCATGGGCCGTGGCATCCTTGAGCGTCTCCACCTGGTTCCAGGAGCGCGCAATGATGCGGCCCTGGTGCACGATGACGGCCCCGATGGGCACCTCGTCAAGCCGGGCCGCCTTGCGCGCCAGACGCAGGGCCTCACGCATGAAATGCTCGTCATTGTTGAGCATGTCAGGCGGCGGGACAATGGGGGAAAGATCGCTCATGAAAGGCAGGCCGTAAGCTCAGGCACAGGCTCCGACAAACGGATTCTCCTCACGCTCGCGGCCGATGGTCGTGTCATCGCCATGGCCTGGATACACCACCGTGCCATCCGGCAGCGGCCAGAGATGACGTTCGATGCCCTGGGCCAGATGCGTGAAGGAGCCGCCCGGGAAGTCCGTGCGCCCCACGCCGTCGAGAAACAGCACGTCCCCGCCGAACAAAATGCCCGATTCAGCCAGGTGATAGCAGACGCTGTCCGGCGAATGGCCGGGCACATGAAACAGGTTCAATCTCGCGCCCAACAGCTCCAGCTCCCCCCTGCCCTCCAGCACTTCAGTCACCTCAAACGCGGGCACCGAAAAGGAAGTCCCCGTCGCCGCGCCAAACAAACGTTCCAACGTCAGGTCAGGTGAATAAGCCGACCAGGCCAGGACGGGACAGCCATGCTCCGAGGCCACCGCGCCCGCATCAAGCACATGGTCAAAGTGCTGGTGGGTCAGCAGCACCGCGTCCACCTTCCTGCCCTGGCTGCGGATCCAGCGGGCCACGCCCTCGGGCGCGTCCACCAGCACGGTGCCCCCGGGAAGAGTGATGAGATAGCCATTCGTCTGGGCGATGCCGCCCGTGAACATTGAGATTTCAGCCATAGTGCGCGTCTTGATCCATCCCCGGCGGCACCGCTTTGTCAAAGCCTGGAGCCCGGCAAGTTGACGTGGATGGGGAAAGTGACCAGCAAGGAAGGCGTGCCCGTCCGTCGTTTGCCTGAAAGCATCGCCAGTCCAGCAGCCAACCGCCATGAAAACACCGGCCCTCACGATCACCCTTCTTGTTGCCGCAGCCATCGGCGGCCCCGCGCAAGCCCAGCAGACCTCCCTTCAGAAAAAGGATGTCGTGCTGGCACCGCCGAAGAACCTCCGGACACGGCTTGCCCCGGGCTACACGATCCCCATCGTCGACATCAGCGGTGAAAAGTCGCGCCAGGTCATCGTGGATCGCGAACCCGGTCAGTACCTCGGCCACCCGACCACCGTGCTGCTGGAGGATCAGAAGACGATGCTCACCGTCTATCCCAAGGGCCACGGCCGCGGTGCCATCGTCTACAAGCGCAGCACTGACGCCGGGCTGACCTGGAGCGACCGCCTGCCGACGCCGAAGAACTGGGAAACCTCCCTGGAAGTGCCCACCCTGCATCGTGTGGTCGATGCCTCCGGCAAAAAGCGACTGATCATGTTCAGCGGCCTTTACCCCGTCCGCATGGCCGTGTCCGAGGACGATGGCGCCAGCTGGAGCGGGTTGAAACCCATCGGCGATTTCGGCGGCGTGGTCACCATGGCCTCCGTCATTGACCTGAAAACGCCCGGACATTACCTGGCCTTTTTTCATGACGACGGACGCTTCATCCGCGGTGGCGATGAGAAGAAGTACTTCGTCAAAAGCCCGCATGTCGAAGACTACGTCAGCACGACGGCCAAGCCCTGGCGTTTCTGGGTTTACACCACTCTTTCGAAGGATGGCGGCCTGACCTGGAGCATGCCCGCCCCCGTCGCCATGCTGCCAGACGCCAGCCTCTGCGAGCCCGGCGTGCTGCGGTCGCCCGACGGCGGCCAGATCGCCGTCCTGCTGCGCGAGAACTCCAGGAAGTACAACAGCTTCGTCATCTTCTCGAACGACGAAGGC
This sequence comes from uncultured Prosthecobacter sp., assembly GCA_964642905.1. Lineage (GTDB taxonomy): Bacteria > Verrucomicrobiota > Verrucomicrobiia > Verrucomicrobiales > Verrucomicrobiaceae > Prosthecobacter. Next base: position 8,157 of record CAZXPU010000092.1, read on the forward strand.
CTGACCTGGACCGAGCCGAAGGAGCTGCCCGCCGCGCTCACCGGCGACCGGCATGTTGCAAAATACACCCGCGACGGCCGCCTGTTCATCAGCTTCCGCGACACCACGCACGTCAGCCCGACCAAGGGCGACTGGGTGGGCTGGGTGGGTCGCTACGAGGACATCGTCAAGGGCAGCGAAGGCCAGTACCGCGTCCGCATCATGGACAACACCAAGGGCGCCGACTGCACCTATCCAGGCGTCGAGGTGCTGCCGGACGACACCATCGTCACCACCACCTATGGCCACTGGACTGAAAACGAACCCGCCTATGTCGTCAGCGTGCGCTTCAAGCTCAGCGAGCTCGACGCAAAGCTGAAGTGAGCCGTCGTGAGACGGGCCGGGGTTTGCCTGAATCCCAAACCTGCGGTATGCGCGGGAAGTGACCGCCCCCGCCCCCAACCTTCCCTTCTTCATCACCGGCCCCACGGCGTCGGGAAAGTCGGGCGTGGCCGTCGCCCTGGCGGAGCTGACGGGCGGCGAGATCGTCAACGCGGACGCCTTCCAGCTTTACAGGGGACTGGACATCCTCACCGCCAAGCCCTCCGCCAGCGAGCGCAGGCGTGTACCACATCATTTGTTCGACCTGCTTGAGCCCGGGGAGGCCTGCGACGCGCAGAAGTATCGCAACCTCGCGGCGCCGGTGATCGCCGACATTCTCGCCCGCGGACGTCTTCCGATCGTCGTCGGAGGCTCCGGACTTTACATCAAGGCGCTGTCACACGGCCTGGCCAGCCTTCCGGCGGGTGACGATGCCCTGCGCGAAAGGCTTCGCGCCATGCCCCTGGAGGAGAAGGTACGTCAGCTTCTCGAACTGGATCCGGAGGCCCCGGGCAACGTGCCGTTGAGCAATCCTCGTTATGTCGAGCGCGCGCTCGAGATCTGCCTGCTGACAGGACGCCCGCAGTCCGTGCTCCGGCGCACCTTTGAAGACAGCAGGCCGGAGGGCTTCGGCGTCGTGCTGACCCGGGATCGTGACGCCCTTCATCAGCGGATCAACCAGCGCGTCCTCGACATGGTCCGCGAAGGCGCCCTGGCGGAGGTCGCCGCGCTGGCTGGGGACACCGGCGTGGCCAGGGCCATCGGCGTGAGTGAGCTGCGCGCCCATCTCGCCGGAGAGATCCGCCTTGAAGAAGCCGTCGCATCCATGCAGCAGGCCACACGGCGTTATGCCAAGCGCCAGGGCACCTGGTTCCGCCGGGAAACGTGGCTGCAAACGGTTTGCCTCGACGCCTTCGCCACGCCAGAATCGGCCGCCTGTCATCTCACCGACCTTTTTCCATGCCTGAAACCCACGCCCAGCCCGCCCACTTCGTCCACGTTGACCTAGGTTCACGCAGCTACCGTGTCGATGTCGGCCGCGGCCTGCTGAAAAACCTCGGCGCCGTGGCGGACGAACGCTTTCGCGAACGCAAGGCCTGCGTGGTGATCACCGACTCCAAGGTTGGGCCGCTCTATGCCGCCACCGCCGTGGAAAGCCTGAAGGCCGCCGGCAGACAGGTCACGCTCATCACGGTGCCGTCCGGCGAGGCCAGCAAGTCCCTCATCGTCGCAGAGCAGGTCTGCGGCGAGATGGCACGCGGCGGCCTGGACCGGAAAAGCTTTGCCGTGGCCCTTGGCGGCGGCGTGATCGGAGATCTCGGCGGCTTCTGCGCCAGCATCTACCAGCGGGGCATCCCCTACATCCAGGTGCCGACGACCGTGCTCAGCCAGGTGGACAGCAGCGTCGGCGGCAAGACGGGCGTCAACCTGCCCGACGCCAAAAACATGGTCGGCGCCTTTCATCAGCCCGCCCATGTCATCGCCGACATCGACACGCTTTCAACGCTGCCAAAGCGCGAGTTCAACGAAGGCTTTGCCGAGATCATCAAGCATGCCTGCATCCGGGACGCCGCGATGCTGCCTCTCATTGAGGAAGTGGCCTCAGGCACGGGCGACCTGACGGAGCTCATCCGACGCAACATCGCCATCAAGGCGCGAGTGGTCGAGGAGGACGAGTTTGAAACCACCGGCACCCGCGCGCTTCTGAACTTTGGCCACACCCTCGGTCATGCCATCGAGGCTGCGGCGGGTTACGGCCAGATGCTCCATGGCGAGGCCATCTCGCTGGGCCTGCGGACAGCGGCGGTGCTTTCCGCAAAGATCTCCGGCCTGGGCCAGGGAGATGTGGATCGCATCATCGCGCTGCTGGAGCGCTTCGAGCTGCCCACCGTGCTGGCGGCCGGGTTTGAAACCGAGGAACTGCTGCGCATTGCCCGAATGGACAAGAAATTCGACCAGGGCCGCATCCGCTTCGTGCTGCTGCGCAGCCTGGGCGAGGCCTTCGTCAGCAAGGACGTCAGCGAGGAGCACCTGCGCGAAGCCCTGGCAGCCATCCGTTCCTGAGGCTGAGCCCAGCTCAAGGAGCCTTGGGCAGCGTCGGCGACGCCATCTTCATGACCGGCAAGCTGCCAAGCTGCTGCGGCAACGCGTTCACGGAAAACTCGGGCTGGTTCGGATGGGTTTCCGAAGGCGTCACCTGAGCGGGAAGCTGGGGCTTGGGCTCCACCAACCCCTGCTTGAAGCGGCTGATTTCCTCTTCCGTCGGCATGATGGCCTTGCGGATGATGACAGGGTTGGACGGAGGCACCGGAGCCGCCGGGGCTGCGGTCGGGACTTCGGTTTTCGAACGAGGGGCCGATGCATCTGAGGCAGCCCGTGTCACTTCGGAGGCTTTGACGGAATGCGCCGCCACGACCTCAGGCACGGCCTTGCGCACCGCCACGGGTTCCGCAGGCAGCGGCATTTCCTGCACCTTCGCAGGCTCGGCAGCCTTTTCAGGCGTCGCGGCAACGACAGGAGTCGCGATGGTTTCCGGGGTCGAAACCTCAGCATCCTTGTCGGAACTGACCGCCTCCACTTCATGCTCCGCATTGCGCACCGCCATGTCCGGCACCGGTTCGGGAGAAGGCGGCAGCTCCTGCACCTTCGCAGGCTCGGCAGCTTTCTCAGGCGTCAAGGCAACGACGGAAGGCTTGCGGGTCTCCGGGAGCGGCACCTCAGGAGCCTTGACGTGACTGACCGCCACCACCTCAGGCTCGGTCTTGCGCACCGCCATCGCGGCCACCGGCTCGGCAGCAGGAGGCTGGTCCTGCACCTTCGCGGGTTCGGGAGCCTTCTCAGTCGTCAAGGCAACGACTGGTGTCGTGATGGCTTCAGGAGACGGACGAATGGACGTCACGACTGCGGGTGCAGCCGGCTTTGAAGGCTTGGACTGCTCAGGCTTAGCCTGCACTTTGGCAGCCTCTGGGATGGCGGGTTCCAAAGCGGCAAGGGTCTTCTCAGTCTTGAGTGCCTCCACTTTTTTCACGGGCTCGGCGACGGGTGCCGAGGGAGAAGGGGCTGCCTTGGCGACAGCCGTTGAGTCCAGGGAGGACGCAGGCATCAGCAACCAGCCGAGGAACCCACCAAGCACCACGGCGGCAGCGGCAAGGACTGGACCTTTTTGCATGCCGCGGCTTGGCAGCTTTTCAAATTCGTGAGCATGCAGCCGACGAGAGATCGGGGAGATGGGCATCTCCACTTCAACATCGGCGACCAAGGGCTGATCATCATCAAAGTCAGACACACTGCCGACACTCTCCATCTCCTCCACAGGCACGAGCGAACCCCGAAGGCGAGTCGCAAGGTCCGGCGCGGCAGTCGCAGACATGGCGGCTTCAAACCTGGCCACAAAGTCCGCAGGAGGCGGCGTCATGCCGCCAGCCCGGGTCGCCTCGAGAACCTCACGCATGGAGGCGGCAAGGGTCTCCGGCACGGCCTCGGAAAACACGGGTGATGTCCCGACCTGGCGCTGCCCTGTCAGAAGAAAGGCCGCCAGGGCCACAAAGGCGCGGGCGCGATCCTCCTTGTCCGCCAGATGCTCATTGTCAAAGCGCCCGGCTTCAGGCGGTTCGGCGAGGGGCGGCTCATAAAGATGACGCATGGTGACATGGGCGCGCAGCTTCACATGGAAGGGCGGCCAGGCATCGAGGCGCTTTTGCATGAGGCGCTCATGTTCACGCGCCAGAGTCGGCCCGTTTTTGCCAACACGGAGAAACAGGTTGGAAGGATGCAGGTCCAGGCGCTGCACTCCGCAATCGAGCGCCTGCTCGATGCCTGCCTGCACCTGGCGCAGCACGACCAGAACCTCCGCAGGATTCAGGGCAAGACGCTCGGTCAGCAGACGGCTGAGGGAGAACCCGGGCTCACGCTCCTCGGTGAGGAAGCTCCACTCGGGGCTCTCCCAGAGGCTGAGGCTGCGCAGGATGTTCGGATGCTTGTCCGGATTGAAGCGCCAGCTCTGCAACGGCACGGCATCGTACAGGGTTTTTTCGACGACTCGGGAGGGAGGCAGCAGATGCACTGTGATCGGCTGGTCGTTTTTCGAATTCAGGCACGGAATCGAAAAGGGATAGCGACGGACGCTTTCCTCGTCCTCCACGGTAAACCGGCTGCCAAGCACACGCTCGACCGGCACGCCTTCCAGCAGGAGGTCCTGAAGCTGGGAACGTGGCTGAAGGGCCGCGGTCACCACGAGCTGCTTGCGCGCGTTGCGGGCATGGATGCTGCTGACCAGTGAAGTGTAGGCTTCACGCACATCGTCACGCAGCTTCTCGATCGAGATCGGTGCATTGCCAGGATCCGCCAGGGCGGCGCGCAGGCTGGTGCGCAGGCTCATGGGCAGGGCCGTCAGCGCCGGATACCTGTCCGGATTGTCCCCGCTGTAGGCCTGACCGGTCAGCAGCAGGAAGATCAGCTGGCAAACCTGGCCGGCATGCCTGCCATCCGTCCCCGGCAGTTCAGGATTGCCCAGGCCATAATCAAAGAGGCGCAGCTGAAGGAAGGTGTCCTCAACTGTGGCCACCATCGCCCGGTCCAGCATGAGATGCGGAACCAGGCGCTGACGTTCGCCCAGCAGCAGGACATCATCCAGCAGCTGCAGCAGCATCGCAAAAGCCGTGGCCGGAGGCAGGGCTCCACGCCGCGTCACATAATCCAGGACAAACTCGCCCTCGTTGAGGTTGCTCGTGTAGTAGACCAGTTCTTCATCCTCAACCACTTCCAAAATGCGCATGAAGCTGGGGCCGCAGATGCCAGCCGCCGCCGTCGCCCGCTCGATCGCGGTTTTCCGGGCCTGGCTCTCCATGGGCTGACCGGAATTCAGCAGGTGCAGCTCCACCAGCCGCTTGATCTGCGTGTCAAAGGCCAGCAGGACCTGTTCGTCAGGAGAACGAACAAGCCTGACTGTCTCGCCGTTGGCTCGACGGGAGAGAGTCAGATGGCCGAAGTTGGCATTTTCAGTGACCATGGATCATGAAGGGTGAAATGAGCGCAAACCGTGCCGACCAAACAGCGGGATCAGGGAGTTGCTGGCACGGCAACAACTCGAACTTTCGCAAATTCTAAAACTTGCAGCGCAGGTTTGCAACTGTTTTCACAGAAATTACAGTATTTAAGGATTTAAAAACGATACACACATATGGATTTTATCTATTGGATGTAAATTATGGTTAATTTAACCACTTCCTCTAGCAATGCAAATCCGACTTCTTGCTTGAGAGCTTGCCAAACAGGTTCCTCACGGCCCATTTTGCCTCCTTGCCCATGTCATCCTCATCCGCCCCAGCCGAAATTCGCAGCCTGAAAGAACTCACGCCTCATCAGAAACGTTCGGGCATCGCCGCCTGGCTGGGCTGGCTCTTCGACGGCCTGGACATGCACATTTACACCTTGGTGGCGACGCCGTTTGTTGCCGCCCTTCTCATGCACGACGGGCTGGCGGCGGAGCCGAAGGATGTGGACACCAAGGCCTCAATTATCCAGGCGGCCTTTTTGGTGGGCTGGGCTCTGGGCGGAGGTTTTTTTGGACGTCTGGGAGATATCCTAGGGCGCAGCCGGACCCTGGTGCTGACGATTCTTTTCTACGCTGGGTTCACCGGTCTTTCCGCTTTTTGCACAGAGTGGTGGCATCTGTTGATCTGCCGTTTTCTGTCGGCACTGGGGATTGGAGGGGAGTGGGCGGTCGGCGCTTCCTTGCTGTCGGAAACCTGGCCGAAAAAGTGGCGCCCCTGGATCGCCGCCACCCTTCAGACCGCCGTCAACATGGGGGTTCTGCTGGCCTGCGCCGCTGGAGCCCTCTTTGCCTGGGTGGTCAACCAGGGCTGGATGACCGAGGCCATGAGCCACCGGGTGGTCTTCTTGGTGGGCATCCTGCCCGCCCTGATCACCCTTTGGATTCGCAAGGCGGTACCTGAAACCGAGGAATGGGAGCATGCCGCGAAAGACAGGAAACCGCCCCGGATCCGGGAACTGTTCGGCCCGCAGGTTTGCGGCACCACCTGGCGCGTGCTGATCATCTGCGCCGTCTCCCTCACCGCCCACTGGGCCTTCATGTTCTGGCAGCAGAGCCTGATTCGTGCGCTGCCCGAGGTGAAGTCGCTTTCCGGTCCGGACCAGATGCATGCCGTGGTGGAGGCCCTGGTCTGGATCATGGGAGGCTCCATCCTGGGCAACTACGTGGCGGGCTTTTTGGCCAAGATCTGGGGCTATCGCGCTTCGATCGTCATCATGCTGCTGGCTTACGCCGCCGCCATGCTCGCCGCCTTCCACAGTTCCACGGCCTGGACCCACGAACAAATGCTCGGTTGGTATGCCGTCATCGGCCTTTGTCAGGGAGTGTTCGGCCTGTTCACCATGTGCCTGCCGCCCTTGTTCCCCACCCTTCTGCGGACCACCGGGGCGGGATTCTGCTACAACATCGGCCGCATTGTGGCGGCGGCGGGAACGGTCGTCTTCAAACTGTATGCGCCTGTGGGCGACTACCACCGCGCCCTCTACCTGGCTGGCATGTTGTTCATCCCGGCAGCTCTCATCGCGCTGCTGCTGCCTGAGGAGAAGGAAACCGCCGGAACGGTCGACCAACCCGCAGATTGATTTGCTGGGAACACCGCGAGCCAGGCGGCATGGCAAAGCTTCGAATTGGGAAATTCGCGTTCCGAAGCCGTTCTGTGGAGCGCGGAACTCCGATTCCGCAACATCGCGAACGCGGGAGGAAGCGTGAAAAAAAGAAGCCGGCCCCTTGCGGAACCGGCTTCGAAGAATCAAGAAACCTGAGGCAGGAATCAGATGCCCTTGGAAACGATGTACTTCACGAGGTCAACCACGCGGTTGCTGTAGCCCCACTCGTTGTCGTACCAGCTCACCAGCTTGAAGAAGCGGCTGTTCAGCTCGATGCCGCTGCCGGCGTCGAAGATGGAGCTGCTCTGGTCGTGGATGAAGTCGGTGGAGACCACTTCATCGTTGGTCCAGCCCAGGATGCCCTTCAGATAGGTCTCGCTGGCCTTCTTCATGGCGGCGCTGATCTCAGCGTAGCTGGTTTCCTTGACGGTCTTCACGGTGAGGTCCACCACGGAGACGGTTGGGGTCGGCACGCGGAAGGACATGCCGGTGAGCTTGCCCTTCACCTCCGGGATGGCGAGACCGACGGCCTTGGCGGCGCCGGTGGTGGAGGGGATGATGTTGATGGCGGCGCTGCGTCCACCCTTCCAGTCCTTCTTGGACGGGCCGTCCACGGTCTTCTGCGTGGCGGTGTAGGAGTGAACGGTGGTCATGAGACCTTCCTCGACGCCAAAACCTTCCTTCAGCAGCACGTGCACGATCGGCGCAAGGCAGTTCGTGGTGCAGGAGGCGTTGGAGATGATGTTGTGCGCAGCAGCGTCATACTTCTCGTGGTTGACGCCCATGACGACGGTGATGTCCTCGTTCTTGGCGGGAGCCGAGATGATGACTTTCTTGGCGCCGGCGGCAAGGTGGCCCTTGGCCTTCTCAGCCTCGGTGAACAGGCCGGTGGATTCGATCACGATGTCCACGCCCAGTTCCTTCCAGGGGAGGGCGGCCGGACCTTCACGGACGGCGAGGCACTTGATCTCCTGGCCGTCGACGACCAGGATGTCATCTTCAGCCACGTCAGGGCTGCTCTTCTTGGAATACACTTCCTCCTTGGCCTTGCCCTGGGTGGAGTCGTATTTGACGAGGTAGGCGAGGTTGTCCGCAGGGACGAGGTCATTGACGGCGACGACCTGGATTTCCTTGCCCAGGAGGCCCTGATCACAGATTGCACGAAAAACGAGGCGGCCGATGCGCCCGAAACCATTGATGCCGATTTTGACCATTGATATGAGGGGGTGGGTGTTGAGAGGACCCGGAGCAGAATCCGCGCCGGGTCGCATTGCATAATCGCCAGGGAGGGGGTGTCAACCCGGGTTTCACGGTCAAATGAGGCTCCCTCACTTTGCCGCAGTTGGCGGTTGTTAGGCGGCGTTTGCCGTGGTTGATAGATGTTCCGCGCCGCCTGCGGACTGGATTTCCCCAACCCTCTCCCCCGCCCTGCCATGTCACCCCTCATCCCTCACGAAGGCTGGATTGTACAGCACCTGTTTTACAACATCGACCACGGCTTCTGGGCCGCCCTGACGCCCGAGGAAAAGGCCGAGCGCACCGCCCGGCTGAACGAAACCGTGCAGCGCATCCGCAGCCACCCGAAGACCCAGCTTCTCAGCTTCAGCATGGTCAGCCCGAAGTCGGAGCTGGGCTTCATGCTGCTGACCCCCGACCTCCAGGACGCCAACCGCTTTGAGAAGGAGCTGAGCCTGGGCCTGGGTCCCGACATGCTGAACCCGACCTACAGCTACCTCTCCATGACTGAATGGACCGAATACAGCGAGAAGGAGGAGGAAGCCTCCGAACGCATCCACCGCACCGAAGGCCTGGAACCCGGATCCGAGGCACATGCCAAACGCATGGCCGAATGGAAGGGCCACATGGACAAGTATTTCAGCGACCGCCTCTACCCGAACATGCCCGACTGGCAGGTCATGTGCTTCTATCCGATGAGCAAGCGCCGGAACGTCGGCGCCAACTGGTACGCCCAGGACTTCGCCAAGCGTCGCGAGCTGATGGGCGGCCACGCCAAGACCGGCCGCAAATACTCCGGCAAGGTCCGCCAGCTGGTCACCGGCTCCACCGGCCTCGACAGCCATGAATGGGGCGTCACCCTCTTCGCCCACGACATCTTCCAGATCAAAAGCATCGTCTATGAGATGCGCTGGGATGAAGTCACGACCCAGTTCGGCGAGTTCGGCGACTTCTACATCGGCATCCAACTGACGATCGATGAACTGCTTCAGCGCGTTCAGCTGACCTGACCGGCCATGCCCAACCAGCCTCTCACCATCGCCGGACGCAGCTTCCAGTCCCGCCTCATGCTGGGCACGGGCAAGTTTGCCTCGGGAGACCTCATGCGGCAGGCCATCCAGGCCTCCGAGACGGAGATTGTCACCGTGGCCTTGCGCCGGGCCGACCTCAGCGGCAACAACGATCCGTTTGCCAACATTCTCGACTACATCCCGAAGAACGTCCTGCTGCTGCCCAACACCAGCGGGGCGATGAATGCCGAGGAAGCCGTGCGTCTCGCCCGCCTCGCCGTCGCCGCCGGACTTCCCAACTGGGTGAAACTGGAGATTCATCCGGATCCGCGCTACCTGCTGCCGGACCCGATTGAAACCCTGAAGGCCGCCGAAATCCTGGTCAAAGAAGGCTTCATCGTCCTGCCCTACATCAACGCCGACCCCGTGCTCGCACGCAGGCTACAGGATGTCGGCACCGCCACCGTCATGCCCCTGGGCTCCCCCATCGGTTCGCATCAGGGAATCACCACCCGGAAGCAGATCGAGATCATCATCACGCAGGCGACTGTGCCCGTGGTGGTGGATGCCGGCATCGGCGCGCCCAGCCATGCCGCCGAGGCCCTGGAAATGGGTGCTGACGCCGTGCTGGTCAACACCGCCATCGCCATCGCCAGCGATCCGCCACGCATGGGCCTGGCCTTCAAGGCGGCCGTCGAGGCCGGACGTGCGGCTTATGAAATGGGCCTGGCGGAACACCAGGAGGAGGCTGCGGCCACCAGTCCTCTGACCACGTTCCTCTACCAGAGCTCCTAGCCCCGGTTGCAGCGCACCTCGCGGCCCCTGTCGCGCAGGGAGAAACCATTGACGGCCGGGCCGGGTTCCAACTAGCATCCTGCGAACCATGAAAAAAATCTGCCTTGCCGCCATGGTTTCGGCCATGGCCGTCCTTGTCCCATGGATGGCGGCCCAGCAGATTGAACTGAAGGCCGACCTCGATCCCCTGCTGAATTTTCAGGCATTCTGGACCACCCCGGCGGAGAAGTTTGAGCAGTTGTTCGAGCCCAGGATCGAGGGGCGTCAGGAAAAGCCGCCGCAGTTTGAATGGCTGGACGCCGGCAAAAGCCGGGCCCGCTTTTCCCGGCAGATGTTTGTCGACGTCAAAACCGAGCTGAACCTGTTCGGCGGTGCGGTGAAGGCCGAGGAGGCCGTGGTCGAATTCAACAACGGACGTGCCTCCCGCGCCACGATCTCCATCTACAACCGAGGCGATTCAGGCCAGATCAGCATCAGGGATTTCGAAGCCCTCTTCCGCAGGACAGGACAGGAGCTCAGCGGGATCCTGAAGGTGGCCCCCAAACGCCAGCTCACCGCCGGCGCCTCCGCGCTGAAGACCGTGACCTGGGCCTGGACCACCCCTGCCGGAATCGCCCTGCTTGAGCACAACGATTTTCAATCAGGCCCGGGCGGAGTCCAGGGCAAGCCCGAGTTCCTCCGGCTGAAGCTGGCGGCTCCGGACCAGGCCGACTGGAGCATGGGCAGGATCAGCATGGGCGTGCAGCGCATGGCGATTCAGAAGAACGTGATGAAGGAGCCGCAGGGCGATGTCTTCATCTCCGGCGTGCCGATGGTGGACCAGGGGGCCAAGGGCTACTGCGTGGCCGCCAGCTGCCAGCGCCTGTTTGAATACATGCGCATCCCCTGCGACCAGCATGAGCTGGCCCAGCTGCTCAGCGCCGACGCCGACAAGGGCGTCAACGCGCTGGTGATGCAGAAGAGCCTGACACGCCTCAACGCCAGGTTCGGCACCACCTTCAAGCCCATCGTTGACCCAACCAACTATTATTCAGGACGTAGCCGCCGGGTCTCCTTCAAGCGCTTTGAGAGCGAGCTGGTCGAGCAGGTCGGCAAGGGCACGCCGCTGCTGTGGGCGCTCGAGCTCGGCATGAAGGATGAAATTCCGCCGCTGCCCGTAGGCGGCCAGGTCAGCGGCGGCCACATGCGCATGATCATCGGCTACAACAGCGCGAAGAACCAGGTCATCTTCACCGACTCCTGGGGCGCCGGCCACGAGAGGAAGTACATGAACATCCTCGACGCCTACGAGGTGACGCTCGGCCTTTACACGATGATGCCCAGAGGCTTCTGAGCCGCCCGCCCGGTCAGAGCGCAAGCCGGGTGCGTATGGCGTCCAGGCTGGTGTTCTTCAGGACGATCCTACCCTTGGGATCGAGCAGGTAGAAGGTCGGAAAGCTGCGCAGGTTGAACATGCTGGTGATGGGGCCGCTGGTGGTGCCGTCGGACCAGTTTCTGAAGTTCACCTGGAAGGTTTCGAAGGCCTTCCTGGCCTCTTCAGGCACGTCCGTGTTGATGCCCAGGACCACCACGCCCTTGTCCTTCGTGGCCGTGGCAAACTGGTTCACCAGCGGGATCGCATCATGACAGGCATGGCACCAGCCGCCCCAGAACATCAGCACCACATGCCTGCCGCGATGCTCGCTGAGCTTGAAGGCGGCGCCGTTCAGCTCCTTGCCCTCAATCTCCGGGCACTCGCTGCCCACGGAAAGGTTCGCCAGTTCAAACATGGTCCTGCCGGCCTGCTCGGCGATGGGAAAGCCGTTGATCGTGGTGGTGGCGTAGCGGGCGCTGATCTCCTGAAGATATTCCATCGCCTTCTCCTTGTCCGCAGCCCCGGCCTTCTCATCCGCCGCCATCTCAAAACGCCGCAGGTGCTGCATGCCAAGCGCGTAAGTCGCCGCCGCCTTTTCCGCCGGGTTGGGATTCTTTTCCCGCACCGCCTTCAGAATCGGCGACGCCACTTCAAAGGGATAATACTCCAGCGACTTCACCGCCTCGGCGACGCCGTCCATGGCGGCATGCGAGGTGCCTAGCATCTGCAGCGCCGTCTGTCCTTCGGGAAAGGCCGCCGCCTGCGTCACCAGCCAGGAGACTCCACGGGCGGTTCCGGGCTCGTTGAGATGCTCCTGGACAATCTTCAGCACCTTCTTCGCACAGGGCTCCGCGCTGGGCACCGTGGCGCGATGCTTGTTCTTCTCCTCCTCCGTCTTCGCCTCAATGATCTTCATCGTGTTGGCACGCACGGAGTTTTCATAGTCTTCGATCACGGCACGAATGGCCTTGGCCGTGGCGTCCACCTCCTGGGCGGAGGCGGTGGTCAGCATCATCAGGATCAGAGGCAGGAGGGTCTTCATGGTCTTGGGATGGAAAAGAAGGTCAGCAGGAGCGGCTTCGCGGCAGGAACAGCAGGGCGACAAGCATCAGCCCCAGGCTGCCGGGCTCGGGCACGGCGATGAACGAGGCATAGACGTTGTCGTAAAAGGTCACCCAGTCAGGGCTGGTGGGCGTGCCGTAGTTCTCCTGCCAGCTGCTGAGGCTGAAGAGCCGGGCGGCCTGCCCTGTCTCCGGCGCTTCGACCCGGTAGGTGACGCCTTCGGAGAGCCCGGCCAGGCTGATGTTAAAACCGCCCGCACTGTTGGTTAGTCCGGAGGCCACCAGCGCTCCGCTGCTGTTGTCGTAAACAAACACCAGGACGTCGGCCAGCCCCTCTCCCGGCGTGTAAAAGGCGTCGGCCAGCACGCTGTCGTTGATCACGGATCCCGTCAGGATGGCGTCGGAAACCAGGCCGATGCCGTTCGAACGGACCGAGTTGGCCATGTGCTCGGTGATGACCAGGTCGCCGGTCACGCTGACGTTGCCGAGCGGGATGGCCACGGTTTGAAAACCGATGCCGAACTCCTTGAAAAGCGGGTCCATGAGCGCCGCGCGGTGGCTGGCCCCGGCCTGGATGCCCGTGCCGCTGCCGCCGTCCGGGCCCCAGTCGATCGCCAGCGCGGCATGGGCATGGTTCAAACTGCCCGCCGTGGCAAAAAGCAGCTGGGCCACATCGCCCCAGTTCGCCGAATAACCCGCGTTCACCAACCGCTGGGAAAGCGACACGCCTCCGAGCCCATGGGCCTGCTGGTCCAGACTGATCATCAGGTCGGAATAAAGGCTGCCCGCTGCCGCCAGCGAGTCATTCCAGGCCACCGGCGGGGCGGCGACCAGGCTGCCCCATTGCGAGGCCAGGGCGCTGGCGCTCACCTGATAAAAAGAAAGGGCCGCAGCCACCCGCGGGTCATCCGACATCGGACTGCCCCACACGCCAGGTGAGGACATGTTCACCATTTTCTCCAGTTCATCCGCCGGGCTCATCCTCAGCCGGTTCACGAGCTCGAGCATGTATTGCTGCTCCGCCGTCGGGGCTGCCTGCACGACTCCCAGGGCAAGCCACAGACAGGCTGCCACCTTGGCGGCAAGGTGTCGGCAGCGGGCGGGGCCTCTGTCGGTGAAGGCGATCATTAACAAAGCTAAACTTATAATAATTATAAAAACAGGCAAGACCGAACTCCAGGTCCGCTCATCACCAGGATTGCGCTCGCTCCCGCCGATGGGTAAAAAACACCTCTATGCTTCGCCCGTTCCTTTTCAGCCTTCCCCTGCTCGCTTGCCTCACCCACCTTCAGGCCGCCGAGCCGCTGAAGGTCCTGATTGTGGATGGCCAGAACAACCACAAGTGGGAGATCACCACGCCTGTGCTGAAGCATGCGCTGGAAAGCAGCGGTGCCTTCCAGGTCAGCGTGACCACGACCCCGCCGAAGGGTGCCCCCGCCGACGCCTGGAATGCCTGGCAGCCGAAGTTTGCCGGCTACGCGGCGGTGGTCAGCAATTACAACGGCGAACCCTGGCCCGCCCAGGTCCGCAGCGACTTCCAGTCCTACGTGCATGCGGGCGGCGGCTTTGTGTCCGTGCACGCCGCCAACAACTCCTTTCCTGAATGGAAGGAATACAATCAGATGATCGGCGTCGGAGGCTGGGGAGGTCGCAACGAAGTCTCCGGCCCCTGGCTGTATGTGAAGGACGGCAAACTCTTCCGCAACACCAGCGCGGGCTCCGGAGGCGCCCATGGCCCGCAGCATGAGTTCGTGGTCGAAATCCAAAACGCGGAGCATCCCATCACCCGGGGCCTGCCGGCCCGCTGGCTGCATTGCAAGGATGAGCTCTACAGCCGCCTGCGCGGACCTGCGGAAAACATCGAGATCCTGGCCACGGCCAAGTCGGATCTGACGGCTGAAAACGAGCCCAACCTGATGGTGATTCAGTATGGCAAGGGGCGGGTCTTCCACACCACCCTGGGCCATGCCGATTATTCCATGCTCGACCGGGGCTTCTATGAAACCCTCCAGCGCGGCACGGAATGGGTCGCCACGGGTGCCGTCACCGTCACCGCGGAGATTCCTGCGGATTTCCCGACGGCTGAGAAAACCTCACCGGTGCTGCTGGAAGGCCATCCGAAGCAGGTCCCGCCTGTGGCCAAGCCCGCCAAATAAGGAAGGCGGCCTCCATCAACCTTCGGCGACGAGATCACCGCGCTGAAGCTGGCGGATGAGCTGCTTCACGTCATGCGCCCGCCGCATGTCCCGGAAGCGCACCTCGACCCCGGCGGTGCCGGCCGAGGAAACCTCGAGCGTGCCGAGGCCAAGCACTCCCTTCAGGCCGCTTTCGTGCACGTCGATGCTGCGGATGTCGCAGACTCGCACCTCCTTGGAACTGCGTCCCAGGATGCCCCAGACATGCTCCACGCGCTCATCGGTGACGATGTAATCCTGCGAGCCCCTGGCGATGGCGATGCAGATGAAGGTGGCGATCCCTGCCAGCACCGCGACCAGCGCATATCCCTCGTCGATGTTGACCAGCAGCCCGGCGGCCACCAGGAACAGCAGCATCAGGAACAGCGCCTTCCAGTAGCTGAGCCAGGACGGATGGGCGAAGTAGAAAATGCGTTCGCCGCTTTCGCTGAGCCTGAATTCAGGAGCCTTCTCTTCCTCCTGCGATTCATCCTCGGCCTCCTGTTCCTCCTCATCGCTGGCCTCCAGCGCCTCCTCGTAGGGATCATCGGCGCGGAACTCCTGGTAGGCAGGCCTTTCCACCCGCACCGGCGTGCTGGCACGGGGCGGCCTCATGCCGCTGATGACCTCGCCCACCGTGTGATCCCGTCCCGTCTGCACATCCTTGCACAGGTCACCCCTGGCCAGCGACCCACGGTCCACCAGGGCATACAGATCCTCCTTGGACAGCAGGCCGGGAAAGGCCGGATGATGAAGAAGGAGATAGCGCATGGAGTTTTCGCCGTTCGATGCAGATCAGCGCCCGATTGCAAACCGGGAACTGGAAAATGGAAACAGAAAAATGCCGGGCAGCCCTCTTTCCCGTGCCGTTGCTGGGGTTGGCAGGGACAGCACTGGTTGGAAGGAGTGCCCGTGTGTTGAAGCGTCGGGAGATAAGAGGGACCGATGGACGCTTAGTCTGCCGTTCCTCAAGAAGCTTGCCGCGAGTTTTACCTTGATCTTGAATAGCGGGCTTTGACTTGGCTATTGGTTGTTACATTTTGAGATATGCCGTAAACTTTATTTTGCCATCTGCTGCTTCTTTAAAAGACTCTGAAACTTTGCAACTAGAACGTTTACAGTCTTGCTAAGTCTACGAGCATCCCAATCCATTAAAAATTTTTCCGACTGTAGATGAGGTATTGCTCAGTTGAAACCATTTCATGAAGCGCGGATTTCTAGAGATGGATGGCGT
>CAZXPU010000093.1:0-23591 GCA_964642905.1 uncultured Prosthecobacter sp.
AAAGCCAACCCTGCGAAAATCAATTATCGCTTTGTCGCCGACTTCACCAAGTCCAAGGATGGCTCCAGCAAGACCAAGCAGGGCAATATTTTTGTCACCACGGAGCGATGGGTGTGCAATTTGAAGCTGATCAACCAATCCGGGCAGACTCTGGAGGATGTCAGCGCCGACTACCGGATTTTCTTCGACCAGCTGGAAAGGGGTGAAAAAATCACCCGCAGCAAGGCTGGCAAACTGGACCTCGGCACCCTGAAGGCGCTGCAGCAGGTCGTCGTCAAAACGGAGGCGGTCGAGCTTCAGGCGCTCGAGCTCGAAGCCGGCTATTACTACACGGATGGATCGCGTGCTCGCCAGAAGGAGGGCATCAAGGGCATCCTGATCGACATTCTGCACCAAGGCAAAAAGGTCTTCACCTGGGTCTCGCCGGGGGTTCCCAAGGGGGCTGAACGAGTTGCCGAAGGCACTGATGGCACGCTTGCGAAACCCTGATCAGCCGACGTCAGATCCCGCCTCTTCCGGCTTCTTGTGCTTGGTGAAGCGGATGTCTTCGGCCTTCTCAATGAAGATGGTGTCCTCGCAGATGTTTTTGGCATGGTCACCCACGCGCTCCAGGAAACGGGCCACGAAGATCAGGTGCAGATAGGCCTCCAGCGGTGAGTTGCGGCTCTCCATGATCTGAAGCAGCGCGGCGTCGAGGGCCTTTTCAGCCGCATCGAGCTCCTTGTCGAGCTTGCGGGCGGCGGCGGCGGCCTCCGGATCCGCGTCGGCAAAGGCCTGCAGGCTGGCGGCGAGGTTGCGGACACAGAGCTCATAAACAGGCTCGATGAGCTTCACCTCGGAGATTTCCGGCAGATGGTTGATGTGGCGCGCGCGCTTTGCGATGCTGCTGGCCTGGTCGGCGATGCGCTCGAGGTTGTTGGCCACACGGATGGTGCCCATGACCTGGCGGAGGTCGTGAGCCGTGGGCTGAAACTTGAGCAGGATCTGCATGCCCAGCTGGTCGATGCTCTTTTCCAGCTCGTTCACATCCTGGTCGGCGGCGATGGCGGCGTTGCAGAGGTCGGTGTCACGCTCCAGCAGCCCGCGCATGGCGTCCGCCAGGTTCTTTTTCGCCATGCTGGACATGGTGAGGACCTGCTCACGAAGACGGGTGAGGGACTGATTGAAGGAGCTGAGGATGTGTTCGTGCATGGGCGGCAAAAGGACGGACTGCCCCCAGCTTTACATGGGCATCGTGACATTATCGACACCAAAATCCGCCTCATTCTTCACTTCGGTGCTCCTGGCCGGCCCCTTGGGCTGACGGTTCGTGCGTTCGCAAAAGTCATGGTAGTTGATCACCTCAAACCGCCCGTCGTCGTGCTCCAGGATGGCGGTCATGGACTCCACCCAGTCGCCCGAGTTCAGGTAGTGGGTGTCACCAATGATCTTGTTGGCCGGGCTGTGGATGTGCCCGCAGATGATGCCCACGCAGCCCTTGGACTTCGCCAGCTCCTGCAGCTGCTCCTCATATCGCCCCACGAAACTGACGGCGGACTTGACCTTCAGCTTCACCCACCGGCTGAGAGAAAAGCTCTCCTTGCCGCAGGCATGACGCCACCAGTTGTAGAGTCGGTTGATGCGGAGCAGGATGTTGTAGCCGATGCCGCCCAGCCTGGCGATCCAGGGATGGTTCGTGGTGACATGGTCGAAACCGTCGCCATGAACGACCAGGTAGTTGCCGCGCTTCGTCGGATGAATGTGCTCACCGGCGATGCGGAAGTTGTCGAGCTGGATGGGGATGAAGCGGTCAAGGACGTCGTCGTGGTTGCCCCTCAGGTAGATGATCTCGGTGGACTCCTTCTCCATCTTCTTCAGCACCGTGCGCAGAAAGCCGGTGTGCCCCTTGTTCCAGCCTCCCATGCTGCGCAGATGCCAGGCGTCGATGATGTCCCCGTTCATGATCAGCTGGTCGCAGTAGATATGACGGATGAAATGCGAGGCCTGCGCCGCCTTGCAATCGGGCATGCCGAGGTGAACGTCGGAAATGATCAGGGTGCGGACACGCAGCTTCGTCTTCTGCCGTGCAGGGTCCGCAGGCAGGTCGAGGGCATCTTCAGCAGGGTCGCTCATGATCGGTACAGGCGCATATTAGCCGCAGGTTTTCCTGGAGTCGATGGCGGCCTGAAGCTCGGCTTCAAACTGCTCCACGACCCGTTTCCATCCAAAGTCCCCGGCGGCTTCACGAGCCGCGGCCCGAATCGCGGGCAGCCGGGCGTCGCCCCAGAGCCGGGCAGCCTCCCGCACCTGGTCGAGATAAGCCGCCTCGTCCTCGAAGGGCGCCAGGAAGCCGTTTTCACCCGGCCGGATGACCAGCCTAGGCGCGGCATAATCATAGGCCACGGTGACAAGCCCGCTGGACATGGCCTCCAGGACCACGTTGCCGAAGGTCTCGCTCGCGCTGGGAAAGAGGAAATAATCGGCGCTGGCATAACATGCCGCCAGCTCGGCGCCACGCCGGGCCCCCAGGTAAAGATATTCCGGGTGCTCCGCCTGCAGCGCCTTGAGGCGGGGGCCGTCACCGACCACCACGCAGGCGGCCTTCGGATGCAGCTCCCGAAAGGTCGCAAAGGCGCGCATGAGCAGCGGCAGGTTTTTTTCCGCCGCCACACGCCCGACATAAACAGCCACTGGCGCCGAGTCATCCACGCCCCATTGCTTCCTCAGATCGGCCTTTCTCAAGGCGGGTGAAAACAGCTCCGTGTCCACCCCCCGGCCCAGCACGCCCACGTTCACGATGCCCCAGCGTTGGAGCATGGCGGCCGTGTCAGCGCTGGGGGTCAGCGTGCGGAAGGTCTGGTTGTGAATCCCGCGCAGCAGGCCGGTGGCGACCGTCTCCAGCCCCGGCAGGTGGTATTCCTCCAGGTAGGTCTGAAAATTCGTGTGGAAACCGGACACGACCGGGATGCCCATCCTGGAGGCCGCCCGGATGCTGGCGATGCCCAGGGGGGTCTCCGTGGCCACATAGAGGACGTCAGGGCAAAACTTCTCAAACCGCGCCTGCATCTGCCCGGTGGTGCTGACACCGATCCGCAGACCGGGATAGCCGGGCAGCGGCATCGACAGGACGACATGCCGGGGCAGCGGGTCCGGCTCACCCTCCAAGGCGGCCAGCGTGGTCACGATCTCAAGCTCATGCCCCCTGGCGGCCAGGCCGGCGGCGAAGGTGGACAGGGACCTGGCCACGCCATTGATGTCGGGTGGATAGGTGTCCGTGATGAGCATCAGCTTCATTTCGCCTGCGGGTGCCACGAAATGACGCCGGAATCAACCCCCGGCAGGCCGGCACGGGGTGACGAAACTGTCACGGCAGGCCGCCCTTGGTTTCGCCGGTTTCTGTGACACAGTCGTCACCAAGAAAACATTGTGACGCCGCCGCCCTTCCGCGTACTCCGGTATGACAAACAAATTATGAGCAAAATCCTGGTGGTCGATGATGAGCCGGACATTTCCGAACTGATCTCCCTGCACCTGATGCGGGAGGGGCACGAGTGCATCTGCATCACCAACGGCCTTGAGGTCATGCCCACGGCCCTGGCCCAGGAGCCCGACCTCATCGTGCTCGATCTCATGCTCCCCGGCCAGGACGGCATGTCCGCCTTCAAGCGCCTCCGCGCCGACACCCGCACCCGCAGCATCCCCGTCATCATGCTGACGGCCAAGACCCAGACCACCGACCGCATCAACGGCCTGGAGCTCGGCGCCGACGACTACCTGACCAAGCCCTTCTCCCCCCGTGAGCTGGCCCTGCGCATCACCGCCATCCTGCGCCGAACCAAAAAGATCACCCATGTCTCCGAGATGAAGACCGGAGACTTCCACCTCGACCGGAAGAACATGAAGTTCTACCACAGGGGGCAGCCCATTGACCTCACCACCACGGAGTTCAAACTCCTGGCCGTGCTCCTGGAGAACACCAGCGCCGTGCACACCCGCTCCGAGCTGCTGCGCGAGGTCTGGGGCTACTCCGACGACGTGGCCACCCGCACCCTCGACACCCACATCAAACGCCTCCGGGAAAAGCTTGGCGACGCCGGAAGGCATGTGGTGACCGTACGTGGCACGGGCTACCAGTTTGTCATGGAGGCTCCGGCGGCCGTCGCCGCATGAAGGGCTGGAAATGGAAGATCGCAGGCAACGGATGACGGATCGGTTTCGGCCGCGTATGACTTGCTCCTGACACCCCCGTCGTCACCGCCCCGCCTGCCCACCCGATGATTCTGCTTCTCTCCGCCGCCTTGGTCTCGCTCGCCGCGTGGATGTGGCGTCGCGAAAAAAAATGGCGGCGGCGCATGGAGGGCGTCACCCAGGCCGCCGGCCTCCGGGTCTTTGAGGCAGACAAGCTTGCCGCCAAGTTCATCGGCCTCAAGGAGGGCAACGCCGCCCTGATCAAGGAGGAATACCTGCGCCGGCTCTTCGAGTCCCTGCTTCATGAAATCCGCCAGGGAGTCGCCATTGTCGACGAGCAGATGCGCATCAAGTTCGTCAACCGCACCCTGGCGCACCTCTTCCACAAGACCTCCATCCAGCGCGGACGAACCCTGATCGAGGAGCTTCACGACCATCAGGTCACCGGCATCGTCCAGGCGGCCCTGACCGACCAGCGCCGCACCGTCCGCGAAGTGGAGATCACCGGCACCTCCGGGATCAACAGCCGTGGCACCCGCCATTTTCTCATCGAAGCCGCCCCCCTGCCCGCCAAGGCGGAGCGCGGAGCCTGGCTCATGATCCACGACATCACCGAGCAGGTCATGGCCGACCAGGTGCGCAAGGATTTCGTCGCCAACGCCTCCCACGAGCTGCGCACGCCCCTCACCCTGATCAACGGCTACATCGAGACCCTGCAAAGCGGCGTCCTCAGGGATGAAGCCGCCCTGAAGCGCTGCTATGACATCATGGAGAAGCATGGCAAACGCATCATCCGCCTCATCGAGGACATGCTCGCCATCTCCAAGCTGGAAAACGGCAGCTCGGCCCTCAATGTCGAACCCTTCACCGTCCGCGGCTGCGTCCAGGACGCCCTCGACCATCTCGCACCAATGCTCGAAGGCCGCGACACCCGCATCGAGCTCGATTTCCCCTCCGACGGCGGCCCCATGCAGGGCGACCGCTTCTACTGGGACCAGGTCTTCACCAACCTCATCGAGAACGCCCTCAAGGAGAATCCAAACCCCGGCCTCGTGATCAAAGTCGGCGGCCGCTGGCATGCCGACCACTGTGTCATCCACGTCAGCGACAACGGCATCGGCATCGCCGCCCACGACCTTCCCTTTGTCTTCAAGCGCTTCTACCGCGGCCACAAGCATCACAGCCCTGAGATCAAGGGCACCGGCCTCGGGCTCAGCATCGTCCGTCGCACCATCGAGGCCCACGGCGGCACCATTGACCTCACCAGCACGCCCGGCATCGAAACCACCTTCACCCTGCGCCTGCCGCTGCACCTGCATCCCGCCCAGGAGGCCGGGGAAAAGACAGGCTGCTGCTGAAGCCGCGTGATTCATCAGGTTTTTCCTCCCGGCACGGAAAGCGCTGGACGCCTGCCCACGTCGTACGTCAGCATCCGTATCTCAACCTGCCCCAAACCATCCCATCATGCTCCGCCGCACCCTGATTGCCTCCCTGGCCGTCCTGCCCTTCGCCAGCTCATCCTCCGCCGCCGACCTTTCCGTCACCTACGAGCCCGCCGGCCAGGCCAAGAACAAGCACATCGTCCTGATCGCCGGTGATGAAGAATACCGCAGCGAAGAGGCCCTGCCCCAGCTCGGCAAGATCCTCAGCCAGCGCCACGGCTTCAAATGCACCGTGCTCTTCTCCGCCGACAACGACGGCACCATCAGCCCGGACAAGGGTGAAAGCCTGACCCATCCGGCCGCGCTCGACAGCGCCGACGCCATCATCATGCTCATCCGCTTCCGTCACTGGAATGACCAAGCGCTCGCCAAATTCGAGGCCGCCATGAACCGCGGCGTGCCCGTCATCGGCCTGCGCACCAGCACCCATGCCTTCTCCGGCATCCCCAAGAACAGCAAGTACGCCGCCTGGAACTGGAACAACGCCGGCGGCTGGGGACGCCGTGTCCTCGGCGAAACCTGGGTCAGCCACTGGGGCAGGCACAAGTTCGAGGCCACCCAGGGCGTGATTGAGCAGGCCAATGCCGGAGACTCGCTGCTGCGCGGTGTGACCGATGTGTTCGGCACCACCGATGTCTATGAAGCCGCTCCGCCCGCCGATGCCAAAATCCTTCTCCGCGGCCGGGTGCTCTCCGGAATGACCCCGGACTCGGCCCCTGCGCAAGGCCGCAAGGCCAACGCCGCCAAGGTCGAACAGGGCCTCAACGAGCCCATGATGCCCATCGCCTGGACACGCCTCGTCAAAAATGACGCCGGCAGCGAGAACAAGGTGCTTTGCACCACCATGGGCGCCGCCACCGACCTCACCAACGAAAGCTTGCGCCGCCTGATCGTGAACGGAGTCTATTGGGGCCTCGGCCTCGAGGTGCCCGCAAAGGCCGACGTGGCCCTCGTTGGCGATTACAATCCGACCGCCTATGGTTTCAAAGGCTACAAGCAGGGTGTTCAGGTCAGCACCCATGTACTGCGTCAGTAAGACGAGGCGCTAGTTTCAGAAACCCGGCTGATTCTTGAAAACCGACCGGCCAGCTCCCGCAGAAGCGGAGGCTGGCCGGTTTTTTTGATGCACGTACAATCAAGGATTCCGCATCCAGAGGACGGCATGGCGGCTGCCATCCGCACGGGTCATGACTCCGGCCACATTGCCGTTTTCATCCACCCCATAGGCGACGGAGCTGACAAAGCCGGCAGGCACAAAGGCCTGAAGATCCGTGGCCTGGTAACCAGCGTCCCAGACCAGGGCGCGCGGCAGGCCGATCGTGGTGGTCCCCGTCGAGACCGTGGCATAACCCACGATGTACGATCCCTTCACCTTCATCGCATAGCTGCTCTCCAGAAACACCCCGTCCGCCGATGACGTGTAGGGATGGATGTTCACGGCGCTCGCGGCCGTGCCCGTCCAGACATGGGCGTAGTTGAAGCGCCTGTCCTTGTTGCCCTTCGCGGCCTCCTGCCGCACCCGGATGTCAAAGCCCGCATAACCAACCTGGCGCACGCCGTCCGTGCCGTTGGCCACGGATACCACGGCGTTTTTCGGATGCAGCAGCACCGCCTTCGCGGAGCTGCGCCAGAGGGCGGCGTTGGCGATGGACTTCGTCACAACCCCCACCTGCATGCCACCGGCGACATCGAACACATTCGCATCCGCCCCGACGTCCACCACGGCCCCGGACGCAATGTTCCAGATGAGTCCATGGGTGCTGCCGATTGCCGTGCCATCCTTGTTCAGGCCGACCGCCGACCCCACGATCTGCACGCCGTCAGTGGCGTTGGCCTGACCGCCAAAATGGCTGAAGGGGATGGACAGCTGGGCCGCCACACCCGTGTCCAGCCTCCAGGCAAGAGGCACGTTGCGGTTTCCAGTCAGGGCACCGGCGCCAGATCCGACGAGCAGGTCCGCCGACATGCCGTTGACCTGGGAGCGTGCTCCAGGATCGGCAAGAAAACCCGGGTGAAGGTCCACCGGACCGTCCCCCGTCCACAACATCGCCCTGCCGCTGAAGGCGTTTGGAACAGAGCCTGCATAACCCGCCGCATAGCCTCCGGCGGCCGTCTGTGCCGAGCCTGAGCCGGCCGGCGTGAGGTCGATGGCGGTGTAGCCATTCTGGGCGGAGGCCGGGCAGGCCAGCAGGGCGGCGGCGACAAGCGCCAGGGCGCTGGCATCCAGCGCATGAACGAGGGGATGATGGATCTTCATGATGTTTCGGTTTGTTGACTGCGTCCGTGATGGACGCCGCCAAGCATCCGCCCGCCGTTCCTGAAGCTCAAAACCGGCGGCGTAACAAAATGGTTGTAAACACAACCCCGGGCCGCGTCTGCGCACCCATCAGGAATCGCGCCCGCTCCGCAGCAGCAGCCAGAGCGCCGCCGCCACGATGTAAAGCGCGCCAAAGGCCCCCAGCACTGCATCCCATCCGCCTCCGTGCGCGATGAGCTTGGGCACGAGGATCGGAAAGCTCGCCGCACCAAGGTTGCCGCACATGTTGGTGATCGCGCTCCAGGTCGCCGAATGAGAGCCGCCGAAGGTCATCAACGTCGCGGAATAACAAGGATTGACCACACCGGCGCAGTACATCCCGGCGCTGATCACCAGCACCGCCAGCACAGGGTCGGAAACCTTCCAGGCGGAGAAGATCAGCGCGGCGCAGAGCAGCAGGGCCGTCATCGCCATGCCCTGGCGCGCGGCCCGGCGGCTCTGTGTACGCCGCAGCAGCGCGTCCGAGATCACGCCTCCCGAAAACCCGCCCGCCACGTCGGCCAGCAGCGGCAGCGTGGTCAGCCAGGCCGACTTCACCAGCGCCATGCCGCGCGCCTCCTGAAGGTAGGTCGCGAACCAGCTCGCAAAAAAAATGTAGCCCGCCGCACGGCAGAACTGCTGAAGGCAGAGCAGCCACAGCGCCGGATCCGCCGCCAGCGCGCGCCAGGAAACCGCCCCGGCCTGCTTCGCCGTCTCCGCGTGAGCGCCGATCAGCGCCCGCTCGCCCGCATTCACGGCGGGATGCAGAGACGGCTCATCGCGATGCCACCACGCAAACCCCAGGGCCCACAGCAGGCCCGGCACCGCATAGATCACGAACATCCAGCGCCAGCCGCAGCTCAGGATCAGCGCCGCCGTCAGAGGTGCGGCCACGATGCTGCCGACCGACATGGAGCCGCTGAACAGGCCTGCGGCCGTGGCCTGCGCCGTCCTTGGAAACCAGCCGGCCATGACACTCACGCCCACCGGCACCAGCCCCGCCTGCGCCACGCCCATCAAGGCCCGCGAGGCCGTCATCCAGCCGAGTTCGCCCAGCGCCAGACCCGCCGTCGCCAGCGACCACAACCCGGCAAAAAGCGGCAGCGCCCAGCGTGCGCCCAGCCGTCTCGCCAGCACCGCGGCGGGAATCTGGCAAAGCGCATACGGCCAGAAAAAGGCGCTCATCATCATCCCTGACTGCTCCTTGCTCAGCCCCAGCTCCGACCGGAGGGTGCTTTCCGCGGGCGCCACGCCGTTGCGCACAAAATACGCCAGCGCCGCCGCCGTGCAGAGGCCTGTCAGAACCAGATGACGAACTCGGCTGGGTTTCATGCAAGGAAAGACGTCACCAACCTGCGTTCTCAAGCATGGACACCCGGGCTTTCAAACCGAATGCCCTCCTCATCCCCAGTCCTGTCAGGGCGTGGGAGGCGTGGGCAGCACTCCGGAAAACAGCACGGTGGAGCCCTCGCTGATGAGGATGCTTTGACCCACGGTGGGGAAATCCAGCGGCTGTTCGGCACCCGAAGGATTGATTTTGAAGGTCATCACTGCGGAACCACCGCTGATGCTGATCGTGCCGCGCAGAACGTCGGCGATGATCAGCTTGTAGTCACCCGCCGGAAAGTCCTCCAGCTCGACCTGAAGCTGCACCGGACCACCGACGCCAAACGCCAGTTCAGCCTTGGCTTCCGCGCCTGCAGGCGCGGCGCCCGCCGGGGCCAGCTCCACGGCACGGGATCCGCTGCCGCCGATCTTCGTGCTGTCGGGAGCCGTGGGCATGAGGCCGCTGAAATAATCCTGCCCGTCCCGCCGGATGACGACGGACTGCCCGGCAACTTCGAAATCCAGCAGGACCGCGTCGCCCGAAGGGGTCGTCTTGAAAACGAGGTCGCCGCCACCACCGCCGCCCTTGACGACAAACACCCCTCGTGACGTGCCGCCCACGAGGATCTCGTAGCTCCCGGCATCCAAGTCGTCCGCCTCGACCTTGAACCTTGCGGTTCCAGTGGCAAGCCGTCGGAACTTGGCCTTGGCATCGCTCTTGTTCGGTGCGGGCGGCAGACGGCCCAGGTTCAGCTCGATCTCGCTTTCATCATCGTCTCCGACATGGCCGGCATCGTCAATGTCACCGACCCCGTCATTGTCGTCATCGTCATCGTAACGATCCTCCGTGCCGTCACCGTCATCATCATGCTCGTCGGGATCGTCATTGCGCCTGCCGTCACCGTCGACGTCGTCCTCATCCGCATCGCCGTTTTTCTTTCCATCGCCATCCTCGTCGTCATCGACGCCGTCCAGACGCCCGTCACCGTCAATGTCCTGCTCCTCAGGATCGTCATCGTCCCGGCCGTCGCCATCAATGTCATCCTCGTCATCGGAATCATCGTCCTTGCCGTCGCCGTCGATGTCCCGCTCGGCGCCGCTGTCATCCTTGCGGTTGTCACCGTCGATGTCGTCCTCCAGGTCGGAATCGTCCAGCCTGCCGTCACCATCAACGTCCGTCTCCGCCAGGGAGTCATCCGCCAGGCCGTCATCATCGATGTCGTCCTCGGCCGGGTTCTCATTTTCAATGTGGTCGCCAATGTACTGCCCGGCATACGGCCCCGTCTTGGCGATGCCGCCATCGATGTTGCGGTCCAGTGCATTCGGAATGCCGTCGTTGTCCACATCGGGATCGACGATGTTGGGAACTCCGTCTCCGTCCAGGTCAGGAGCGGCGCCGGCGGCGGGAAGCCGGAGGCTCCAGCCAAGCAACGCCAGCGCAACCAGGGCGTGCAACCACCGGTGGGTGAAGGATGAAGGGATGATTTTCATGGAAGCGTGGTGGGTTGCACTCGGCTCAGAACTAAGGCTCCGGCGGCCGCGCAGGCAAAGGGAAACAGGTAACGGTGTGGTCAGGAAAGAGATGTCAGTGAAGGATGCGCAGCCGGAGAAACCGCCGCCCCGCCAGGGACCCCGGCGTGGTGTCACGAACGAGAACCTGACGGACGCCGGGTGTCGCAGGGTCGACATCGGGCACGCCGGGCCCGCTGAATGGGGCGCCGAGCCGGCTGGTGGCCAGCGCCGTCCAGCTGCCAGGCGCCAGGGTGGAGGAGGCCTCGACCACAAGCGTGATGTCATCGCGCTGGGGATCGCGCGGCACGTCCATGGCCATGAAATCGCCTTCGGCATAGCTGCGCAGCCCCGCTGGCGGCCCGGCTGAAACATCAGGGCTCAGAGGCAGCGTTCCCAGGGCATATTCATAGAGGTTCGGCAGACCGTCAGAATCCGGATCCGCCGTGTCCGACGCACCCCGGCTTCCCAAATGCAGCTGCTTCCACAACGAAAGGGCCGTGGTGATCGTGACCCGGAACAGCACACCGCCTCCACCGTCACCTCCGCCGGGAAGAACCCCATAAAGATCCCCCTCCGCCGAACTGGCGACCCCGCCAGTCAGAAGCAGACCCGCACCGTCTCCAGCCGAACCCGCCCCTGGCGCAGTTCCCGAAGGACCGGTGAACGAGACCAGGCTCTCCAGCCCTCCGGACTCAGAATGACAAAACAAGGTGCCTGCCCCGGAGTCGCCTCCCGACTGCGTGATGCCAAAGATGGAACCCTCTGCCGAGGCATGAAGCTCCCCGCCAGGCAGGCTGCCGGGCACAGCTCCGGAAGCACCGGTAAACTCACCGACGACACTCCAGGCGTCCGTCTGCGGATCGACTCGAAAAAGCGTGCCCGCATCCGCAGAACCGCCGAGGCTGCTGGTGCCATAAATCATCCCGTCAGCACCCCTGACCAGCCCGCCCTGGGGCGATCTCGGTCCGGTCGTGCCGAACGCCTGCACCACGGAGTAGCTCCCGGCGGACGTCAGCCTGAAAATCACGCCCGTGTTCGAGGCTCCGCCTTCCTCGGTCACGCCGTAAAAGCTGCCATCATCCGCCATCACCAACGGCCCCCTGGGCTTGCCGCCAGGAGCCGTTCCCGCCATGCCGGTGAAGGACAGCACCCGCGTCCTGACACCCGACGCGGAAACCTTGAAGATCGTGCCCCGGTTCGAGGCCCCGCCTTCGCGGGCGACCCCATGGAAAAATCCGTCCGCCCCTTCCACCAAAGGCCCCTCCGCAAGCCCTCCCCCCGATGCCGTGTGGGCGGCAAGAAGCTCAATGGAGGAACTGGCTTCGGTAAACCGAAAGGTCACGCCGCGTGAGGAGGTTCCTCCCCGGGCGGCAAGCCCGTGGAAAACACCGCCCCCCGCCGCCCTCAGACCACCGTCCGGCCATGTGCCAAGCGTTCCCCCAAGCGCCGCCGCCACGGACACACTGCCCACCGTGTCGAAACTCATCACATTGCCTCCGCCTCCGGCACCCCCGGCGGCCATGGGAAAATAGCCGGTGTCACCATTCATCACCGGAGCCCCGGAAGGCATCCAGCCCATGGGAAGCGACAAGGCCGTCACCACCGTGAAGGAACCGGCCGGGTCCACCTTGCAGACCAGGCCGTAGTTGCCCGCCGCCCCCGCGCTGGTCGCCGCATGAAAAAAGTCGTCCGTACCGAGCACCATCCCGCCGCGAGGCGAGGCCCCGGGCACTGCTCCGGCCTGCCCGGTGAAGTTCGCCAGCACCGCATGCGCCCCCAGGGTGCTGATCTGATAGACCGTGCCCCAGCCTGCCGAACCACCGCCCGACGTGGTGCCACGCAGCAGACCGTCAGCCCCGGCCACCAGCTGCCCCGAGGGCTGGGAGCCCGTGGGATCGTCAAAATGCCGCAGCACCGTGTGAACCGGCGCCGTGCTGATCTTGAAGAAGGTGCCGAAATCATTCACCCCCCCAAATTCCGTCGTTCCATAAAAAAAACCATCCGCATGCAGCACCAGAGGCCCGGCAGGATTGGCCCCGGGTCTCAGGCCTGAGATGCCGGTGAATTCAGCCAAGGTGCGCCAGGTGCTCGAAGTGCTGATCTCATACACCACGCCCAGGCCCCCCGCGCCCCCGGCCCGGGTCACTCCATAAAGCAGGCCGTTGGACGCCACCAGCGGCCCAAGTGGTTCGCTCCCAGGCCTGGCCCCCGAGTTGCCGGTCAGTTCCGCCAGCGTTGTGAGTTCACCCGCCGAAGTCATCCGAAAAACCGTTCCCGCAGCGGCCGCTCCCCCCGCCTGGGTGACCCCGTAGAAAAAGCCGTCCGAATTCAGCATCAACCCATGCGGCACCGAACCCGGCGCATTGCCCGCAGGCCCTGTGAAATCCACCAACTTGGTGAACACACCCGCCGTCGTGATCTTGAAAACAACCCCGAAACCACCGCTGCCGCCACTGGCCGTCGTGCCATAGAGCGCTCCCTCCGGCCCTTCCACCAGGCCTGCGGCAGGCCCCTGTCCGTCCAGGCCGGAAAACGAATGCAAGGTGTCCAGCACACCCGTGCCGCTGACCTTGAAGACCGCCCCCCTGCCGGAGCCGCCGCCAGCTGACGCCACCCCGTAGAAGTCACCCTCCGAGTGTCTCATCAAGGGGGCCACGACCTGCACTCCAGGCCTGTCAAAACTGGCCAGAACCTCATAGCTCACCGCAGCGTGAAGCGGCGTCAGCCCCCAGGCAGCCACGAACGCCACGAAAAACACAAGGCAGGCAGGTGCATTCATGGAACGACTCTTCCGGCAATCCTGGGAAGACCGTGACAACACAGCCGGAGTCTTACCCACGCCCACTTCCCCTGCCAACCTCGATCCGTAACCGTTCGGTTACCAAACGGTCATTGTTCAACCCCATGACCCATGGTTTGTTAGGTTCTGCAATTCATGTCTCAATTCCGCAATGGCTCGCTTTTGGCGAACGCCCTGCTGGTGCTCATTGGCGCCATCGCAGGGGCGGGCATGACCTATTTGCAGATGCCTCATGAGGGCGCACAGGCCCTGGTGTCCAGAGACTCCCTGCTGGAAAAGGCCCCCTCAGCCCGCACTGCCAGCCTGCTGGAAAAAACCGGCCCGGCCCCCACCCTCCAGGCGCTGACGGAATTCCTGCACGCCAAGGACCCTGAGGACCGCTCCGTGGCCTTGCGCGAAGCCGGTGCCGAAATGGCGCGCCGCGACCCGGCTGCCGCCCTCCTGTTCGCCGAACAGTTCCGCTCCGACCAGGACAAGCTCGACTTCATGCGCGGTATCTTCGGTGTCTGGGGTGGCGCCGACCCCCGGGGCGCGCTCGACCACGCCAACACCAACTTCACCGCCGGTCTGCTGCGCTCGGAAACCATCGGCATCGCCGTCAACAAATGGGGGGCGCGCGACCCGCGCGGCGCCTGGCTCTGGGTGGAGCAGCACTTGACCGGCCCGCTCAAGGACCAGGCCCTCACCGACCTCGTCATCGGATGGACCCGCCAGTCTCCCTCCGTGGCCGCCAAATGGCTGGAAGGCACCCGCTATTATTCCCAGCCCCTGTTCGCAGCCGTCGGCAGCACCTGGGCGGAGCAGGACCCTCTCTCCGCCGCACGCTGGGCCTCAGGCCTGACCCACCCCGATGCACGCCGCACCACCCAGACCGTGATTGCCCAGACCTGGGCGGAAAACAGCCCCAGACAGGCAGCGGAGCATTTCACCCCGCAGCTTGCCGGGGACAATGGCGTCAACATCGCCACGGTGATCGCCGACATCTGGGGCACCACCGACCCGGCCGCCGCCGCTTCCTGGATCCAGCAGCTCCCGGATTCCTCCGCCCGTCTTGAGGCCGCCGCCACGCTGGCCACCGTCTGGGCCGCCAGTGATATCCAGGCCGCCGTTGCCTGGAGCCGCTCCCTCACCAACCCCCAGGTCCGCCGCCAGGTCATCACCCAGATCGGCACCACCTGGGGCGCCATCGAACCGGACAGCGCCCTCAACTGGCTGAACTCACTGCCCGCCTCCGACGCCTCCGCGGGCATCGTCGGCGCCTACAACTCCTGGGCCGCCACCGATGCCGTCGGCCTGGGCGAATGGATCGCCTCCAATCCACCCTCAGCCGCCATGGACGCCGCACGCCTCAGCCTCGCGGACGTGCTTTCCGACCAGGACATCGGCTCCGCCATGCAGCTCGCCTTCGGCCTCTCCTCCACCGTCATGCGCGATGACGCCGTCTCACGCTACTTCCACCACTGGCGGAAAATCGATGAAGACAGCGCCCAGCAATGGCTGGCCAAGGCGCTTCCAGGTCTGCCCGCCTCCACCCAGCAAAGGCTGAAGCGCGAACAAAACCGCCCCATCGTGGCCCGCTGATCCGCACGCATTCACTCCGCCAGAGGCAGCGTCAGCGCAAACTCATTCCATTCACCGTCCGACCTCACCAGCGCCAGGTCGCCGCCATGAGCCATCGCCAGCGCCAGGGCGATGTTCAGCCCCAGCCCGTGACCGCTCTGGTTCTCACCCACCTTCGACCCGCGCCGAAATCGCTCGAAGATCCCCACCCGGTCCTGCTCGGGAAGCGCGGGCCCTGTGTTGGCGACGGAGAAACGCGCCTGATTTCCCTCACGCTTCACCGTCAGCCGGACCTGCCCGCCCTCCGGCGTGTACTTCGCTGCATTCTCGACCAAGTTTTGCACAATGATCGCCAGATGCCTCTGGTCGGCACATACGATCAGGCCCTTCTCAATCTCATGCTCCACCTGCAGTCGGCCGTAGGCCAGCGTCTCCAGGTCATCCAGCGCGGCCCCAGCCAGCTCTGAAAGGTCAAACGGCTGGCTCTCAAGACGCAGACGGCGGGCATCCGTACGCGCCAGCAGCAGCAGATCCTGGATCAGGCCGGTGAGGCGGCGCACCTGCTTCAGCAACGTCTCGACCTCCAGCCGGCCGGCGGAGTCGAGATGCCCTCCATCACGCAGGGACTCCAGCCCCGCGCGCAGCACCGCCACCGGCGTCTTCAACTGGTGGGACGCGTCCGCCGAAAAGCGCGTCGCGGCCTCATACGAGGCGCTGAGGCGCGCGAAGGCATCGTTCAAAACCACTGTCAGCCGCGCGATCTCATCCTCGGCCTCCGGCATCGGCAGGCGCTCGGTGAGATTTTCCACGGAGATGCTCTCCGCCGCCGTGGTGAGCGCGGAAACCGGTGACACGGCCTTCTTCCCCATCCACAGCCCTCCGGCAAAAACCATCAGGCCCACCAGCGGCAGCGTGGTCAGCAGGCCGACCATGACATCGCGCATGAAGAACTCCATCTCCGCCAGGCTGACGGCGACGTGAATGGAATAGCTGGGCTCACGAAAACTTCCGGCACGGCAGGCCTGCCCGCGCACCTCGATGGTCCTGAACCCCGGGCTGCCGCTGATGTCCTGGCCCTTGAGGTTCGGTGAATGAAACAGCACCTGCTCCTCCGGCCCAAGGATCATCAGGTAATGATCGCGCAGGTCCACGGGAACAAACTTTTCGCTCAAGGCATGGCGCGGATTCACCGGGGCGCCGCGGAAGTTCACCAGGTCACGCACCAGCTCGGCGGCGTTTTCACGCAGCTCCAAATCCACCTCGTTCAGCAGGCGCAGATGGATGAAGCCCATCAACGCAGCCGAGCCGACCAGCAGAGTCAGCAGTGTCAGCGCGGCGGAATAGACACCCACCTTGATCTTGAGGGGCCATCGTTTCATTCAGGCTTGATCATCTGATATCCAACGCCGCGCACCGTCTGGATCAGCGCCGGCCTGCCATCTACCTCCAGCTTCTTGCGCAGCCTCATGATGAAGATTTCAACCGTCCTCGTGTCATACTGATGCTCCCTCTGCCAGATGCGCTCGCAGATCTCGTCGCGGGTGAAGACGCGCCCCGGCTCGCGCATGAAAATCTGCAGCACTTCAAACTCACGCGGCGACAGCTCAATTTTTTCAGCATGACGCGTGAGCTTCCGATGGGGGACGTCCATGATCAGATCACCCGCCTCCAGGATGTCCGTCTCCTTCAGCGTGCCGCCGCGCCTGCCCAGCACCTGCACCCGCGCAACCAGCTCATCCATCGAAAACGGCTTCGCCAGATAGTCGTCCGCCCCGGACGTCAGCCCCTTCACACGGCTGTCCACGTCACCGCGCGCCGTCAGGATGATCACACGCGAGTCCACATGCTGCCGGCGCAGACGCGTCAGCACGGCAAAGCCGTCCAGCGTCGGCAGGTTCACATCCAGCACGATCAGGTCCGGGCGTGTGTCGAGCGCCGTGTTCAGACCTTCCAAACCGTCCTTGCGGACGGAGGCCGTGTGTCCCTGCCGGGTCAGCGCCGCGGCGATGTGGCGGGCGAGGTCGGGTTCATCTTCAATGACCAGGATGCGCATGAGTGAATGTGGGGTGGATCAGGATGGCTGCAAACCAACAGTTTATCCGTCACTTCAAGTCCGGGAAACACCTGATCGTAACCATTCAGTTGGAATTCATTCTCAACAGATGCGGCACCGCCAAACCAACTCTGTAACATGATCATTTGGCAATGTTCGCACGATCGAATCGCCAGGAGCGTCTTACTCGGCTAGCTTGCCCCTGCCTCATGTTCTGCCACCGCATCATCGCCGCCCTGCTTCTGATGGCCTACGCCGTCACGGGCACGTCGTTGATTCCCGCAGCCGTGGCCGCGCTGGCCGACCTGGAAGGCAGCCATCAGGGCCTGATCAGCATCGGACGCGGTGAAACCCGGGTGACTCTTCATCACACAAGCGACTTCACGCCT
Organism: uncultured Prosthecobacter sp.; assembly: GCA_964642905.1. Classification (GTDB taxonomy): domain Bacteria; phylum Verrucomicrobiota; class Verrucomicrobiia; order Verrucomicrobiales; family Verrucomicrobiaceae; genus Prosthecobacter. The sequence goes on from CAZXPU010000093.1 coordinate 17,546, forward strand.
GAGGTTGGCGACCATCAGCACTGCCTCGCCCGATTCATCGTTCGTTTCTGCCGGGCCGATCAGGCGGGTGATCACCAGATGACGAGCACCGGTGTGGTTGGCAGCTTTGACGAAAGACGTCCCGAAACCGGCAAGATCAGGTCCGTTCACGAGCTGACAAACCTTCCGGCCACCGACGCATGGCGCAGCTTGCAGCCGGTCTCTCAAACAGCCTTCCATCGGGAAAGCATCCGTCGGCAGCAACCACCGCTGTCACAGGTTCCACCGTCGATTCTGACGGTGCGGCTTCTGGTTTGAACACCACGCATCCGGGCTGATTCACGGCAGGCATGATCCTGTCGCAGGCCCGTTGACTCCGGGGACGCACCCAGCAAGGCCCCGCCGTTCCGCCACGCATCAAGGGCGGATCCTGATTCCAACCAATTCGTTACGGTCCCCCCATTTCATCCATCGCTGACGCGGCGGAAGATGACATCGCAATTCAAGCCAGCCGCAGATCCAACCCGCCCGCCTTCATGAAAACATTCCTCACCCGCCTCAGCCTCAGCCTGCTCGGCAGGCTTCAACAAACACCGGCCCTTCTCGCCGCGCTGGCCCTCGCCGCCTCACCGGCCTCCACCCAGGCCAGCGTCGCCTACGGCAGCATCAACAACTTCGACACCGTCAACGACACCGGCCACGTCTGCCATGGGTTCGAGATTGAAATCGAGGACTGCCAGACCACCTCCATCACCTACACCTACAACTACAACCACTACGGCGTGCCGAAGATCACCCAGGATGACAGCATCCCCGGCCACCCGAAAACCGTCATCCGCTGGGAGAGCAAGAAAAACGCCGACGGCTCCTGGGCTTCCTTCACCGCCATTCCCACGACGACCATCGCCCCCACCGACGGCCACCAGTTCACCAACCCCTCCGTGAACTTCGGCGGTGAGCATTTTGGTGTCGGCTACAACATCATGGTCGGCGCCATCCATTACAACTGGCTGATCGACAACGGCAGCGGCGCCCTGGTCCATGGCGGCGTTGTCCAGGTCTCCACGCCCGTCTTCACGTACTACCCGCCCGTCGCCGCGGCCCAGGCCCAGGTCCAGGCCGTCATCGTCCCTCCGCCGCCTCCAGCCCCGGAACCCAAGGAGTTCGGCAAGGCGGTGTGGGTCAAGGAGATCAAGACGACCACGCACAACAACAACGAGATCAAGCTGCGTGAACTCGTCAGTGACGATCCCGGGGATCCTGCCGACAAAAACTGGGCGAACGGCGAACCTGATGAAGTCGAGACCGAGTGGCGCATCCTGCAGAAGAAAAACAGCGCGCCGGACGGCGGCCCCAACAACCAGCTCGCTGCCGCCCCCGAAGACCTGCCCAACGGCGACGAAGTGGTGACCCGCCGCTACGAGTTTTACAAGTATGTCGGCCCGCTCGACGCAGAAACCGGTGAAGCCATGGCGGATGCCGTGGACGCCGATGGCATTCATGGAACCGGCATGCGCACCTACGCCGACCACTTCAACGCCGCCATCGGCGAATGGGTGGTCATCACCGCAGACATGGCGAACGAAGTCATCGTCGGCGACTACACTGGCGCCCAGATGGCGGCCGTGGATGTGGACGCTCCCGTCGGCCTCATTGATCACGTGGGCGAAGCCGAAGTCGGCACGGCCTACGCCCCGCGCACCGTGGTCATTGAAGGCGCCCTGCCCTTCACGGCCACCCAGGACGGCTCACTGCCTCCAGGCATGACCTTTGATGAAGTCACCGGCGTGCTTTCCGGAACTCCCACCACCGCCGGCGCCTACGCCTTCACGGTCACCGCCAGCGACGGCTACAACGTCGATGTCGAAAAGAAATACACCATGACCGTCACTGCGGCAGGCGCAGCACCCGCCCCCGCCAGCCTTCTGGACACCTCCTGCTCGCCCGTCGGTTCCGGAACCACCACGGGCGACGGCTCCTATGCGATCGGCGCCAACGCCACCGTCACCGCCACGGCACAGCCGGGTTATCATTTCCTCAACTGGACCGACAACGGCCAGATCGTCAGCACGAACACCTCCCACACCCTGGCGATGGACGTCAATCATTCGCTGGTCGCCAACTTCACGCCCGATGTCGTCCAGTGGAGCATCACCACCGGCGCCGCTCCTGTTGAAGGCGGCACCACGACCGGCGACGGTCTTGTTGATGACGGCCTAACCACCACAGTGACCGCCACGGCAAACGCCGGATATGTCTTCAGCAACTGGACCGAGGGCGTCAACATCGTCAGCACCAGTTCCAGCTACACCTTCACCGCCACCGCCGACCGCAGCCTCGTGGCGAACTTCACCCAGTCTCCGTCATTCAGTGTGACCACCACGGCCGCACCCCTGGCCGGCGGCAGCACCACGGGCGGTGGCAGTTACGCCAGCGGATCCAGCGTCACCGTCACGGCCACGCCAAATCTGGGCTACGCCTTCATCAACTGGACCCAGGGCGGCGCCCAGGTCAGCGCCAGCGCCAGCTACACCTTCACGGTCGCCGCCAGCCGCAGCCTGGCTGCCAACTTCGCCCTCATCGGCGGCCCACAACACGTCATCACCACCGCCGCCTCACCCTTGGCCGGCGGCACCCTCACCGGTGCCGGCAGCTATGCCGACGGATCCAGCGTCACCGTCACGGCCACGGCGGCCCCGGGCTACAAGTTCTCCAAATGGAAGGAAAATGGCACCAATGTCAGCAGCAGCGCCAGCTACACCTTCACCGCCACCGCCGACCGCAGCCTCACCGCCACCTTCATCGAGGCCTACACGATCACTCTGCCCTCCTCGCCGCTCAACGGCGGCACGACCGAGGCGGACAGCACCTCCTACAAGCTGGATGAAAACGCCCGTGTCGAGGCCTTCCCCAACTCCGGATACCAGTTCGTCAACTGGACGGAAAACGGCGCCGCCGTCAGCAGCGCGAACCCTTACACCTTCAATGTCACGGGCAGCCGCACGCTGGTCGCCAACTTTGCGGTCATCGGCGGTGTCAGCATCTCCGCCAGCGCCGCCCCCGTCGCGGGCGGCACCGTCACGGGCGGAGGCAGCGTCGTCAGCGGCACGCCGGTGACTCTCACCGCCACGCCCAACGCGGGTTATGGCTTCATCAACTGGACGGAAAACGGCACGCAGGTCAGCACCAGCCCCGGCTACTCCTTCACCGCGAACGCCAGCCGCACGCTGGTCGCCCACTTCGCCGCCGGCAGCACCCTCAGCACTTCCTCCAATCCTTCGATCGGAGGCAGCACGAGCGGCGGAGGCTTTGTCCCTGCGGGAAACAGCGTCACGCTCGTCGCCACGGCCAACCCCGGCTACACCTTCCTGCACTGGACGGACGCCACTGGCACGGAGATCGGCACCAGCGCCAGCCTCACCTTCACACCCGCCGCCGATGGCGAGTACGTCGCCCACTTCCTCGCCCCGGCCGTCGGCATTCATTTCAATTTTGATTCGGCCGCTCCGGTTCCCGCCCTCAACGATGTGGATCCGCTGGATCAAACGGCCGCAGGCATCACCGCGACCTTCTCCGGCTCCACGCCCGGCGACTTCAAGGTGAACACCGAGGCGGCTGCCGGAAGCACCCTCTCCCAGTTCACCGGCAACTACCTGGAATCCACCGCCGACGGCTCCACGCTCACGATCCAGCTCAGCACCCCCGCCACCGGCGTGAGCATCGACTTTGCCACCGTTGAAGCCATCAACGTCGCCGTTCCCTCCACGCTGCAGATCACCGCCTTTGACAACTCCTCAGGCCAGCCGGTGCTGGTCGGCACCGCCATCGCCCATGGCACGGTGACCGCCGGGGACAGCCTGCCCGTCGGCACGCTCACCTTCAACAGCGGCGCCGGCACCTTTGACCAGATCACGCTGCAGCTTCCTGACGCCCCCGCAGGCGCGCTCCGCTTCCTGGTCGACAATCTCCTGGTCAGCCCCGGCTCCAGCACCGGCGGCAGCCTGCAGCTCGCCAATCCCAACTGGAACATCACCCTCACCGACTTCGGCTACTCCGACTTCCTGCTCGACAACACGCCCGGCTTTGAAGGTCGTGAGTACCTCAGCGGCGAATGGGGAAGCGCCATCGCCTACAACCGCAACGGCCAGGATCAAAACCCCACCTGGCTGGAGCCAAACTTCCTCTTCCCCGACTGGCAGACCAATTCCAACTTCCATGTCGTCGAAGGCATCCATGTCATCGGCACCAACCTGGACGGACTGCCCATCGCGCAGTCGGTCATCGCCAACAACGACCTGGAGGTCACCCTGCGCTTTGAAATGGTGGACACCGTCACCGGCACACCCATGGGCGTGAAGCCCGCCAGCGCGGCCGGCGCCCCGCTCTCGGTGAAAAGCAACCGCTACGTGATGAATCAGACCTTCACGGTGAAAAACATCAGCGGCGCCGCCATCACCAACCTCCAGCTCTTCCACCTGCTCCACGGCTTCATCTCCCAGCGCGGCCAGTTCGACAACCGCAGCTACCTCGGCAACCTCGCCGAATACCAGCACGACATCACGATGTCCGGAGTCGACGCAGGCGCCGCCGGAACGCAGAGCTCCTCCATCGGCCTTGAGGACCTCATCGGCTTCCACTCCAAGATCGCGCCCTCCGCCTTCGAGATCGGCCATTACGGCATCGAGGGCAACGGCGTTGACGACCACTCCATCGGCAAGCCGAGCGACGGCGTCCACCTGTCCATCGAGGACAACTGGGCCAACGCACCTTATCTCGCCCGCAAGAACCGCGACAGCTTCGCGCCCGCCAACCGCTGGATCTCCGGCGCCCAGCGCTGGGATCTCGGCAGCCTCACCCCGGGCCAGAGCGTCAGCTTCGACATCCTGCTCAGCCTGCTCACCGGCACGAAGGTCGTGGTGGACGGCGGCGGCACCAACGGCACCGGCGGCCACGGAAGCTGCAACGGCGGCTCCAGCCATGCCGGTGGCGTCGACTTCGAGTTCGAGAACATCGACCAGGAAGGCACCTTCTTCGGCGAATACTCCGAGGCCGATGACGACGAGATGCTTGAGCGCGAAAATGAAGGCGAGTTTGCCCTGCCCGGCTTTGAAACGCCCAACGGCACGCGCAGGCAGCGCTGGAACCTGAAGTACAACGGCAGCCACACCGGCAGCATCAAGCTGAAGTTTGCCTACAACCCCGCCCTGCTTCCCGCCGGTTATGATGAAAACCAGCTCTGCATCTATCACTTCAACAACGGCGTCTGGGAAAAACTGTCAGGCAAGGTCAACCCGGCCACCAACACCATCGAGGCCGTCACTCCAAGCCTCTCCCCCTTCATGCTCGGCATCAATGATGTGATCGTGAAGCCGGACGTGACCCTCTCCGCCGACGCCCCCGGCACGCTCAGCGTCTCCTGGCCGGATTCCTTCACCGGCTGGACGCTTCAGGAAAACACCGATCTCAGCCCCGCAGGCTGGTTCAACTCCACCCGTCCGCTCAGCATCGCCAACGGCAGCACCTCGGTTTCCGTGCCGCTCAGCTCGGGCAGCCGCTTCTTCCGCCTCGTCAGGCCATGACCACCCGCAGTCACCCGCAGACTCCATCACCGCAGTCCTCATGAAATCTCATTTCGCCCTCCGCCTCCTCACCCTCGCCGCAGCCTTTGTCATCTCCGGACTCGGCGGCCTCCAGGCCGCCCCGTCCGCGACTGGCACCTTCGCCACGGCCAAAAGCACCGGCACCTTCAAGTTCAGTGCCGTCAAGGCCGTCCGTGTGGTCAGCACCTACGCCTACCAGGGCTACTTTCGTGTCGGGACGAAGACGCAGCCGGGCGTCATCTACGGCGTCAGGCCCTCCGGTCTCGGTGTCGCCTGGTATTATGGAGTGAGCGGCAACATGGCCGCCAACGCTGTCCTGCAGCCGCAGGCCGACGGCAGCTACTCCGGCCCGATCACGTTCTTCAACATCAAGGGTCTGCAGACGGACACAGGCACGGCACGGATGGTGTTCAAACCTTGATGCCACGCCTTCCACACCTCACCCGCTTTTCTCATGAAAGCCAACA
>CAZXPU010000094.1:0-22827 GCA_964642905.1 uncultured Prosthecobacter sp.
GGGCCGCCTCACCCTGGAGATCGAGCAACGCCAGCCGGTGGCCTGGCTCGAGTGCGCCCGCCTCGGCATGAAGGCGCGCAAGCCGGAAACGGGTCACTTTATTGATGCTGAAGGCGTCGTCTTTCCCTGCGAGCTGATCACGGACGCCTTTGCCGCCCTGCCCGTCATCCGCCACGAGTCCCTGCTTCATGTCCAGCCGGGCTCACCCCTGACCGACCTCCAGACCCAGTCCGCCCTCTCGCTGCTGAAGCTCCTGGGCGAGCGTCACGAGCAGCAGCAGTCCCCACAGCCGCTGGAGTTGGCCGTGCAGAACGCCTGGTCCGTCACCGCCTCCCTGGACGACGGCTCAAGGATCACCTTCGGCATCGATGACCTGGACGAGCAGCTCGCACGCCTGGACAGGATCTGGATCGAATCACGGCACCGCTCCTGGAAGATGGACACGCTCAATCTCCTCGTGCGTAAAAACATGCCCGTCACCTTCAGCTCCCCGCCCGACCTGACAGGCCTCAATGACCTTGAGACCGCCTCCGTCGGCACCCTCCCCGCCTCCAGCGCCACGCACCTTCCTCAACGTTAATCGCACCATGGCCAAAAGCACCATCTACGCAGGACTCGAGATCGGCACGAGCAAGATCTGTGTTGTCGTCGGCGAGGCCAAGCGTGACGGCACCATCAAGATCCTCGGAGTCGGCACCGCTCCGTCGCGCGGCGTACGCAAGGGCGAGATCGTCGACTTCCAAAAGGTCCAGACCGTCCTCAATGACGCCCTGGTCCGTGCCGAGGAACCCAGCGAGGTGATGATCCGCACCGTCTTCCTCGGTGTCACCGGCGGACACATCCGCAGCCTCAACAGCCGCGGCGCCTGGAGGCTTCCCGAGGACCAGTCCGAAATCACCGAGGACGATGTCGAGGAGGCCAAGGAGATCGCACGCAACGTCGAAATCCCCCAGGATCACGTCTTTCTGCACAGCATCACCCGCCAGTACATCGTCGACGGCCAGGAGGGCGTGCGCCAGCCCATCGGCCGCGAAGGCCGCGTGCTGGAGGCCGACTACCACATCATCCACGGCATGCGCGGACGCATTCAAAACGCCGTGAAATGCGTGCGTGAAGTGCCGCTCGAGGTCGAGGACGTCGTCTTCACCGCCATCGCCGCCGCCCAGGTGGTGCTCAGCCGCGAGGCCAAGGCCCAGGGCGCCCTGATGATCGACATCGGCGGCGGCACCGCCGACTACGTCCTTTACGAGGACGGCATGATCGCCGCCTCCGGCTGCGTCCCCCTCGGCGGTGATCACATCACCCAGGACATCGCCATGGCCGTGCAGATCCCCGACCGGCGCGCCGAGGAGCTCAAGGTCACCGAAGGCTCCTGCCTCTACGAGGATGTCGACCCCGATGACATGGTCCGTGTCGAGGACGACAACGGCTTCATGATCGCCGAGGTCGAGCGCAGCTTCCTCAACGAGGTCATCCACCTGCGCGTGCGCGAGATCCTCGAGCAGGTGAAGTCACGCTGCGAGGACCACATCGGCCACCTCGCCGCCGGGGTCTATCTCACGGGCGGCACCAGCCTCATGAAAGGGATTGACGTGGTGGCCCAGGATGTGTTTGAAAGGAAGGTGACCCGAGCAGGCTCGGCCCCCGTCAGTGGCGTCACCGCCACCTTCGAAAAGCCGCAGTTCTCCGCACCGGTCGGCCTGATCCGTTATGCGCAGATTCTTGACCAGGAAAAGCCCTTCATGTCACCGCTCCGCAGGCTCGGGCGCAAGATGGCCGACCTCCTCTCCATCGTTCCCTGAACCGGACGTCTCCCGCATCCTTTTTTAAGTTAACCAGCTCCCTCCACCCTCAACACCCGCACCGCCATGGTCGAATATGATCGCAACGCCCTCAAGGAAACCGTCGAGCCCGGCACGCTGAAAACCTGCATCGTCGGCGTCGGCGGCGCCGGCGGCAACGTCCTCGACCGCATCACGCTCGACCGCACCGTCGATGCCAAGCTTGTGGCCGTGCACACGGACATCCGCGTCCTCAGCCACTCCATGTCCCCCAACAAGGTGCAGCTCGGCATCGAGCTCATGCGCGGCGTCGGCGCCGGTGGCGACCCCGAGCTCGGCCGCGAGGCCGCCATGTTCTCCCGCGAGCAGATCCGCGAGGCCGTCAACGGCCATGACATCGTCTTCATCTGCACCGGACTTGGCGGCGGCACCGGCAGCGGCGCGACCCCCGTCATCGCCGAAATCGCCAAAAGCACCGGCGCCCTCGTCTTCCTCACCGCCACCATGCCCTTCTCCTTCGAAGGCAGGCGCCGAGTGAAGCAGGCCGAGGAGTCCCTGGACCACCTCCAGAAGCGCGCCGACGCCCTCATCCTCTTTGAAAACAACCGCATGGGCGAGCTCACCCTGCCCAAGGACGGCATCCAGAAGGCCTTCAGCCAGGCCGACCAGCTCATCGCCCAGTCCCTGCGCGCCGTCTCCACCATCCTCACCACCCCGGGCCTGGTGAAGCTCGGCCTGGATGACCTCACCGCCGCCCTCAACACCTCCAATGGCCGCTGCCTGTTCGGCTTCGGCGAGGCCCGCGGCCAGAACCGCGGCGCCGAGGCCGTGAAACGCGCCCTCAAGTCCCCGCTCATCGACCAGGGACGCCTCCTGCACCAGACGAAGACCCTGCTCGTCCACATCGCCGGCGGCGAATCCCTCACCCTTCTCGAGGTCGATGCCATCATGAAGCAGCTCGGCAAGAACGTCCCCGACCAGACACACATCTTGTTCGGCGTCGCTGTCGACCCCAAGCTCGGCGACAGTGTCTGCGTCACGCTGCTCAGCTCTCTCGGCCTCGCCCAGCTCAACACCCTCGCCGCCGCGGCCCCGCCCGCCGAGATGCTGCCCGTGCGCGAACGCGAAATGCCCAAGGTCATGGACGTCATGTCCCCCGCACCGGTGCCGGCACCGGCCGCTCCCCAGCCGCCGGCGCCCGCCCCCAAACCGGCCCGAGCCCCCAAGGTTGAGGCTGTCAAACCAGTGCCTGCGCCCGCCCCGGTGGAGGAGCCGATGGACCTGTTCCTCAGCCACGAAGAAGCAGCCCCCGCTCCCGTGCAGGCGACGCCGGTTCCTGCAGCGCCAGAACCCGAAGCCGCCCTGCCCGAAATCGAGGAATCTGTCCAGGCCTTTGTTCAGGACATCGCGGACGAACCCGCTGCGGAGCAGGATGAACCCGCCCCCTTCGAGGATGAAATCATCATCGAGCAGGAAGTCGTGGCCGCCCACATTCCCGAGCCGGAACCCGAACCCCAGCCCGAGAAACCCCGCCGCCCGAGGATCGAGGATTACATCACCAACACTCCGCCGGCTGCCACATCACCGGTTCCACGGCCGCTTCCCACAACGCTGGCTGAAGTCGTCGCACGCGCCAAGCCTGCGGCTCCCGCCGAGGACAGCTCCTACATGCCCGCCGGCAGCCGCACGCCTGCCAAGGTCACCGAGGAGGAGGAGCAGATCGACTTCAAGTTCCGCAGCGAAGAAGACCGCGGCCGCTTCCGTGAGACCGAACCCGTCCTGGCCGATGGCGGCGAGGACCTCGATGTCCCGACCTGGATGCGCCTGAAGAGAAAGCTGCGCCGGTAATCTCCGGCGCCGCCCGCTCAGCGCTTTTCCAGCCTGACGTAGTCCAGCCCCACCATGTTGGAAGGCACTGCGTCCGGGTTGGGCGACGCCAGCGTGAACGTCAGCCGATGCTCCCCGGCGGACAGTTCATGGGTGCCCCATTCTTTCTCGCCCGTGTGGATGACCTTCGGCGTGTTGAAACCGTCAAAGGACGATGCCACCGGCTTGCCGTCGATCGCGATGCTGACCACACCGTAATCACGCGCCATGGTGAGGGCACCGTAAAGCGTGTACCTGCCCGCCTCCTTGACCGGTATGGCCAGCGTGAGCTTTTGATCGGGCTTGCCGCCCGTCCACCAGAGCTGCGCACCGCCGCTCCAGTCGCTGCCAAAACCGCCCATGCCTTGCTTGCCGGTCTTGCCGCCGGTGATTTCCAGCACCTTCAGTGTTTCGCCCTCGATCGCGCCTTCAACGGTCTTCGCAGGACCTTTCGCCCCGCCGCCCGCCGAGCCGCTCTGCAGATACTTCACGAGATCGATCACCATCTCCGGCGGCAGGGCATCAAAAAGGCCTTCGGGCATCGTGCTGAGCTTCGACACCTCACGCCTCGCGATGTCCGCCTGCGGCAGCGTGAACTCGACGCCGCCCATCATCGCGATCTTCACCGCCGCCGGGCTTTCCTCCTTGATGACACCGCTCATCACACGGCCGTCCTTCATGGTGAAAAGGTTGAGCTGGTAGGCCTTGCCGATCACCGCGTTCGGATCGAGCACGTTCTCCAGCAGGTAGTTCAAATCGGCGCGGTTGCTGCCCGTGATGTCAGGCCCGACGTTCTGACCTTCGCCGAAAAGCTTGTGGCAGGCTCCGCAGGTGGCCATGAACAGCATCTTGCCCTTCGCGAGATCGCCCTTGGCCAGCGCGGCCGGGGTCAGCAGCGCCTTGTACTTTTTCGTGCGCTCGGCCAGGTCGGCCTTGGGCGCGTTCACATCGCCCCAGGCGGACTTGATCAGGGCGTTGATCTCCGCGTCGTCGAACGCACTGAGCTGCCGAACCAAAAACGGTGACAAGGCCGTGGCGGGCACCGTTTTGGCCTCCACGGCCTTCAGCAGCGCTTTCGAGCCTTCGCGCGTTGAAGCGAGCGTGTTCACGGCGTCCGGCAATTCATTCGCGGAGAGCCTCGGCAGCGCCGCACCCAGAACGCGCGGCGTTTCCGCATCCTTGAGCGACGCGAGCGCCTGAATGGCTTTGCGGCGCAAGGATGACGGCGCGTCACCATTCACGATTTGGAGCAATGCTTTGGCTGAAGCTGTGTCACCGGCCTGAATGAGCACGCGCAGGGCGTCTTCGCGCTCGACAGTGCTCGCGCCTGCGAGCGCGAGCTGGTCTCGGAAATGCTTCAAGGCATCTGCATCGCCAAACAAAGCGCTGAGTTCGCGCAGGTGGTCGTTGGTGGCGGGAGTGGCGTTCTCCGCGAGCTTCGTGGCAACCTCCCTCCAGTTCTCCGGCATCTTCAAACCGCCACCCGCCCGTGTGGCGGCGAGGATCATGCCGAGCGTGGCCTCGCGCTTCGCAGGATCAGCCTCCTTCACAAGCGCACCGAGCACCGCGCCGCGTCCGGCATTGTCCGCAGAAAGCCGACGATAGATGAACTCCGTGACCTTCGGCATCTTCGACACCGCCGCGAGCTGCAACCCCGCCGCCGCATCCGCCGCCACCATCGGCTCGATGCCATACCAGATAAGCAGCGGAATCATCGGATCGTCCTTGTCCTCGCCATGCTTGAGCAGGGCGGCGGCGAGGTCTTTGCGCTGATCTTGAGGGAGACGCTGAAGCGCGGAGGCGAGCTCGCGGCGGACGATGGGGGAAGTGTGTTTCTGGGCTGCTTCACTCAAGACACGGAGGTTGGTGTCCGCAAAATCAGGATTGGAAGCAGCAAGACGGACAGATTGGGAAACGAGCTTTACCTCCCGGGCTGGTTCAAAGACTTGGCTGCCGAGATATTGGGGAGGAAGGACCGCTGCGTTGAGCCAGAGAAGACGGGCTTGTTCAGCGCTGGACCAAGGCTCGCTGGTTTTAACAGCCTGACGCAGGTCGTGCCCTGCATGTCTTTTCTCCATCAACACTCTTCTCGCCATGCGTGAAAACCAATCGTTCTCCGCCTGCACTGCCAGCCGGACCAGCTTCTCATCGGTTTCCTTCGCCAGATCGAACGGAGCCTCGGGGAAGTCAGACTTGTCGGACACGTCTGACCTTTCGGACGTGCTGGGCGCGCCGGCATACGTCACCCGGTAAATCCGCCCATTGCTGCGATCCCAGTGCTCCACCGCACCGCTCCCCCGGTGGCAGATCTGCTGATCCGACCAGTCACTCACATACAGCGCCCCGTCAGGCCCCACCTTTTGGGTGACCGGGATGAAGTGCATGTCATTCGCCCGCATGAAATCGGCGGCGTGCTTGCCGATGTAGGTGCTGGCGTGCGGGTCAGTGTAGTTCGCGACGAGGCGATGACCATGAAGATTGCCGAAGAGGAGCTGGTTCCGATAGGTCGGCGGGAAGAGGCTGCTCTGATAAATCGCGAGGCCGCAGTGCGCATGACCGCCGCCGAGCGCGTTGGTGTCGTTGTTCATCACGCCAGCGCCGGTCGTCTTGTCGAAGGTGACATCAGGTCGTGGATTGCCTGCGTAGTGCGCATGGTCGGCGATGGTCTTGATGTCCTCGTAGGTATAGGCGTTGAAGTGCTGCCCGGCCTGCCGGTGGTATCGGCCACCCGGCACGATGTGATACAGATGCGGAATCACGCACGCAGTGACGAACCACTCGCCATGCTGGTCGTAATCGAGGCCCCAGGGATTGCTGGTGCCGTGCGCGAAGACCTCAAACTCATGCCTAACCGGATGATAGCGCCAGATGCCGGCATTGATCGGCTCGCGCTTCTCATCCGGCGTGCCTGGCTTGCCGACCTTGCTGTGCGTGAACACGCCGTGACAGCCATACAGCCAGCCATCCGGCCCCCAGATGAAGCTGTTGAGCGTTTCGTGCGTGTCCTGGCTGCCCCAGCCGTCGAGGAGGGCGTAAGCGGTGAAGTTGAGGCCGGGGACTTGAGTAGCGGGACCATTCCTGCCCCCCTCCGTAACGGGACCATTCCTGGCCCCCTCCGTAACGGGGCCATTCCTGGCCCCTTCTGCCCCAGACGGGCCAGGAATGGCCCGATGACTGCCGAGCGGCAGCGTCGAATCCCCATCACGCGGAATGAACATCAAGTACGGCGCCGCCCCCACCCACACACCGCCAAAGCCGAGCTCGATGCCGCTGACGAGGTTCAGCCCCTCACAAAAGATCTTCTTCGTCTCAAAGCTGCCGTCACCGTCTTTGTCCTCAAGAATCTTGATGCGGTCCTGGCCTTTGCCGACCTCGCGGGGCTGCGGATAGCTGTTGCCCTCCACCACCCAGATGCGGCCGCGTTCATCAAACGTGAACGCGATGGGCTGCACGACATCCGGCTCCGCCGCGATCAGCTCGGCCTTGAAGCCGGTGGGAAGCTGGAGGCTTTTCAGCGCGTCCTGCGCGGACTGGCCTTTGGCATACTCGGCCTGCGGCTTGAGCGCCGGGCCGTAGAGTTTCTTCGGCGTGAGGTCGGCGGTGGTTTCGCGGCGCTGCTGCGTGAGAATGTAAACGCCGGCTTTGTTGCCGACGACGATGTCAGGCAGCTTGTCACCGTTCACGTCACCGACCTGCACATCGACGCCGACACCGCTTTCGGCATCGACAAGGTGCGGAACGAAATCGACACCGCCCTTGCCGTCGCGTTTCGTCTGATACCAGTAGATGACGCGGTGACCGCGCTCGTCGGGGTCGTGTCCGTTGTGCGCCCAGTAGCGCTTGCCGGTGACGATGTCCTTCACGCCATCGCCGTCGATGTCCGCGAGGTGCGCCGCGTGCGGCTGGGAGAAGACGATGCCGTAATCGTTGTCCTGCGGCTGCTCGCTGGCCAGCATCACGCGTTTCCAGGTCGCTTGATCCGCAGATTGCGCAGATTTCACGGATTGGAGGAAGACGGAGACGCCGTAGCGATGCGCGGCGAGGGCGGTGAAGACGTCGTTCGTGCCGTTGCCGTCGAAGTCATACGCAAACATCTGCGCCCCCCCGCCGACTCCGGCGGCGAAGTTGTGCTGAATGAAGTCGGCCCTCTTCACGCCGCTGATGGTGCCTCTGCCCGTGTTCTCCCACCAGCGCCTTGCCTCCAGCAGATCCATTCGGCCATCGCCATTGACATCACCGACGCCAAGGCCGTGGGTGAACTTTGCGACTTTCATGTCATCAGTGGCATAGACGAATGACCACTTCTCAGCGGGTTTTTCCCAGTTCGGGGCGAACCAGCCGAACCGGCCTCCCGTGCTGCACACAATCTCCGGTTTGCCGTCGCCATCCACATCGGTGAAGACGGGCGACTCGTTGTCCACCACATCGGCGACGATGTGCATCGGCCACGGCTTGTCGTCCTGTGTGCCGGGATTCAGGTAGAGCCGCGCCTCCTTGCCGGGAAAGCCGAGGATCAGGATGTCGTTCCTCTGGTCGGCGTTGAAGTCGTGGACGTAGGCGAAGAAGTTGTCGGAATAACCGTTGATGCTGAAAATCTTCGGCTCGTAGTAGGCGTGCCTTTTCTCAAAGGCCGGCCCCTCCCACCAGAACGGCCCCGCGACGACATCCGGTCTGCCGTCGCCGTTGATGTCGCCGATGGCTGCGCCCTCGGAATAAAAGTCCCCGTGAAGCTGCTGGCGCTTCCAGGTGATCTGCGTGGCGGCCTGCAGGCCGGAGGCTGCAAGGAGGGCAAGAGCGAGCATTTTCATGGCTGGTCGAAGGTCAACGTTACCAGACCCGGCCCGCATCGGACAAGGTTTAGGGTGAATCGGACGCCAAGCCGCCGCCGGACCGGCCTATTTTTTCTCCGTCTCAGGCTTGCACTTGCAGATCCATTCCGGCGCCTGGCACTCCTCGCACACGGCGGTGTTGTATTCAAAACGCGCCGTCACGGCCTTGTCGGCGGGGCTGTTCCTGAACTGGAGGATCAGCCACTCGCCGGGCTTCACGGCGGGCAGCACGAAGCCCCGGGCGTCCCTGCCAACCTCCAGCTTCCGGGGCGCCTCACGGTCGCCGGTGGTCGCCGTCAATTTTTGTTCGGCCAGGGCCAGGGGCTTCAGGTCCTTGTCGAGGAGGAGGATGTGAAACGTGTCGTCCTTCACGGTCAGCTCACCGTGCAGGGTTTCATTTTTGCTGAACTCAAGGATGCGCCCGCCGTTGGGACCAAGCTCAACGCCCTCATGGGCGAAGGACAGGGAGGCGAGAAGGCTGAGGCAGAGGAGGTGGAGTCGGTGGGTCTTTTTCATGGGTGGGTTTGCTGGATGGACTTGAACGCGGCCTTGCGGCCAAAGTAATAGAAAACAGCGGGGGTGATGAGCAGGTCGAGCAGGGTCGAGGACACCAGCCCGCCGGCGATGACCACCGCCACGGGATGCAGGATCTCCTTGCCCGGCTGGCCGGCGGCAAGCACGAGCGGCACGACGGCGATGCCGGCGCTGAGGGCCGTCATGAGCACCGGCACCAGCCTCTCCAGCGTGCCGCGCTCGACCATCTGCCAGGTGAACGGCTCCCCGTCCTCGCGCATGAGATGCAGGTAATGGCTGATCATCATGATGCCGTTCCTCGCCGCCACGCCGCCGACGGCGATGAAGCCGACAAGCGTGGCGATGCTGATGTTGCCAATCATGAGCCAGGTGAGCGTGAGGCCGCCCATGACCGCCAGCGGGATGTTGATGAGCACCATGAGGGCGAGCCGCAGGCTGCGAAAGCAGGCATAGAGCAGCAGGGTGACCACCACCAGCACCAGCCCCGAGTGCAGGGCGATGCGCCGGGCCGCGGCCTGCTGGGCCCGCGCCTCGCCTTCGAGGCTGAGACGATAACCGGCCGGCAGTCCCAGCTTTTCCTTCAGCGCCTTCTCAAGCTTTTCCACGAGGCCCGACACGTCACGCGTGGAGGTGTTCATGGAGACCACCACACGGCGCTGGGTGTTTTCACGATTGATGACATTCGGCCCCTGCGCCTCCTGGACTTCCGCGACAAGCTCAAGCGGGATGCGTCTGCCTCCGGGAAGCTCCACGGGCATCTCACGCAGCTTCTGCGGGTCGTTGCGCGCTTCTTCGGGCAGTCGCAGCACAAGATCCACCGGCCGCTGGCCGTCACGCAGCTCCGCCAGCGTCCTGCCTCCGACCAGCAGGCTCACCTGCCGGTTGATCTCCGCCGGCTGAACGCCATGGGCCAGCGCACGTTCCCGGTCCACCTCGATGCGCAGCTGCGGAATGGGAACCTGCGGCTCCATCATCACGTCGGTCAAACCAGGAATGCTTCCAGCGATCTCCGCCGCCTTTTCCCCCAGGCTGCGCAGCACGGCGAGGTCGGGACCAAACACCTTCACGGCCACCTTGGCCGAGACGCCGCTGAGCATGTGGGAAAGCCGGTGCCCGATGGGCTGGCCGACGCTGGCGTAGGTGCCCGGCAGCGTCGCCAGCAGCCTGCGGATCTCGGCAAACACCTCCTGCCTCGGGCGCCCGCCCTGCTTGAACTCGACATCGAATTCATTGACGCTCACCGGCATCACATGGTCGTCACGCTCGGCACGGCCGGCGCGCCTGCCGATGCTCCGGATCTCCGGCACCTGCCGCAGCAGCTTCACGGCAGCCTCTCCCACCTCGTTGGACCAGGCCAGCGAACTGCCCGGCGGCCCAACCAAAGAGAGGGTCGCGCTGCCTTCGTTGAAGGCGGGCAGGAACTCCCTGCCCATGCCGGGAACCAGGAGAAGCGAGGCGGTCAGCGCCATGCCGGACAGGCCGAACACCAGCATGGGCTGCGCCCTGGCAAGCCGCAGGAAGGTGCGGGAGGCCAGCCATTTCAAGGCACGCACAAGGACAGGATCACGATGCACACCCGAAGGCCCCCGCGACTTCAGCAGCAGCGAGCACAGCACCGGTATCACCGTCAGGCTGACCAGGAAGGAGGCGACCATGCTGGTGATCGTGGCCAAGGCGATGGGCATGAACAGCCTGCCCTCCAGACCCTCCAGGGCCATCAGCGGCGTGAAGACCAGGATGATGAGCAGCGTGGCATAAAGGATGGAGCCGCGCACCTCGCTCGAGGCGGAGGCGATGACCTGCAGATGATGCGGCCTTTCCTCATTGGAGACCGATGCGCCCATGCGCACGGATTCCCCCGCCCCACGCAGCCGTCGCCAGACGTTCTCGACATCCACGATGGCATCATCCACGACCATGCCGATCGCCACGGCCAGGCCGCCAAGGGTCATGCTGTTGACGCTGATCCCGAAGAGCTGGAAAATGAGCACCGTGACGGCAAACGACAGCGGGATGGCCGTCAGCGTGATGAAGGTGGTGCGCAGGTTCAGCAGAAACAGCAGCAGCACGACGGCCACCATCACCGCGCCGTCACGAATGGCCTCCTGCAAATTGTGGATGGCGTGTTCGATGAAGTCGCCCTGACGGAACAGCACCTCCAGGCTGACATCCGCCGGCAGCGTCGGCCGGAGTTCCTCCAGCGCCGCCTCAATGGCCTCGGTGAGCTTGAGCGTGTCAAACCCCGGAGCCTTGTCGATGCTCAGGATGACGCCCATCCGGCCGTTCACGCTGGCGTCACCGCGCATCGCCTGCACGCCTTCGCCCAGCGTCGCCACATCGCTCAGCAGCACCGGCCTGTCGTCCAGCACCTTCACCACCGTCTTTCCCAGCTCCTCCAGGCGGGTGGTCATCGCCAGGTTGCGCACCATGACCTCGCGTGGACCGCCTTGCAGATAGCCGCTGGTCGCGTTCCCCGCCGCAGAGGACACCGCCTTCTCCAGCTCCTCGAGCGTGACGCCAAAGGCGTTGAGGCGGACGGTGTCCGGACGCACCTGCACCTGCCGCACTCCGCCGCCAATCGTCAGCACTTCAGACACGCCCGGAAGGCTCTGCAGCCGACGACGCAGGGTCCAGTCGGCAAGGCTGCGCAGCTCCATCGGAGTATGACTGCCATCGGTGCTGTGCACGCCGACGAGCAGCACTTCGCCCATCAGTGAGGAAACCGGCGTCAGCCCCGGCCTGGCCGTCTCAGGCAGGCTGCCCAGCACGCCCTGCAGGCGTTCCTGGACAAGCTGGCGCGCGCGGTAGATGTCGGCGTTCCATTGGAACTCGACGAAGATCAGGGACAGGCCGACATCGGAACTGGAACGCAGCCGGTCGATGCCGGACACGCCCTGCACGGCCGATTCGATGGGCTGGGTGACCAGCGCCTCCACCTCCTCGGGAGCCAGGCCCGGGGCCTCGGTCAGGATCGTGACCGTGGGCTTGGTCATGTCGGGCAGCACCTCGACCGGCAGCCGCAGCACGGCCTGCAGCCCGAGCACCAGGACCACCAGCGCTGCGGCGATCACCAGCGGACGATGCGCCAGGGAGGATCGAATGAGGAAGTTCAGCATGGGATCAGACGACAGGGGCTTTGCGGAGCGTGAAGGTCGCGGCCAGAAGCACGAGCAGAAGACCGGTGCTGGCGGCGAAGAAGACCGTCAGGGAGTTCCAGCGCCCGTCCTCATGATCCCCTTCCTCATGCCCGTGTTCATGGTCATGGTCATGCCCGTCACCCCCGCCCCGGGCCATCTCGCTGCCATCCTCGTTGTGGGCATGGCCGTGCGCGGCATCCATGGCCGCCTTGAGGGAGACGTTGCCCCGGCCTGCAAAGGCCAGCGCATGAGCGCCCCGCGTGACCACCTCGTCCCCGGGCAGCAGGCCCTTGACGATCTCGACCAGCCGGTCGTTCTGCGCGCCCGTCACCACGGGCACCTTGACGAAGGCGTTGTCGAGCTCGTAGTCCTTGACGAACAAAAAGCGTGACCCGGCCTCCCCCTGAAGCGCGGACTTCGGCACGCTGGTCACGCCCTCACGTTCGGAGACCACGATGGAAAACTCGGCGCGAAGCCCCGGCCTGAGGTCGAGGTTTTCGTTGGGCAGGTGAAAGGCCGCCTCCACGACGCCGGCCTTCTCGTCCGCGTAAACCCCCAGGTGCGCCAGCTTTGCCTCCAGCACCCCGCCTGGCCGCGTGGCGACGCGGATCCTGGCCTTCTGCCCGACCGCCAGCCTGCCCGCCAGATGCTGCGGCACCGAGGCGCTCGCCTCGATCGTGCCCAGGTCCACGATCTCCATGAGCCCCTGATCAGGATGCACCGGCTGGCCGACGGCCACGTCCACCCTGGCCACCAGCCCGCTCATGGGCGAAGGCAGCATCACCGTGGGCGGCGGATCCCCCGGCTGACGGCTTTCCACCCACATCAGCTCGTCGCCCTCCTCCACCTTCTGATGCGGCAGCACGAGCACGGAAAAGGCGCGCCCGGGAATGCGGCTGCTGACCACCGCACGCCGGCCGGGAAGCACCTCCAGCCTGCCAAGCGCGAAGACCGTCTCCTCAAAGGAGCCCTCCTCCGCCTCGGCGGTTTCAATGCCGAGGCTCCTGACCGAGGCCGCCCCAAGAATGACGCGCTCAGGCTCGGCGGCATGGACCGCCGCCATCATCATACCTAACAAAAAGTAAAACAAGTGTCTCATGGGGGTTCAGAGTTCGACGCCCGCCTTCTTCAGCAGCGCCATGGTGAGAAAATAGAGGATGACCGTGAGCAGGATGCCCGCGCCAAAGGCGGGCCAGAAGCCGCCCAGCTTCCGGATCAGCCAGGGCATGAGGAGAAACATCGGCAGCGTCGGCAGCACGAACCAGAAGGTGCCGAAGGCATGACGGCCGATGAGCGCCGAATCCCGGGTCTCGGCATGCAGCCAGATGAAGGCCAGCAGGGAGGTCAGCGGCAGCGAGTGAATGATGCTGGCCGCGGCGTTGTTGCGCTTGGCGACCTCGGTGACGAGGACGATCACGCCGGCGGACAGGAGGAGCTTGAGAAGGTAGTAGGCCATGGGGATGAAGCGGGTTGTCGTGTTTAATGTTGGGCGGTGGCGGATTCGTAGCGGATGCGGGCCAGGTGGAAGTCACGCGCGGCATCGAGCGCCCCGGCCTCCAGCTCAAGCCGCTGGTCGCGAGCGCGAAGAAGCGTGAGCAGGTCCGCCTGGCCGGACTCGTAGGCCTTTTCCAGCCTGCTGGTCTGCTCGATGACCAGGGGCAGAAGCTGGCCGCGTGTCTCGTTCAGCAGCGCGGCGCTGGCCTCCATCTCCCGGCGCGCGGTGTCGGCCTCGCCGCTGATCTGGGCGGCCAGGGCCTCCTTTTCAAGCCGCGCACGTTCCGCGCCCGCGGCCTTCTCGGCGATCTCGCCCTGGTTGCGGTTCCAGAGCGGCAGAGGAATGGAGAGCCGAAAACCGACAAAGCCGGTGCGCTCCGTGTGAGAGGGGGCCGTGTCCTGCTGCTCCCGGGAGGCAAAGAAGCCCGCCGACATGTCCTGCCATCTTCTCGCCCTGGCGAGTTCAGCCTCGGTCCTGGCGGCCTCGGTTCTTGCCTGGGCGAGCAGGTAGTCGGGACGACCCAGCCACGAACCAGACGCAGGCAGCGCGACAGCGGCAAGATCGCCTGTCAGCGTCAGCGACTCCCCGGCGTCAATGCCCAGCATCGGCTTCAGCGCGCCACGAAGCCCCAGCGTCTCCACCTCGATCTTCCGGGTCTCCAGCAGCAGGCGTTGGAGGTCCACCTGGGCCTGCGCGGCATCCAGGGAGGACACCTCACCGGTGGCGGCACGACTCCTGGCGAACTCCGACAGCCGGCGCGCCAGCTCCATCTGACGACGATGCAGCACGAGATGCTGCTCAAGCGCCAGCAGCTTCACGGCAAGGGAGCGGGCCTCCGCGATGAAGCGCCGCTCCGCATCCTTCACCTCCAGCTCGGCCGCCTGAACCCACTGTGCGGAAAGCTTCTTCTCCAGCGACAGGCGGCGGGTCACGGGAAAGGCCTGATCGAGGGAGAACACCGTGGTGCGCGGACTGACGCGGCTTTCATTCTGGAAACTGGTCTCGAAGGCCGGATTCGGCAGCCGACCGGCCCCCTGCTGCCGGCCGCGTGCCTCCTCGATCACCAGGCGCGCCGCCTTGATCTGAGGATGATGGGACTTCACTCGTGCCGGAACGGACGAATAATCCAGGGTGACGGCCGCCGCGGGGCAGGCGCTGGAAACAAGAAGAAGGCAAAAAAGGCGCAAAGACATGAGGATGCGGGTTTGAAGGACGGACAGGCATGACGGCACGTCATCGTGGACGGCCCGGAACAGGCGGCCTGTCGGCTCAAATCCTCAGAACCACAGCGTGAGAAAGCACGCGCGGCCATTGTCGCAGCTCATCCACGGCGGGCCGGGGCGGCCTGGCCGGAGCGCCTGAAACCAGCCAGTTCCCGGCGACGGCGGCAAAGTCAGGCAAGATTTCCACAGGAAGCTCCGCCGGAGCGGAAAGGGTGGACACGGCCAGCGTCTGCGCATCCAGGCTCTCCTTCACCGGCGCATGCTCATGGGTCTCGCCCTCGTCATCATGATCCTCATGGGAGTGAAGCGGGACATCATCATGGTGGCAGCTCGTGCCGTGATGCCCATGGCAGTGGTCGAACATGCTGACATGACCGACACCGGAACAGTCGCACCAGTAGCCCCGGGTCAGGCCGAACACCTGCGCCCAGCCAAGCGCAAGTAGCGCGAAGGCGATGAGGCTGCGGGATGCTTGACGGGGCATGGTGGCAAATGTGAAGGCGGAACCTTGGAAGCGTCAACGGCCAATTCCATTCAAACCAAAAGCGCGGCCAGCAGTGCGGCCAGCCCCGTGGTGTCCGGCAGGGTGTGCGTGGCGGCCACCTCATGCGGGTTCTCGCTTTCAATGCGGATGGTGAGCGGAACACCGGCGTTCAGGCCCATCTCAATGTCACGGTCGGCGTCGCCCACCATCAGGCTTCGTGACAGGTCAAGGTCGTGCTCCAGCGCGGCGCGGTGCACCATCTCGGGGCTGGGCTTGCGGCAGGTGCAGCCCGTATCGGTCTTCAGGCAGGTGCAGGCATAGATGCCGTCAAACGCCGCCCCGTGCCCGCTCAGCACGGCCTGCATGCGGTCATGAATGTCCTCCAGGTCCGCCATCGACATGAGCTTCTTGCCCACCCCCTGCTGGCTGGTGGCCAGGATGGTGGCATAACCACGATTGCGACAAAGGGCCAGCGCCTCGATGATGCCCGGCGAGAAGTGGAAGTCCTGCCAGCGCAGCACATAACCGGGGCCGGGCGACAGGTTGACGACCCCGTCTCGGTCAAAGATGACAGCAGGGCGGCTCATGAGGCGGAGGCTTGGGGTTCAGGCCATTCGGGGCGGCCGGTGATGCAGAGATTGTCTCCCAGCGGCTCCATCCGGACCTCCTTCAAGGCCACTGAGGCGGCAAGCTCACGATCACCCAGCACCGGCAGGCCGCCGGCTCCGCAGAGCAGCGGGGCCACATACCAGGCGACCTCGTCCACAAGCCGGCGGGAGAAAGCCTGCCGGAGCACGTCAGCGCCTCCTTCGATGAGCACGGAAACCACGCCGCGCCGGCCCAGCTCACGAAGCGCCTCGTCCAGTTCAAGCCCGCGCAGCACCAGCGTCCGCGCCTTGAACTCGTCTGTGAAAATCTGCGCTGTGGCCGGCAGATCACCGCTGCGGGTCAGCACGACACGCCAGGGCTGCTCCTTGCCCGGAAAGGCCGCCTCACGCAGCGTCAGCTGAGGATCGTCGGCACGCACGGTTCCGGCACCGACAAGGATGGCGTCGACTCTCGCGCGCAGGCGACGACCATGGGCGCGGGCCTCGGTGCTGGTCAGCCACTGGCCCTCGCCCGCCGGACGCGTGATGCGTCCGTCGAGGCTCTGCCCGGCCTTGGCGATGACATAGGGCATGCCCGTGGTGATCCATTTGGCGAAGGGGCGGATGAGTTCCTGGCACTCGGCTTCCAGCACGCCCGCCTCGGTTTCAATGCCCGCCGCTTCAAGCACTTCACAGGCGCGGCCCTGATGATCGGGATTGGGGTCGCGGGCGCCCCAGACCACACGCCCGATGCCCGCCTCACGAACCGCCTCGGTGCAGGGCCCGGTGCGTCCATGGGTCGAGCAGGGCTCCAAGGTCACATACAAGGTTGCGCCAGGCAGCAGGTCCGGATGCCGCTGCCGCGCATCACGAATCGCCTCGACTTCAGCATGAGGTCCGCCCGCCTTGCGATGCCAGCCGCGCCCGATCAACCGGCCGTCCCTGACAATCACCGCACCCACCGCAGGATTGGGGCTGGTCAGTCCGATGCCGAGACGCGCCTGCTCCACCGCCTGGCTCATCCAGTCGGCATCAGAAACAGAAATCGGGTCGGCGTGCATCTCGGGTTCTTCATAAAAGCAGGATGCCCGGGTCACAAGCTGGAATGCCACGCAGGTCAGGCAACGTTATGGCCTCATGACACCTCCGCCTCTGCCACCCGACACCAACCCGTCGCAGCCGAGGCTGGCCAGCTCCGCCGCACTCGCCTGTGCTTGCGGCTTCCTCTCCGTCTGCATTCCCTGGCTCATCACCGGCGCGCGCAAAAACATGATCGACGGCATGAGGATTGAATCCCTTCATTTCATGCTTTTGTCAGGGCTTCTGCTCGGCAAGGCTCGCCCGAAACACGCCTGGGTCATCGGGCTGGCGACCATGGCCGCCTTCCCGGTCATCGCCCTGGTGGAGGTCATCCTGGATCCGACCACCCACAATCTGCTGCCTCTGGAATTCATCGGCTATGGCCTGATGACCTTACCAGGCCTGTTCGGCGCCCTTTGCGGTCGGGCGTTGCGCAGGCGCAACGACAGGCTCGGCCGTTAGGCCATGATCAAAATCCCGCCGGCTCCGATCAGACGAAGCATGGCAGCCATCTCGCTCCGTCGAGATGAGCCCGACGCCCGGCAAACCCGGCCGTCGACACTTTCCACAACGTCCTGCAAACGGCATCGAATCAGACCCAGACAGTCACACCTTTCGTTAGGCTCGGATGACGATGCGTGCGTCCAGGGCCAGCACTCCGGTGGCGGTGGCGGCCAGGGGGTTGATGTCCAGCTCCAGGATCTCCGGCACGGCGAGGACCAGGTCGCCCAGCCTGACCAGGACCTCGGCCAACGCGTTCAGATCGGCGGCGGGCAGATGACGCGTGCCCAGGAGAGCCCGGTGAATCCGGGTGCGACGGATGCGGTCCATCGCCAGCATGGGCGAAAGCGGCGGCAGAAGCAGCACCCGGTCCTGCATGACCTCCACCATCACACCACCGGCGCCAAACATCAGCACGGGCCCAAACTGGGCGTCCTGCACGCAGCCGCAGATCAGCTCCAGGCCCCTGTCCTTCACCATGCGCTGTATGCTCACACCGTCGAAGGCCTCTCCCGGCACGGCGCCCTGGATCCGGGCCCAGGCAGCGCGCACGGCGGCTTCATCCACGAGGTCGAGCTGCACGCCGCCGACATCCGTCTTGTGGGTGATGACCCGGCTCTGGAGCTTCAGCACCACGGGGAATCCAAGACGCACGGCCGCCTGCACGGCCTCGTCGGCGTTCCCGGCGGAAACCGTCTCCAGCACCGGGATCCCCGCCGCCGCCAGCACCTGCTTGGCCTCGGCCTCGGTCAGCAGAACACGGCCCGCTCCACGCTGCCGTGCGACCAGCTCTTTGGCCGCATTCAGGGTTGGGCGTTCCAGGCAGGCCACGCGGTTGGTCTCCGCCAGCCAGCGCAGCCGCTCCTGGCGCTGCCACATGAACTGCCAGGCACGCGCCGCCTCGTCGGGATAGTCATAGGTGGGCAGCCCGGCCTGGTTGAGCAGCGTGCGCGCCTCCTCCACGGCGTCACCCCCCATCCAGCTCGCCAGCACCGGCTTGTCCGTGTCACGGGCGACTTCGACCAGAGCCTGCGCCACGGCCGACGGATGGGTCATCGCCTGCGGTGTCAGCACCGTCAGCAGACCATGGACTCCGGGATCAGCGACCACGGCGCGCAGGGCCTCCGTGAAACGCGCCGCGTCGGCGTCGCCCAGGACATCCACCGGATTGCCATGGCTCCAGTGGGCGGGCAGACACTGGTCCAGGCGCTCCTGCGTCGACACCGACAGCGCCGCCATCTCGCCGCCCGACCTGACCAGGGCGTCCGTTGCCAGAGCCCCGGGCCCGCCGGCGTTGGTGACGACCGCCAGCGCCGGACCTTGAGGCAAAGATTGTTTGGCCAGGACCTCGGCCATGTCGAACAGCTCCTCGATCGTGTCCACGCGCAGCACGCCGGCGCGCTCAAAGGCCGCGTCCAGAACGTCGTCGCTGCCCGTCATCGCCCCGGTGTGCGAGGCGGCGGCACGGGCGGCGGCGGCGGTGCGGCCGACCTTGATGGCGATCACCGGCTTCTTGGCCGCCACGGTGCGCGCAGCCTCCATGAAAGCCGCGGCGTCACCGACCGACTCCATGTAGAGCACGATGCTTTCCGTGTCCGGGTCCTCGCCGAAATGACGCAGCAGATCGCCCCAGCCCACGTCCAGCATGGAGCCCACGGAGACGAAGGCGCTGAAGCCCACCTGCTGGCGGAAGCTCCAGTCGAGAATGGCCGTGCAGAGCGCGCCGCTCTGACTGAGAAAAGCCACACGGCCCGGCCTCGCCATGGCCGTGGCAAAGGTGGCGTTCAGCCCGGCGTGGGGGGCCATCAGGCCCAGGCAGTTGGGACCGACAAGCCGGACGCCTGCTTTGCGAGCCTCGGCCAGCACCTGACGCTCCAGCTCGACCCCTTCGGGTCCGGTTTCCTTGAAGCCGGCGGAGATGATGACGACGCCCTTCACCCCGCAGGCCGCGCATTCACGGATGACCTCCGGCAGGGTCGCGGCAGGCGTGGCGATCACCGCCAGGTCGATGGCCTGACCGATGGCAGTCAGCGAGGGCCAGGCCCTGCGTCCCAGAACCTCGGTGCGGCGTGCGTTCACCGGAAACAGATCGCCGCCAAAGCCGGACAGGTTTTCCAACAGGGCGCGTCCCACGCTTCCCGGCCGGTCGGTGGCGCCGACCAGCGCCACGGATCTTGGAGCAAACATGGCACGCAGTTCCGACGCGCCTGACGTCAGGGAGCAGGAGGCAAGGGCGGTGTCCGGCATGGTCGAAGGTCCGATCATCAACGCGGCTTGCACGCCCTATCAAGCATCCATGCCCCTGGGCGGTGGAAATTCACCGCCTCGTCGTCACGGATTGCCCGCCACCGTGGCCTCGGCACGGCGGTTGAGGAACTGACGGCTTTTCACGATCTCCAGCACGGCGTTGGAGAAATGTCCGCCGCCCGTCTTCAGGGACGCCTGCATCTGGGAGAGCAGCTTCTTGTCGCTCGGCAGCGTCTGACGCCCAAGGGCATAGCCCAGGAGCTTGCGGGTGAACTGCGTGAGGAACTGTCCCTCGTTCTTTTGAAGGTAGCCGCGCAGGCCGGCAAAGCCCTTGAACTGGATGCCGCCGGGCATGTCTCCGGTGTCATCGATGACGCCACCCGTGTCATCCTTCGCACGGAAGCGGCCGATGGGGTCAAAGCTTTCCAGCGCGAAGCCCAGCGGGTCGATGCGTTCATGGCACACGGCGCAGGCGGAGTCGGTGCGGTGCACCATGAGGGCTTCACGCAGGGACGAAGGCTTGCTGGTCTCCTTGAGCTCCGGCACGTTCGGCGGCGGCGGCGGCGAGGCGATGCCAAGCACGACCTGATAGAGGTAGTCGCCGCGCACGACGGGGCTGGTGCGATGCGGACGCGAGGTCTTGGTCAGGATCGCCGCCATGCCCAGCAGGCCGCCGCGATGATGCTGGGCCAGGCCCTTCACCTCACGGAACTCCGCGCCGGTGACGCCCGGGATGCCGTAGTGCTTTGCCAGGCGCTCGTTGAGGAAGCTGTAGTCGGCGCCGATGATGTCGGAAACGCCGCGGTCCTCGCGAACCAGATGTGTGAAAAACTCCACGACCTCGCGGTGCATGTCGGCACGAAGCTCGGGGGTGAACTGCGGGAACTTTTTCTCATCGACGCTGTTGTGCATGTCGAAGCCGTTGAACTTCAGCCACTGGCCGGCAAACTCCTTCGCCAGCGCCACCGCACGCGGGTCACGCAGCATGCGCTTCGTCTGGGCGGCAAGCACCTCGGGCTTCAGCAGGCTGCCGTCATCCGCCGCCTTGCGCAGCTCCCCGTCCGGCAGCGAGGCCCAAAGGAAGTAACTCAGCCTGGAGGCCAGCTCGTGCGCGTTCAGCGGCACGTCGGACGTCTTCACCTCGGCCACCTGCGGCAGGGTCTCGGCCTTGAACAGGAAGTTGGGCGAAACCAGCACGCGCACCAGCACCTCGCGGGCGGCGGACTCACGGTCGAGCTCCTTCTGACGCCCTTCAAAATAGAGGGCGTCCAGCTTGCCCGACTCCTCCGCGCTCACGGGCCTGCGCCAGGCCTTCCTGGCAAACTCACGCAGATGCCCGAGGATCGCCTTGTCACAATCCGCCTGCTGCTGCTTGCCCAGGTTCGGGCTGGCGCTGAAGCCCCAGTCCTTCTTCATCGCGGCAAGCTGGTCCTTGTCACGCTGGCCGAGGATCTGGCCGAGCTGGTCGTCGCTGTAATAATAGACCGTGTAGCTGGGCTTGCCGCCGCGATACAGATTGTTGGCCACCTCCTCCAGCCGGCGCTCGAACATGTCCGGGAACGCCACCTTCATCTTGTTGAAGTCGTTCATGGTCTCCCCCGAGGCCTTGGTGCTGCGCTTCCAGATCGTGAGCACGCCGGGCATGATCCTGGTCACGTCACGCGGCTTGTCCGTGCTCAGCGCCCA
The DNA here is from genome assembly GCA_964642905.1 of uncultured Prosthecobacter sp. GTDB lineage: Bacteria > Verrucomicrobiota > Verrucomicrobiia > Verrucomicrobiales > Verrucomicrobiaceae > Prosthecobacter. Next base: position 21,451 of record CAZXPU010000094.1, read on the forward strand.
CTGGATCGTGGCGTTGTCCACCTCGGCGTTCTCCATGTCGAGACGCGTGTCCACCCTGAGCCAGTGCGAGCCTTCAGGAAGCGGCAGCGTGATGACGACCGGGGCGGCCACGGCGAACTCATGGGGCTTCACCTGCCGACCCTGCTGGGGATGGCGGCCGTAAAGCGCGCGCACCTTTTCAAGCTCGGCAATGCGCGCCTGCACGGCCGGAAGGTCGGCGGGCGGAGGATTCGCCGCGGCCAGCTTCCGCTTCTCGTCGAGCGTCTTGTTGAGCCAGTCGAAATAGCTGAGCTTCTGCTTGCCGACGTTCACCTCGACATAGGTCACCAGGGCGATGTCACCCTTGTTGCCATCACCGATGTCTCCGAAGTTGAGGTAGGCCTGCTTCTTGCCGGAAACCGGACCCTGCATCGGATACGGACGGATGCCGTCGCTGTCCTGCTGCCAGCGCTGCGGACCACTGCCGGGCTTCTTCGGATTGTTCCAGGAAAGCAGGTCGGCCTCGATCCCCTTGATGCGCTCCAGGGCGGTCTTTTCATCCCCCGGAAGATCGCGCCAGCCCACCCGCACCAGGTCGAGGAACCGGCTCTTCGGCTCGACGCTGTTCACGAGGTTCCACCAGTTGTTCAGGAAGTGAATGTTCAGCTTGTGGTCCCGGGCGAGCTGATCAAGCGGGACCTTCTGATGCTTGTGCCTCCAGCAGGCCGCCATGTAGTCCCCCTCGCGCATGGGATCGAAGTCCTTCGGCAGGTGCGGTGCGGCCTTCTGCTGATACCAAACATACAGCCCCTGCTGCGCCTGGGCCTTGACCTGCTCAGGCCCCCGCAGACCGATGCGGCTCGGGTGAAACACAATGCCCGTGCCTGGCATGATCGTGGCATGATCGGCCAGCTTGCGCGCGGCGCTGAAGTACTTGTCGATCGCCGCCGGGCTCATGAACAGCACGTCGCCCGTGTTCGTGAAGCCCTCACCGCCGCCGCCATCGGTCTGGAACTCCTTCGCCAGCGAATAATCACGGCCGGTCAGGTCGCGGATCGTGTAGTCATACTCGGCGTTCGTCAGGCGCCGCATGGTCACGGGCCCGGGATCGCCCGACTTCGCCTCCGCCAGCTTGTCGAGCGACTGCTGCACCCAGCCGGTGATGCCGACCTTTTCCTCCGCCGTCAGCTGCTTGGCCTTTCTCGGCGGCATGTCGCCGTTGTCGATGGTGTCCTTGACCTTCGTCCAGATCTCAAACTCCGCCTCCACCTTCGGGTCGGCGGCATATTGCTTCAAATCCACCTCGCCCTTGGCCTTGTCCGGGTTGTGACACTCGTAGCACTTGGCGGCGAGCATGGACTCGACCTTCTTGGCGAAGTAATCCTCGACCTGCTGGCG
>CAZXPU010000095.1:0-22786 GCA_964642905.1 uncultured Prosthecobacter sp.
CTGGTGGTGAACCTGGGGCCTGCGACGGCGCTGGAGAACGCGACGGGGACGGTGAACCTGGGGAACCTGGGCACGGACCTGGCGAACACTTATGGAAGCAGCTGGAACACCCGTTCCGACCTCTTCTGGGGAGCCGCGGGCACGGTCGGCTCGTTCACGGACATCGGCACCAACCCGGCCAAGACGGTCTATGGTTCCAGCGTTTTCAGCACTGCCTGGACGCGCAAGAGCAACGCCACGCACGGGGCGGTAACCAACAAGATGGTGGCGATGATGACGGCCTTCAATTCGGCGAGTTCCGCCGGGCTGACTAACACATCTGCCGTCCAGCAGACAATCTCTGACGCCAACAGCTGGAACAGCTACCAGCCCGGTGGCACGACGGCCAACTCCGGTCCTGCGCCGGGAACCAGCTTTGCGTTCTTCAACCCAACGGTAGAAGCCAGCTTTGAAGGCGGGACTTCCGGCGCCTCGCTTTACCTTTATCGCGTGAAGCCGGCCGTGACCGGTGCTGACATCGATGCTCCGGGGAACTACCTCGGCCGCCTCTTCATCAGCGACACCGGCGCCCTGACCTATCAGCCCGACTTGTCCGGTCCTGCGGTCATCGCCTTTGCCCAGGCCACGCAGGCGGCTGAGGAGACCGCCGGCACGGTCACGCTGACGCTGAATCGCGGTGGCAACGCCTCGGGTGCCAGCCAGGTCAGCATTGCTGTCACGGGCGGCACGGCCGTTTCCGGCACGGATTACGAGGCTCTGGCGGTGAGCACCGTCAGCTTCTCCGCCGGTCAGACACAGAAGACGGTGTCCCTTAACTTGTTGAACCGTTCCGGGATCCAGGGCGACCGCACCGTGGTGCTGACGCTCTCGAACGCTGTGGACGGCGAGCTTGGCGCGCAGACCACCCTGACGCTGACCCTCTCGGACACCGTGGTCACCAGCACGGTGCAGCTCGTCAACGCCACCCTGCGTGTGAACGCTGAGGCGGGCACCGCGGCCATCCAGCTTGAGCGCAGCGGCGGCTCGGATCCTGTCGAGGTCGAAATCAGCACCACCAACGGCACCGCCCTTGCAGGCACGGACTTCACCGCTCCTGCGGCAGGCACCCGCGTCTCCTTTGCCCAGGGAGAAAACACCGCGACCTACAACGTGCCGCTGACAAGCGCCGCCATTACCGGCAACCGCACCTTCAGCGTGTCGATCGCCAAGCCTGGCGATGGCCCCTCCTACCTGGAGATCGGCGGCACCACGACCACCGCAGTGACCCTTCTCGCCCAGGACAGCACGCTGCCCATTCTTGCCTTCACGGCACCCGCCGCCGGTCAGCGCATCGAGGAATCCTCCGGCCCCAGCGTGCAGGTCCGCGTCCAGGCGCAGGACAACATCGCGTTGGAGAAGGTCGAGATCTCCCTCAACGGCGGCGCCTTCGTCAACGCCACCCTCAGTGGTGGAACCTACAACCGCACGGTCACGGCCGTGGGTGGCATCAACATCGTGGTGGCGCGTGCCACCGACTCCCGCGGCAACGAGGCGACGGCCAGCCGTCAGTTCACGTTCGTGCGCAAGGGCAGCCTGACTGTGGCGGTGAACCCAGGCGACGGATCCCGCGGAACCGTCTCCACGGTCACCCGCCAGGGCTCCACGGTTCCGGTCAAGCCGGGCGAGTTTGAAACCGGCACGACCTATGTGGTCAGGGCCACGCCCAAGTCCGGTTCGGCCTTCAGCGGCTGGACGGTTCCCGGCCTGACCAATCATCCGTCCACGCGACTGCCGACGCTGGTCTTCGTCTACACCGAGGCCGTCAGGACCTCTCCGACGATCACCGCCGCCTTCACCGTCGCCCCCTTCACGGATGCGGAGATCGGCGAGTTCAACGGGCTGGTCAGGGCCGACACCGGCTTTGCGGAGTCGAACTCCACGAGCGGTTTCATGAAGGTGACGCTGACCTCCAAGGGCACCTTCACGGGCACGCTTCTGATGGACGGCTTCAAGCTGACCGTGCCTGCGGGCAGCTTCACAGCGGACGGCCTGGCCTACTTCGGCGCCGACACGACGAAGATGGTGCGTGTCGAGCGCACGACCAAGCCTGCGATCGAGCTTTCCGAGATGAACTGGGATGCCGATGCCAACGAGATCACGGGGACGGTGACCCTTTATTACCGCCGGATCGTGGCCTCGCGCAGCACCTTTACGCTGAAGCGGGCGGCCTTCACGGCCAAGGCTCCGCTGCCTTCCTCATCACCGTTCCTGGCGAACAAGGGTGTGCACAACGTGGTGATCCAGGCCAAGGACCAGACCAATGGCCTGACCACGGTTGATTATCCGCAGGGAGCGGGCGTCGGCAGCATCAAGATCACCGGCTCGGGAACCCTCACCCTCGCCGCCAGGCTGGCCGATGACACCGCCGTGACTGTCAGCGTGCCGGTCAACGCCGGTTCAGGCTCCACGCTCCAGGCGCCTCTGTTCGCCCAGTTGTATGGCAACCGCGGCTCCTTTGGCGGCCTTCTGATCCTCGACGCCACGCAGGCGGACAGTGACATGAAAGCGGTGGACTGCCTGTGGTATCGCCCCTGGCAGAACGCCATGCAGTGGTATCCCTGGGGATGGGAGGAGGGGGTCAAGGTGGACCTTTATGCGTCGTCCTTTGATCCGGCGCGTGTCGGCGGCGTCATTCCCGGACTGTCGGCCATCGGTGCCGAGGGCAATGCGGACCTCGTCTTCAGCGGCGGCCTGCTGGCGGCGGAAGTCAGCGCGCGGCTTGCCATCAGCGACGCCAACAAGGTGACCTCCGTCACCGCCGTCGGCGCAGCGGATGTGAAGAGCTACTCGGTGAAGCTGACGGCCGCGTCCGGCGAGCTCACCGGCACCTTCACCCACACGGACGGGACGAAGCCGAAGTTCAACGGAAGGGTGTATCAGAAGGGCCCGCTCGCGGGCGCCTACGGTTATTTCCTGTCCAGCAAGCCCAAGGTGGTCGACGGGCTTGGCGAATCGGGTCCGGTGGAACTGGTTCCGCTTGACTGACCGCCGTCGAAAAACAGGACTAACAAGCTTTAGCATCAAACATCCCGTGGTTCACATCCACGGGATGTTTTGTTTCATGGCGGCCCCTCCAAGGCGGCTTGTGTGACGGTTTGTTCACGTTGTTAGGCGGATCAGCGCCCTTCTGAAACGGATTCGTCACCTTAATCGGATTGAGGCTGCATGGCTCAGCAAGCAAGGCTGGCGGTACGAAGCAATCACTGAATGCCACGCCGAAACGCCATCCGCCCTCTCCTGTGCGCTGCGCTGATCCTGGCCTGTGTGAAGCCGTTCACGCTCCTCTCCCAGGACACGGCGGCGCAGGCCCGGCCAGAACCCTTTTACTTCATCCGCGAGTATCGCGTGAGCGGCTCCACGCTGCTCTCCAGCCTTGAGGTTTCGAAGGCGGTCTATCCCTACCTGGGGCCAGGGCGGCGTGCGGAGGACATTGAAAAGGCCAGGCAGGCCCTTGAAAAAGCCTTCCATGAGCGCGGATACCAGGCCGTCAGCGTCAGCATCCCGCCGCAGACCGGCAGGCGCGGAATCATTCGCATGGAGGTCGCGGAGGCGCGCGTCGGCAGCCTGCATGTGAACGGCGCGAAGTGGCACCTGCCATCGTCCATCCGCAACCGCGCCCCTTCGCTCGCTCCCGGCTCCGTGCCTAACTTTGAAAACATCCAGCGTGACATCGTCGCGCTCAACAAGTCGGCGGACATGAAGGTGACGCCGAGGCTGACGCCCTCCGAGGATCCCAGGTTCCTGGACATCGAGCTCGATGTGGAGGACAAGGCCCCGTTTCACGGCAGCATCGAGCTGAACAACCGCTACAGCCCGAACACGGTGCCGCTGCGGATCAACGGCTCCCTGTCCTATGCCAACCTCTGGCTTCTCGGTCACACCCTGGGGCTCAGCTTCCAGGTCGCGCCTGAGAGGATCGAGGACGGTGAGGTTTATTCCGGCTACTATTCGATGCCGGTGGGTGACAACACCAGCCTGACCCTCAGCGGCATGAAGCAGAGCAGTGACATCAACACGCTCGGCAATTCGGCCGTTGTCGGCCAGGGTGTGATGGCCGGACTGCGGCTCAACCATGACCTGCCGATGAAGGACGGCTTCATGCACTCGCTGTCCTGGGGCTTCGATTTCAAGGACTTCAAGCAGAACACGAGGCTTGGTGACACCGGTTCGGAGATCCGCGCACCCGTTCGCTACTGGCCTTTTTCGATGACCTACAATGCGTTTGCCAGCCGCAAGAGCTCCTTCACGAGCGGTAATCTGGCGGTGAACTGGGCGTTCCGCGGAAGCAGCGAGCGTCAGCAGTTTGACGACAAGCGCTACAATGCCGACGGCGGCTTCATCTACTTGCGCGGTGAGCTGAGTCATCTTCATGACCTGCCGGGAGGCTGGCAGGCCTTCATCAAGGGGGCGGGCCAGGTCACCGGCGACCCGCTCATCAACAACGAGCAGTTCGCCGCAGGCGGGCAGGGGAGCGTGCGTGGCTACCTGGCCTCCGCCGCTTTGGGTGACAAGGGCGTGACCGGCACGCTGGAATTCAGATCGCCCTCGCTGCTTGGACCTCGTCGCGGCAAAAACGACGATGGCACGCCGTCCTCCGTGGAATGGAGGCTGCACGCCTTTGCCGACGCCGGATGGCTGTCGATCAACGACTCGCTGCCGGAGCAGCGTCAGCAGTGGAGCCTGGCCAACCTGGGCGTTGGATCCGAGTTCCGGCTCTGGGACCACTGGCACGCCGTGCTCGATGCCGGCATTCCGCTTCTCGACATGGAGCCCACACGCCGCGGCGACCTGATGCTCAGCTTCAGGCTCTGGTCCGAGTTTTGAAACCACCTCCCCTCATTCACGCATGATCCGTACGTTCCTGATCCCACGAACCCTCGCCTGTCTCGGCCTGCTTCTTGCCGCGTTCACCTGCCTTTACGCCGAGGAGCGCGCGGCCGCCCATCCCTGGTGGGATGCGAAGTGGCCTTCACGCAAGAAGCTGGTCATCGATGCAGGCACGGGAGGTGTCCAGCTTCAGGGCGACCTCAAGGACGCGGTGCTTCTGCTGCGCCTGCATGACGGCAACTTCAACTTCCTCGCCTGCAAGGAGGATGGCAGCGACCTGCGTTTTGTGGGTGACGACAACAAGACCGTCCTGCCGCATCACATCGAGAAGTGGGACGGTCTGCTCAACGAGGCCTACGTCTGGGTGAAGGCGCCTGAGCTGAAGTCTGGCGCGGCGGCCACGCTGTGGATGTACACGGGCAACGTCACCGATGCCGCCGCCACGGCGGATGCCAGGGGCACCTTCGACGAGGCCACGGTGGCGGTGTTTCACTTTGCCGATGCCGCCTCGCTTTCCAAGGACTCCTCCGCGAGCACTCTGACCATCGAGGGAACGACGGCCGCCGGTCCCGGCAACGTGGGCTCGGGCCAGAGGCTCACGGGCACGGCTCCACTGACCTTGCAGCCTGCAGCTCAGATCGAGTGGATGGAGGGCGGCTCATTCACCTTCAGCGCCTGGTTCAAGCCGGCTGGCGCTCCCGAAGGTGTGTTGTTCAGCCGCAAGGACGGCGGCAAGTCGCTGTCGATCGGCTTCAGCGCCGGAACTCCTTATGTGGAGGTGAACGGTCAGCGCGGCAGCGGCTCTGCGGCGGTTTCGCCGGGCGCCTGGCATCATCTTGCGCTGGTTGTTGGTTCTGGCAGGGCGGCGCTGTTTGTCGATGGCAAGGCCGACGGCACGCTGTCCGCAGCGCTTCCCGCTCTGAAGACGCCCGTTTATCTGGGTGGGGATGGAGCCGGGGGCAGGGGGCCTTTGGGCGACCTTGACGAGGTGCGCCTGGCGAAGACGGCCCGCAGCGAGGGGTTGGTGCAGTTTGACGCAGTCTCCCAGGGGCCGGCGGCCGAGGCTGGCAAACTGGTCGTCATCGGCCAGGACGAATTTTCCGAACATGCGGGAGAAGGCGAGCTCATGAAGCATCTCTCCCTGCTGGTCGACATCTCCAAGGATCTCACGTTTGACGGCTGGGTGGTGATCGTGCTCTGCGCGCTGCTGGCCATCGTCGGCATGGTCATCGCGGCGGGAAAGTTCATGTATCTCAACACCATTGAGAAGGCCTCGAAGGAGTTCATCAAACGCTGGGAGAAGATCTCCTCCGACCTGACGGCGCTCGACTCGGAAAACGAGGACAGCATCAAGAGCATGGGCGGCACGGTGAACGCGAAGTCGATGAAGCTGATGCGCAAGTCGCCGCTTTATCACATCTACCACCTGGGCAGCGAGGAGATCGCCCGCCGAGTCACGACGGTGCGCGAGATCACGCTGGATGGCGCCAGGCGCAAGGAGTCGAAGGGCCTGTCCGGACGCTCCATCCAGGCGATCAAGGCCACGATGCACGGCGGTCTGGTTCGCGAGGTGCAGAAGCTGCACAGCAACCTGGTCTTCCTGACCATCGGCATCGCGGGCGGACCCTACCTGGGCCTGCTGGGAACGGTGATCGGGGTCATGATCACCTTTGCCGTCATCGCCAAGTCGGGCCAGGTGGAGGTGAACTCCATCGCGCCGGGCATCGCGGGTGCGCTGCTGGCGACGGTGGCGGGCCTGGCGGTCGCCATTCCCTGCCTGTTCATCTACAGCTACCTCAGCTCGAGGATCAAGGACGTGGTCACCAACATGGAGACCTTCATCGACGAGTTCATCGCCAAGATGGCGGAGCATCACAAGGAGGCCTGAACCCATGCAAGCCGACAACAAGAGCTACGACGACATCAACGTCACGCCCATGGTGGACCTCTACCTGGTGCTGCTGCTGATCTTCATCATCATGACCACGGCGGGCGTCCAGGGCGTGAAGGTGAACCTTCCCAAGGCGAGCAATGCGGCGGCCAAGAAGATGGACGCACCGAAGATCCAGGCGATCACCGTGGACAACGGCGGCAACATGAAGCTCAACGCCAGCCCCGTGGCCTCCATCGCCGAGCTTGAGTCGAAGCTCGGCTCCATCAAGGCCTCGCTGCCGGACGCCCCGGTGGTCGTGCGCGGTGACAGCTCCACCCAGTACCAGCTCATCATGGACGTGCTCGACGTGCTCGGACGCACGGGCTTCGAGCAGATCGGCCTGGCCACCAAGCCTAACAAATAAAACCCCGAAAGACATGAGCAACCCGAACCTGGAAGATGATGACGAGGACGGATTCCTCCGCCGCCACCGCTGGCTGCTGATCCTGCTGACGGCGGGGGTTGGCGGCGGCGCCTGGACGGCCTTCAAGGGGCCGAAGAGCTCCGCCCCGGCCCGTGCCGCGCAGCCGATGATGATGGTGAGCATCGCCCCGCCGCCTCCTCCGCCCCCCCCGCCGCCACCGCCCCCTCCTCCCAAGCCGACCGAGCCCGAACCTCCCAAGGAGGAGGAGATGGTCGCGCAGGAGAAAGTGGAGGAGGAGCCCAAGCCTGAGGAACCCGCCCCTGACGAGCCGCCGCCCATTTCCACCAACCTCACCGGCAACGGTCCCGGCATGGCCGGCCTGGGCGCCTTCAAGCCCGGCCAGGGCAACGGCAGCGGACGCATCGGCGGCGGAGGCGGCGGCAGCAAGTACGGCTACTTCGCCAGCAAGGTGCAGAAGTCCATCGCAGGCGCGATGCGCAGCCATCCTCGCACACGTGCCGCTGCTTTCTCACTGACGGCTCGGGTTTGGGCGGACGCCTCCGGCAGGATCACGCGCGCCACGCTTTCCGGATCGTCCGGAGACGCTGCCGTGGATGACGCGCTCAAGGGCGAGGTGCTTGTCGGGCTCATCCTGGATGAACCGCCGCCCGCCGGCATGCCGATGCCCATTGTGATGCGCCTCAATGCCCGCAAGTCCGGTGGGCTCGCCTCCGCCAATCCCTGAAGACCTTTAGATCGCCAAGCCTGCTTCCATGACGTTACCCTCCTCCATCCGGCGTCTGCCGGTGTTCTCCTGCCTTCTGCTGATGACATCGCAGGTCCTCAGGGCCCAGCAGGCGGCCGTTCCGCCCGCTCAGGATTCCGACCTTCCCCAGGCCGTTGTCGCAGCCGCCGACGCTCCGGTCATTGCCGACGAAGCCGTGATGCTGCTTGGCGGACCTCCTGTGGATGAGCTGCCGAAGCCTGCCTCTACCGCTCCGGCGATCGCCGCCGACTCTCCCGCCACCAGCGTGACGCTGAACCTGCTCAAGCTCATGGTGGCGAAAAAGCTGCTCAGCCAGGAGGAGGCCGAGGCACTCATCTCCCAGGCCCAGGCCGAGGCGGAGGTCGCCAAGTCCCAGCTGCTGGAGGATGCGGCCCTGGCCCATGCCGATCCGGGTGACGTGCGCGTGACCTACATCCCTGAAAACGTGAAACAGGAGCTGCGTGAGGAGATCCGCGGCGAGGTGATGCAGAAGGCGCGTGACGAAAAGTGGCTCGATCTGCCTGACGAAAAATCTGACAACATCGAATGGTTCGGCGACCTGCGCATGCGCTACCGCGGCGATCTGCTTGCCAACCAGGGCAATGACAACTCAGGCGCCTTCCCGAACTTCAACCAGATCAACACCGGACGTCCCTTCGACACGGCGGGCAACAACTTCTCGCCCCAGTACAACGTCGACCAGGACCGCTACACCATCCAGCTCCGCGCCCGTGCCGGTCTGGAGGCCTCGCTTGAGGATGGCTGGTTCATCGGAGCCGGCATCGGCACCGGCGAAAACAACTCGCCTGTCACGCAGAACCAGGCGCTTGGCGGCACCATCAACGGCCAGGGCGGCAACTTCAGCAAGTACAGCATCTGGCTCGACCGCGCCTACGTCCGTTATGAGATGGGCAGCGAGCTGGGCAACAACGTGAACCTCTTCCTCGGCCGCTACAACAATCCGTTCATGCACACCGAGATGATGTGGGACGAGGACCTTGGCTTTGATGGTCTTGCCCTCAAGGGAAGCCGCAAGGTGGGCCGCAGCACCGTGTTTGGCACCCTCGGCGCCTTCCCCATCTTCAACTCGGACTTCAACTTTGCGGTCAACCAGCCGTCCAAGGTCAGCAGCAGCAACAAGTACCTCTATGGCGCCCAGCTCGGCATCCAGTTTGCCCTGGCGGAGAAGGTCACGGCCAAGGTCGCCGCCGCCTATTATGACTTCGACAGCATCGAGGGCCGCCTTTCCTCCCCCTTCGTGCCGCTTTCGGACCAGGACGTCGGCGATACGGATGAGACACGTCCCGCCTTTGCCCAGCGCGGCAACACCTACCGTCCCATCCGCAACATCCTGCCCACGGCTGACAACAACATGGGCACGATCAACCAGTTTCAATATTACGGCCTAGCCTCGAAGTTCCGCGACATTGACCTCAATGCACGCCTCGACTTCGACCTCTGGGAGCCCTATCGGCTCAGCCTGATCGCGGACTATGTGAAGAACACCGCCTGGAACCCCTCCGAGATCGACAAGGTGGCCGTCAACAACCGTGGTCCCTCCCCCGCGAACAACGTTCTCGGCTCCTATGAGGGAGGCGACACCGCCTTCATGCTGCGCGCTGAGTTCGGCCGGCCCAAGTTTGAAAAGCGCGGCGACTGGTCCGCCTGGGTGGACTACCGTTATGTGGAATCCGACGCCATGCCCGACGCCTTCACCGACAGCGACTTCGGCGGTGGCGGCACCAATTTTGAAGGCTTTTCGCTGGGCGCATCCGTGGCGTTGTCACGTCGCGTCCGCATGGCCGCGAGATGGATGAGCACCAGCGAAATCGCCGGGCCACCTCTCAGCACTGACATCTTCATGTTCGACTTCACCGCCGAGTTCTGACCCCATGAGCCGTACCCTTTCCATTCCCCTCCTGCTGCTTCTCGCCATCGCCGTGCCCTCCATGACGCCCGCCCAGCAGGCGCAGGATCCGATGATGCAGCGCATGCGTGACGCCATGAAGAAGCTGGCGCAGCGAATCACCGATGCCGAGACGCAGATGGTCAACGCCCAGGCGGCGCAGCTTCAGGCCGAGGCCTCGCTCAAGGAGATGACGGCGCGGCAGGAGGCCACGGCCAAGCAGCTCAAGGACGAGGTCAGCCAGTCCAAGGCCTACAAGGACGAGACTCAGCGCCGCATCCAGGAGCTGGAGGCCAGGCTGCAGGCGAAGGAGAAGATGCTGGCGCAATACACCGAGGCGCTGGAGAAGTGGAGGCAGGGTTTTGAACAGGCGAAGACCATCGCCCTCGCCAAGGAGGCCGAACGCGTTGATGCCGTCTCCAAGGCCCTGCAGCAGGAGCGGCGCGCCGCCGAGCATGAGCGGAAGAACCGTGAGATGTATGCCCTGGCCACGGAGATCCTGGACAAATACGAAAGCTTCGGACTCGGCACCGCCCTCACATCCAGGGAACCGTTCATCGGTTCGATGCGCGTGAAGTTTGAAAACTACATCCAGGACTACGGGCGCAAGCTGGAGGCCGCGAAGGTCAAGCCGGAGCCTGGCAACGTTTCAGACACCGCCGCCGTGCAGGCACCCACGGCGGGCCCAGTCTCTGCCGAGCCCTCCGACAACGCCAGCAAGCCCGCGCCATGAAACCTCCGATCCGCCATCGTGCGCTCCTGCGATTTCCACGTCCGTTGAAGGCGCCCATGGCCCTTCTGCTCTCGCTGATCCTGCCTCTGCATGGAATGGCGGGGGACATTCTGCGGGGTGGGGCGGCCGCAGGTGGTGGTCGCAGGAACCATCCCCAGCCGGGGGCGGATGCAACGGCGGGAAGCGCCGCTGCTCAAGCCGCACGCCGCAACGCGGGGGATGCCCTGGCGCGGACCAGCCGTGCCATCGAGGCCGTGCAAAGGCTTCAGCTTCAGGCGCGCAGCCAGGTCGGTGGTGGCAACGGCATGAATCCGAACAGTCCGGGCACGCAGCTGCCTTCTGTTCCCGACGGCCTTGGCACAGGGGGGCTGGATGCTCTGGGTGCACCTGTCGGCGCGGATGCACCGACGCAGACACCCGGCACGGGTGGTTCGGTCACGGTGACGGTGAAGCAGCAGCTGCAGCAGGCGTTTCTGCAATGGCGGACGTTCAACGTCGGGCGCAACACGACGCTGTATTTCGACCAGACCAAGGGCGGCAAAAGCGCCGGACAATGGATCGCCTTCAATTCCGTCAAGGATCCGACGGGCAGGCCTTCGCAGATCCTGGGCCAGATCAAGGCCGAGGGCCAGGTGTACGTGATCAATGCAAACGGCATTATTTTCGGACGCAACTCGCAGGTCAACGCGCATGCGCTGGTGGCCTCCGCCCTGCCGGTGAACACCAATCTCACGAACAGCGGCCTGCTTAACAATCCGGATCTGCAGCCTTTGTTCTCGGCAATTGAAGTGGCGGCCGGGGCCAAGGGAACACCGAAGTTCACGCCCGACCTGAACGGCACGGGCAAGGTGGGCGATGTGCGGGTCGAGGCCGGTGCGCAGATCACGGCTCCGACGACGGCGGACAAGGTCGGCGGCCGCGTGGTCCTGGCAGGCGCCAACGTGATCAATGAAGGCACGATCTCCACGCCGGACGGTCAGGCCATCCTCGCCGCAGGCCTGCAGGTGGGCATGATGGGGCACAGCTCAAGCGACCCCAGCCTGCGCGGACTCGACGTGTTTGTCGGCGCGGTTGAAGATCCCTCGGTGAGCGCCTGGACCGGCAGCGCGGGAACGGTGACCAACCTTGGCATCATCAACGCCCAGCGTGGCAACATCACGATGGCCGGAAGAAGTGTCCGGCAGAATGGCGTGCTTGCGGCCAGCACCTCGGTTTCCTTCAACGGACGCATTGACCTTCAGGCCGCCTACGGAGCGGTGGCCAACCCGATCTATGATCCGACCAACACGGCCTTTGGCGCGCCCTTTTTGTTTGGCGGCACCGGTGACGTGGTGCTGGGCCAGGGCAGCGTGACGCAGATCCTGCCGGAATGGGAATCCAATGAAACTCTGGTCGGCACCCGCCTGGCCCTGCCGTCCCAGGTGAACCTGAGGGGCAGGGTGGTGCGCCTCATGGATGACGCCATGCTGCTGGCGCCAAACGCCACGGTGAACCTGGATGCGGGCGCATGGAAGCTCGACAGCATCGGCGGCACTCTGCGCAACCAGTTTGTCTACTCCGAAGGCCAGGTGCATGTGGGCAAGGGGGCCTTCATCAACGTGGCCGGCAGCGCGGCGGTGCAGGCGTCGATCCTTCAAAACATCCTCACGCTGCAGCTTCGCGGCTCCGAGTTCGCCGACTTCTCCTACAACCGCAACGGTGACCTGCGCGGTGTTGACCTGATGATCGACATCCGCCGCCAGGGCGTCTTTGACGGCCGCACCTGGGTCGGCACGCCCCTGGCGGACGCCTCTGGATTCGTCGGCCTCATCCAGCGTGATGCCGCTCAGCTGACCATCGACGGCGGCAACCTCAACATTCGTTCGGGCGGTTCCGTGATCCTTCAGCAGGGCTCCACGCTGGATGTGTCGGGAGGCTACGTCGACTATCAGGGTGCCGTGGTCACAACCAGCCGCGTGATGCTGGGCGGACGGCTCGTGGACATTTCGGATGCCACGCCTGACACGGTCTATGACGGGCTTTACACGGGTTCCTTCACCACGACCAGCAGCCAGTGGGGCGTGTCACGGACATACACCAGCCAGCTTCTGCGCGGCACGCGTCTTGAGGCGGGATATGTGTATGGCGGCGCCGGAGGATCGCTCAGCATCCAGGCGCCCAGCCTGGCGCTGGATGCGACGATGAACGCCGGAACCGTCAATGGCCAGCGCCAGCTCGAGGTGCAGGCGGCCCATTCAACCCTGTCGATCCAGCTGCAGAACCAGAAGGCTGTCGGTCCGACCTACTTCAACCAGTCGCCGACACCGCCGACGGTGCTGTTTCAGAGCGGGCTGACCCAGACGGCCGCGCCGGACTTTGCCGTTGATGGATCGGGCAATCCTGTGGGCTTGTCCGGGGACAGGCTGACCATGCTTCTGCTTTCACCGGAAAACCTCAGGCGCGCGGGTTTTGGAAAGCTGACGGTGGGCAACCGCGATGGAAACGTGGTGCTGGCCGCAGGTGAGGTCCTTGAAATGCAGCCCGGTGGCGGCGTCACGCTGGAAGGTTCCAACATCGACATCCAGGGTTCGATCGTGAGTCATGGTGGTTCCGTGGCCCTGCGTGCCTACAACCTTTCGCCCTTTGCCGTGGATGAGCTGCGTCAGAGCGCGGATCCCTCGACACCTCTCGCCAACATCGGAAGAGGTCGCGTCACCGTGGCCGGTTCTTCGATCATCGATGTCAGCGGCAGTCTGGTGGACGACCGTTTCTCGCTGGGGACGACGCCTCATGTGCTGGCCGGAGGCAGCCTGAGCATCAGTGGTTACGACGTGGACATCAGGGCTGGCAGCCGACTGGATGTCAGCGGAGGCGCGCGTGTGGACGGCGTGCTGGACCGCACCTACGGACGCGGCGGAAACCTCACGCTCAAAGGCGGCGCGGATCTGAACCTGAACTGGGTCGGCGGCGGCAGCTTGAAGCTGGCGGGCCAGCTGCGGGGCATGGCGGGAACGGGTGTCGCGGGAGGTTCCATGACCCTGCAGGCCCCGCTCATCCAGGTGGGCGGCACGGCAAGTTCTGACACACTTTTAGTTAGCTCTGAGTTTTTCAACCAGGGCGGCTTCTCAATCCACAGGCTCATCGGTGTCGGCGTCCAGTCCGGCCCCGAAACTTATCGTCCGGGCCTGGTGATCGACGCCTCCGCGCGTGTGAAGCCCGAGGTGCGGAGCTACATCTATGAGCCCGACGGTCCTGCCATGAACGTCCGGACGCTGCTGCCGCATCCCGGTCTTCGCCAGCCTTCCTCGCTGACTTTTTCAGCGACGGGCGCGGTCGATGAGTTCTCACGCCTCATGACGGTGCGTGGCGACCTGGTAGCGCATGCAGGCTCCGTCATTGACGCCGGAGCGCGAGGCTCGGTAGCCTTCACCGCCGACACGGTGAGCCTGCTGGGTCAGGTTTCGGCCAGCGGCGGCCGCATCACCGTGCAGGGTGCCGACAGGCTGCCCACGCTCGATCCCAATCCGCCGAAAGCCTTCACGACGGTCTATCTGGGATCCTCGGCCAGGTTGTCCACGGCCGGCAGTTTCCTGGCCGTGCCGGATGCCTTCGGACGTCGCGTTGGCACGCTGCTCTCCGGCGGCAAGATCCAGGTTTCCGGCAACATCGTGGCCGAGGAAGGCGCACGTCTGGATGCCAGCGGCACGGCGGAGACGGTGGATGTTGTTCCCGCAAACCTTGGTGGCAACAGCCTCGGGGGCAGCCTCTCCGGCGGCGACGGTTCCGTGCCGCCTTCAAGCGGCCTGACCGCGCCGGTGAATGGCATTGTCTCCAAGCCGGTTCGGCTGGAGAGCGACGGCGGATCGATCATCCTCGACGGCGGGCAGATGCTGCACACGCAGGCTGACTTGCGCGCGCGCGCCGGTGGTGTCACGGCGGAGGGCGGCACGCTCGAGGTTTCCTCGGGACGCTTTTATGAGAATGGCGTCACGCCCGAGCCGGATGACATCAATCTCTCGGTGGCCCAGTCACGTCCGGGAGGCGCCTTTTTTTTCGATCCATCGGCGGCCATTGGTGCAGCACCGTCGGTGCCGTCGGGCATCGGCTACTTTGCCGCGGATGACTTTGCCGCGGGCGGCTTCGACAACCTCAAGCTGGGTGGCAACGTCGCCTTTGACGGCAGCGTCGCCATCCAGGCGCGCGGCAGCCTTGCTGTCGCCACAGGCGGCGTGCTTCAGGCTTTGGCGGACGTTCTGCTTGCCGGGCGGCATGTGGCGCTAGGCAAAGTCTTCGATGCCCCGCTTGCGCCGACGGAGGTGCCCAACCCCTTCCTTCAGGAAGTGCAGCCGTTCTTTTTTGCGCCGACTTCCGGCGGTGGCAGCCTGACGGTTCAGGCGCAGCTGATCGACATCGGCAATCTTTCTCTCCAGGGAATTGGTTCGGCATCCTTCATTGCTGAAAACGGCGACATCCGCGGCAACGGCACCTTCAACATGGCGGGCAGCCTGCTCATGCGCGCTGCGCAGGTTTATCCAGTCACCGGCACCGACTTCACGATCTCAGTTTATGATCCTTCGGTGGGTGTGAGAGGTTCGGCGGCCTTTGAGTCCGCGGGCAGCAAGGCATTGCCGCTGAGCGCCGGCGGAAGCTTGAAGGTGTATGCCTCGAGCATCCGCCAGGACGGCGTGCTGCGTGCGCCCTTTGGTTCCATCGAGCTTGGCTGGAACGGCGAGGGCACGCGTCCGCAGGACTTGATCACCGGTTCCAAGGCGCAGATCCCGGTGACGCAAAGCCTCACGCTGGGCTCCGGCAGCATCACCTCGGTGTCCGGTGTGGATCCTCTTACCGGCAAGGGCCTGCTGGTTCCCTATGGCACCAGCACCGACGGTGTTTCCTGGATGGATCCTTCGGGCGTGGACATCACCGCCGGAGGCCTGCCTGAAAAGACCATCCTGCTTTCCTCGCAGCAGATCACCACGCAGGCTGGCGCGCAGCAGGACCTTCGCGGTGGCGGCGACCTGCTGGCCTACCGATTTGTCAGCGGCACAAGCGGCACGCGTGACATCCTGGCGGATGAAGGCCTCTTTGCCGTGCTTCCCGGGTTTCAGGACTGGTATGCGCCTTTTGGCGCTTTCAACACCGGGGCCGAGGCCGCCAGCCTCAAGGGTGATCTGGGTTATGTGAACAGCACGATCCGTGTGGGTGACCGTGTGCAGCTTGGCGGTGGCGCGGGCCTTGCCGCCGGACTCTACACGCTGCTGCCGGCACGCTATGCCCTGCTTCCTGGCGCCTTCCTCATCACGCCGCAATCAGGCTTGCCTGTCTCCAGCCAGCTGCGTCCTGACGGTGCCGTGCTCACTTCGGGTCAGCGCTACAACACCTTGAGCACGACACGCTCCGCGCCGTTGCTGCAGCAGCGCTTTGAAATCGCTTCGTCGGCCACGCTGGCCCAGCGTGCGCAGTACGACACTTTCTCGGCCAACGCCTTCCTGGCCGCCTATGCCGCCCAGCGCGGGCTTGATCTCCAGCGCCTGCCACGTGACTCGGGGCGCATGGTGCTGGATGCGACTTCGGCGATGTCCCTGGAAGGCACAGTTTTTGCCCGCCCCATCACCACGCAGGGCCGTGACGGACGCATCGACATCAGCAGTCCGCTGGACATCCTCATCGGTCATCAGGACAGCGTTCCTGTGGCGGGCAAGCTGCTGCTCAATGCGCGTCAGCTGAGCAGCTTTGGCGTCGGCAGCCTGCTCATCGGCGGCGTGCGCAGCCAGGCTGAAGGAGGCACCGCGGTGGCGGTGAAAACCCGCAACATCACCGTGGACAACGTGAACACGGCCCAGGGTGAGGCGGAGGTTCTTGAGGGGCCGGAAATCATCCTTGCCGCCTCCGGACTGATTGAGCTGAAGTCTGGCGCGGTGGTTCGCCAGTCGGGCGTTCTCTCCGGAGGTGCCGACACCCTGCTGCTCGGCAGCAACAGCATCTCCGGCAGCGGCTCGGGCTCGCTGCTGCGTGTCTCCAGCGACCTGGGTGCGGCGGTCAAGCGTTTTGGAGTGACTCCTGGAACGGGCGCCGCCGCCATGACCCTCGGTGCCGGCAGCCAGGTTTCCGGTGTCAGCGTGCTGCTGGACAGCACCTTTGCCACGACCTTTGCCTCGTCCGCCGTGGTGGAAGGAACCCGCATCGGCTTCAGCAGCGGCCAGGTCAGCCTGCTGCTGGGCGGTTCGTCCGGAGCGCCTGCGGGCCGCGGTCTGGTCCTGGATGCCAACGCGCTTTCCAATCTTGGTTCGGCAAAGCAGCTGTCGCTTCTCAGCTACACCACGCTCGACACTTATGGTTCGGGCACCCTGGGCGGCGGCGCGCTGGATTCGCTCAGCCTTTCCGCGGCCCAGATCCGCGGTTTCAGCAACAGCGGCGGCGTGGTCACCTTCGCCGCCAGGCGCGTGGACATCGCCAACTCCGCAAACGCGGCGGCCACCGGGACCGAGACCGGAACGGCGGGCGGAACGCTGCGCATCGAGTCCGAGGAACTGCACCTTGGCGGCAACGTCACGCGCATCGTTCAATACGGCGCGGTGCAGGCCGAGGCTTCCTCCGGCATCTTCCTCGACGGCACGGGAAGCCTTGCCGTTGGCGGCAGCCTGAGCCTGGCGACTCCCTGGATGAAGTCGGCCGCTGGATCCTCGCAGTCGATCACCTCGACAGGCGCCATGGAGGTCACCTCTGCGGGTTCGGCCGCGTTCCAGGCTGGTGGCGCCGCCGCGAGCCTCAGCCTGACCGGTTCCAGCTTGCGCTTTGACAGCCGCATGACGCTGCCAGGCGGTTCCGTCACGCTCAGAGCCACTTCCGGCAGCCTGCAGATGGGCGGAGTGGTCAGCACTGCCGGCATTGCTTCAGGCCCCGTCGGTCAGCAGCGACTGCTTCAGGCCGGCAACATTCGCCTGGCGGCGGACCAGGGCGGCGTCACGGTTTCCGGCACGCTCGATGTCTCGGCGGTGACGGGAGGTGAAGCGGGTCGGTTGGACATCAGCGTGCCCTCCGGTTCGGTCAGCCTGGGATCCGCCACCTTGATTGGAAGCGGCGGCGCTTCGTTTGGCCTGGATGTGCGTCAGATGGCGTCAACCTCCAGCCTTCACAGCCTGCTGAACAACGCCGGTTTCACCGGACAGCGAGATCTCCGGGTGCGCGACGGGGACGTGGTGCTGGATGGAAACGCCCGGGTCACCGGCCTCACGGTCAGCGCCGATGCCGGGGTCGTCCGTGTCACGGGACAGGTGGATGCCTCGGGAGTCACGGGTGGAACGATCCGCCTTCTGGCCGCGAAGGGCATCACCTTGCAGTCGGGATCACGGCTGGATGTGTCGGCTGAAAAAGTCGACTCCGCCGGCAAGGGCGGTGCTGTTTATCTGGAGACGCGGGGGCAGTCCGGCGGACAGATCGACATCCAGTCCGGCAGCGTGATTGACCTTTCGGTGGATGCCGCGCTCACGGCCGGGCAGTTTCCCGGCAGCCTGCATCTGCGTGCGCCGCAGACCGGGGGTGGCACCGACCTGGCCCTGCGGCCTGTCTCCGGCTCCATCCTCGGCGCTTCGGCGATCACGGCGGAAGGCTTTCAGGTGTATGACCTGACCGGCGGCGGAACCATCACCACCGCCGTCAGGGACCAGGTGCTGGCCAATGGCAGCGCCTTCGCCACCAATGAAACCGCCATCAACACACGCCTGTTCACGGGCGCGAACGCGGGGCTTGCCTCCAGCTTTGTCCTGCTGACCGGCGCGGAGCTCGTCAACCGCACCGGCGACCTCACGCTCGGCAGCACCAATCCAGGCGCTGGCAGCACGGCCTGGGATTTGTCAGGCTTTCGGTTCGGCGCACGGCAGAGCGCCGGGGTGCTGACCCTGCGCGCCGCAGGCAACCTGGTGTTCAACGAGGCGCTGAGCGACGGCTTCACCTCCGCCGCCTACAACGCCCCGTTGATGACAAACAATTCGTTGGTCTCGGATCCTGTCGAAGGCTGGTCCTACCGGCTTGCCGCAGGCGCGGACTTCAGCTCGGTCGATCATCGTTCGGTGGTTCAGGGCACCGGTTCGCTGCTGCTTGGACGCAATGCGGGTGACGCGAATGAAATCGCCAGCAACCTGGGCGACAGGGCCAGGACCTCGGTGGCCGTGGCGGGCTTCTACCAGGTGATCCGCACCGGCGGCGGTGGCATTGACATCAGCACGGGCGCCGATGTCCGTCTGCTCAACCAGTATGCGTCCATCTATTCGGCCGGCGTGCGTGTGGCTGATCCGACGATGGGCGGACGCTTCGACCTGCCGATCCTTGATTATGCCGGAGGCACCAGCAGCCTCGGTCCCGTGCAGCAGACGCCGCCTTACGCGGTCCAGTATGCCCAGGGCGGCGGCAATGTGGAAATCCGTGCGGGCAATGACATCCTGCATCTCACGCGCAACGCCGCCGGTGAACTGGTGGCGGATTCCCAGCGCCAGCTTCCCATGAACTGGCTCTACCGCCGCGGCTATGTGGATCCGATGACCGGTCAGTTTGGCGCCGCGCGGTTTGGTGATGTGGCGACAACGACCTGGTGGGTGGATTACAGCAATTTCTTTGAAGGCGTCGGCGCCCTGGGCGGCGGCAATGTCTTGATGTCCGCCGGACGCGACATCGCCAATGTGGATGCCGTGGTGCCAACCAACGCACGGCTTTCCAAGGACGGCGTGCTGACCGAGCTTGGCGGCGGCAGCCTCAGCGTGCGCGCCGGACGAAACCTGGACGCCGGCGTGTATTATGTGGAGCGCGGTGCAGGAAACCTGCGTGCCGGGGGCTCCATCATCACCAACGCCACCCGCTCGCCCTCGCTGACGAACCTGGCCGACGCCGCCCCGCTGGCATCGCAGACGTGGCTGCCCACCCAGCTTTTTGTTGGGAAATCCTCCTTCGATGTCCGCGCCGGGCGCGACGTGCTGATCGCGCCGGCCTCGAACCCTTTCCTGCTCCCGGGCGGTTACAGCAACAGCTTCTGGTACAAGACCTACTTCAACACCTATTCCCAGGATGCCTCGGTCTCGGTCACCTCGCTCTCCGGTTCCGTGACGCTGCGATCCTCCACGACGCTGCCCACGGTCGGCGGCGGTGGCGCGATGTCCGTGCTGCTGGCCTGGATTCAAAACCAGCTGCTCTACAACGCCCAGAACCCCGGCACCTCCTCCTTCTACCACCCCTGGCTGCGCCTTAACGAAACCAAAGTGGACTCCTTCGGCACGGTGGCGTCGCTGGCGCCTGGATCGCTGAAACTCGCGGCCCTCGGCGGGGATGTGAATGTGGTCGGAGGTGTCACCCTGGCGCCGTCGAGCCGTGGCACGCTGGACATCCTGGCGACGGGTTCCGTCAACGCCCTGCAGCCGAACGGTCGAACCACGGTCAATGGCGCGTCCACCACGGCCTGGGGCAGCAGCATCATCAACGTCTCCGATGCGAGCCCTCAGTCGATCCCCGGTCTGGCCAATCCCTTCGCGTTCCAGACGATTGGCGGCCTGACCGCCAGCACGGCCAGTGCCTCGGGCGACAACTTCCTGCTTTTCCTGGATGCCAGTCTTCGTGAAACCGGCTCCACACAGGGCGCCTTCGGCGTGCTTCAGGCCAAGCAGGCGTTGCATGCCCAGGGGCTGCTTCATGCCGGTGACGCCGAACCTGTGCGTGTGACCGCCCAGGGGGGCGACATCAGCGGCCTTGGGCTGTTCACGCCCAAGATGGCGAGGATCCTGGCGGCTCGCGACATTCGCGACGTGGCCTTCTACCTGCAAAACACCACGGCCTCGGATGTGAGCGTCGTTTCCAGCGGACGCGACATGATTCTTTACGACGCCGGCAGTCTGCTGCGCACCCAGGCAAACTACTCCGGCAACATCATCAATGTCGGCGACAGTCCGCTCGCGGGCGACATCCAGGTCAGCGGGCCAGGTTCGCTGCAGGTGCTGGCCGGGCGTCATCTCGACCTGGGCAGCGGTGGCAACAATTCGGATGGCACCGGCGTGGGCATCACCAGCATCGGCAACGGTCGAAACCCGAGCCTGCCGTTTGACGGAGCCAGCCTCACACTGGCCGCAGGCATTGGACCGTCGGCGGGGCTTGCCGCGAGCAGCGTGGACTTCAGCCGGTTCATCAGCGAGGTCATCAACGGGCCTCGCGGCGCGCAGCATCTGAGCGACTACGGCAAGGCCACGGGCTCCACCGTGGACACGCTGGGCGAGTTTCAGGCGCTGTCGCCTGACGAGCAGCGCCGAGTGGCGCTGGGGGTGTTTGCCATCGCGTTGCGGACAGCCGGGCGTGAGCATTCCTCCAAGGGTACGGATTACGAGGATGGCTTTGCCGCGATTGCCTCGCTCTTCCCCGGCACGGCCTGGAGCGGTGACATCACCACCCAGGCTCGTGACATCCGAACCAAAAGCGGCGGCAGCATCGACATCCTGGTGCCCGGCGGCGGATTGAAGCTGGCCACGGCTCTTCTGGGCAACTCCCTGGCTCCTCCCGGCATCATCACGGAAGGCGGCGGTGGCATCAACATCTTCGCGGACCGGAACGTGGACATCGGCATTGCGCGAATCTTCACGCTGCGCGGCGGTGACGAGGTGATCTGGTCGTCGAAGGGAGACATCGCGGCAGGCAGCTCGTCCAAGACCGTGCAGTCGGCTCCGCCCACACGCGTCATCATTGACCCGCAGAGCGCTGACTTGAAGACGGACCTTGCCGGTCTGGCGACCGGCGGTGGCATCGGCGTGCTGGCCACGGTGGCCGGTGTGCCCCCGGGCAACGTGGACCTCATTGCTCCCAATGGCACCGTGGATGCGGGCGATGCGGGCATTCGTGCCACGGGCAACCTCAACATTGCCGCGACGGTGGTGCTCAACAGCGGCAACATCAGCGTCGGTGGCACGGCTTCCGGCGGTGCTGCGGCTCCGGCTGCGGCGGCGGTGAACGTCTCCGGCATGTCCTCTTCATCGAACACGGCTGCGGCCGCCGCCAACACCGCCGCCACCAAGCCAGGTGCCGCGAAGGAGAACACGGTGGCTCAGAATGATGACAGCCAGACGCCGTCGATGATGAGCGTGGAGGTGCTGGGATACGGCGGAGGCGAGGGTGAGGAGGACGAGGAGCAGAAGAAGCGTCGACAGTCATTGCCCTGACCCGGATGAAGCCGCGGAGGCAGGGGCATGCGCGCTGCTTTCAAGGCCCATGCCGGAGTGCCGCCGACATCGCGGGGTTGCGCATGCTGAGGTCCTGCTGTCAGGTGAACGTCTTATGAGCAAGAAGACCTGCCCGATGTGTGAGATGGATGAAATCCTGGATCATGGCGACCGCCTGGAATGCGCCACCTGCGGTCACGAATGGACCCAGGAGCCGGCTCCGGAGGAGGCTCCTGCGGAGCGTGTTGTGAAGGACGCCCACGGCAATGTCCTGGCGGATGGCGACATCGTGGCGATGATCAAGGACATCAAGCTCAAGGGCAGCTCCGACGTGCTCAAGGTCGGCACGAAATCCAGGCCCATCCGCCTGGTGGACGGGGATCATGAGATCTCCTGCAAGATGGACGGCATGGCCATCGCCCTGAAGGCCTGCTTTGTGAAGAAGGTCCAGCCCTGACCTTCAACGGCCCGGTGGTCGTGAAGGCCTTGTCGGATCGCTTCTGGCATCAGCGGGTCAGCCGCATTTCATGGCTGGAGACGGTGAGCGTGACGCCCGCCTCCTGATGCCTGTGCACGGAGATGAAGTCCACGGTCTTCGTCCCGTCCTCGAGGGGCACCTCCGCCGAATACGCACCTTTGCCATCCGCCTTCAGCGGCACGGACTGCCAGGCGTCGAACTCCATGAGGATGCTGTAGTCGGGATGACGGTTCACGGACCAGCAAAGTTCGTTGGACTGAGGTTCGGCTCCGTCGGGGAAGGTGACGCTTACCCGGCATCGTTTCAGGCCTGCGTCAGGCTTTGCCTGCAGATTGGGCGAGGCGATCAGGCGTCGCGTGTTGAAAAAATGATGCATGGCGAAGGCGTAAAGGTTTTCATCGACGTCCGCCTGTGCGTTCACGGGTTTGGTGAACCCGGCCTCCTTGGCGCCGCCGTGCTGGCCTCCGGGCATGATGTAGACGGGAAGACCGGGGAACTTTTCTCCCAGCTCGATGAGCCCGGGGCTGACGTTGTCGTTGGATCCCTGGCAGTAGAGAATGTCCACGCCGCGCTTT
>CAZXPU010000096.1:0-5449 GCA_964642905.1 uncultured Prosthecobacter sp.
GGCGATTTCAGGGTGGGGCGGCGGGCCGAAGGCCTCGACGGAAAGCGGGGCGTCGAGGTTCAGGGCCCAGAAGGGCAGGTCATTCCAGTGGCTGCCGAGGTCCGACATCGTGCCGTTGCCGAAGTCCCACCAGCGATACCATTTCGGTCCGGGGAAGTAGGCTTCGTTGTAGGGGCGGTAGGGGGCGGGGCCGAGCCACAGGTCCCAGTCGAGATAGGGGGGAGGGGTCTGCTCCTCCTTGGGACGTTCGGTGATGTAGAGAATGTCCTTGTTCTTTTCCGCCTCCTCCTGGCTTTGCAGCCCCCAGGCGCGGGAGACGCAGACATGCACCTCGCTGACCTTGCCGATGGCGTTGCTTTGGATGAGTTCGACCACCCGGCGGTAGTTCGGCATGCCATGAATCTGGGTGCCCATCTGGGTGGCGACCCCGGCTTCGGCGGCGGCCTGGGTGATGAGGCGGGCCTCGGCGACATCGCGGGTGAGCGGTTTTTCGCAATACACCGGCTTCTTCAACTTCAAGGCCGGCAGGGTGGCGTAGGCATGGGTGTGCTCGGTGGTGCTGACCACGACGGCGTCGTATTCCGACTCCTTGAGGGTCTCGTAAAGCTTGCGGAAATCCCGAAAGGCCTTGGCTCCTTTGAAGGCGTTGGCGGCCCGGTCCAGGTTCTCGCCGTTGACATCGCAGATGGCCACGACGTTTTCCGTCGGTTCCTTGATGGGTTCGGGGGTTTCGACGGCCTTGGCCCCGGCGTTTTTCGGGCGCATGAGAGGCACGCCGACCAGGCTTTGCACGTTGGCGGCGCCGCGGCCTCCGACGCCGATGAAGACCAGGTTGAGGCGGGAGTTGGGGGAGCGCGCCGTGGTGATGGCTGGGAATCCGAGGCTGCTGGCGGCCACGAGGCTGCTCTGGGCCAGGAAACGACGACGGGAAGTGGGCTGGCTGGACATGTGAGGCAAACGGCGGGCCTTTCCGGGGTCTTGCGCTGCAGGTGTCAGATGTGAGTTTCGCCTGAAGGAAAGGCGGTTGCCGCCACGTGGTAATAAGCCCCCCATGTCTGCATTCCTGGCCCGTCATCCCATCCTGCGTCTTTTTGCCTCGCCCCAGCACCTGTGGCGGACCATGTCCCTGGGGTTGAAGAGCATCTGGCTGAACAAGCTGCGCTCCTTTCTGACGGCGCTGGGCGTCATCTTCGGCGTGGCTTCCGTCATCGCCATGCTGGCAATCGGCGAAGGGGCGAGCCATGAGGCTCAGGAGCAGATCCGCCGGCTGGGCAGCCAGAACATCATCCTGGAAAGCATCAAGCCCCCGGACGGCCAGGGGTCGGGCGCGGAGACGCGCAGCATGGTCATCGACTACGGCCTGACGCTGCGCGACATCCAGCAGATCCGCCAGACGGTGCCGGGGATTGAAGTGGTGGTGCCCTCACGCATTCTGAGCGACAACATCTGGAACTTTGAGCGCAGCGTCGACGGCCAGATCCTGGGCGTGCTGCCGATTTATCCGGAGATGCGCAACCGCAAGATGCTGCAGGGCCGGTTTTTCTCCGATCTGGAGCTGAATGAAAAGCTGCCGGTGTGTGTGATCAATGAAACGGCGGCATCCAAGCTCTTTCCTTTGTCGACGCCGACGGGGAAGTCGATCCGGGTCCAGGGTTATTACTACAAGGTGCTGGGCATCCTGCAAAACGAAGGGCCGCGGGTCAGCGGCGACGGCGGGGGCAATGCGGCGGACGCCCAGATCTTCATTCCTTACAGCACGCTGATGGACCAGTATGGCGAGACCTTTTTCCGCATGCGCAGCGGCAGCTTTGAGGCGGAAAAGGTCGAGTTCCACGAGGCGGTGATCCGGGTCAAGGAAGTCGGTGAAGTGGAAAGCCGCGCCGAGGCGGTGCGGCAGATCTTGTCCAGCAACCACAAGAAGCAGGACTGGCGCATCATCGTGCCCGTGGAGCTTCTGCGTCAGGCCGAGCGCACCAAGCGCATGTTCAGCATCGTGCTGGGCAGCATCGCGGCCATCTCCCTGGTGGTCGGGGGCATCGGCATCATGAACATCATGCTGGCGAGCGTGACGGAGCGCACCCGTGAAATCGGCATTCGTCGCGCCCTGGGCGCGCGTCAGGCGGACATCGTGCTGCAGTTCCTCATCGAGACGGTGCTGCTGGCCGGAGCCGGAGGAGTTCTGGGCGTGGTGCTGGGGATCACGATTCCGATTGCCGTGCAGCATTTTGCCGGAGTGACGACCGTGGTGAAATTCTGGTCGCCAGCCCTGGCCTTCCTGATTTCTGTCGTGACGGGGATCGCCTTCGGCATCTATCCGGCGCGACGGGCGGCCATGATGAATCCGGTGGAGGCGCTGCGGCACGAGTGATCGTGCGGCGGTCCTGCTATTCGAGCTGAAGCCTGGCCAGGGTGCCGTAGAGGCCGCCTGGCTTGGCGATCAATTCATCGTGCGTTCCTCGTTCGACGATGGTGCCTGCGGACATGACCAGAATCTGATCGCAGCGGCGGACGGTGGAGAGGCGGTGGGCGATGATGAGGCTGGTGCGGTTTTCCATCAGCTTGTCCAGGGCGTCCTGGACCAGGCGTTCGCTCTCCGCGTCGAGGCTGCTGGTGGCCTCGTCCAGGATCAGGATGGCGGGGTTGGCGAGGATCGCGCGGGCGATGGCGATGCGCTGGCGCTGGCCGCCTGAAAGCTGGGTGCCGCGTTCACCGACAAGGGTGTCGTAGCCTTCGGGCAGCTTTTCGATGAACTGATGGGCGTTGGCCTGGCGGGCAGCCTCGATGATCTCCGCCTCGGTGGCGTCGGGCCTGCCATAGGCGATGTTTTCCCGGATGCTGCCGCCAAACAGCAGCACCTCCTGGGGCACGAGGGCGAGGTTGCGGCGCAGCAGCGGCAGGGGCATGTCGCGGGCGGGGGTGCCATCGATCAGGATGTCGCCCTGATTGGGTTCGTAGAAGCGGAAGAGGAGGGAGACGGTGGTCGTCTTGCCGGAGCCGCTGGGGCCGACCAGGGCGATGCGCTGACCGGCCTCGGCCTTGAAGCCGAATTCCTTCAGCACCACCGCCTCAGGGCGCGAGGGGTAGGCGAAGGTGATGTCGCGCATTTCGATTTCGCCGCGGAACCTGCGAGGTTCGAAGCCCTGGTCCTGAGGTTCCGTGGGCTCGCAGAGCAGTTCGCGGACACGGTCAGTGGCGCCGAGAGTGCGCTGAAGCTGGGTGATGAGTTCGGAGAACTGGGCGAAGGAGGCCGCGATCATGCCGCTGAGGGCGGCGAAACGGGAGAGGGCAGGGGTTTGAATCTCACCGGCCTCCAGCATGGTCAGGGCGGCCCAGATGACCACGATCAGGGCGACGCTGAAGGAGAAGATGATGAAGGCGATGAAGGCGGCGCGCGGGGCGGCGGCGCGCAGGGCCAGGCTGAGGAAATCACCGAGGCGTGAGCTGTAGCGTGAGGTTTCGTGGACCTCATTGGCAAAGGCCTTCACGCTGACGATGCTCTGCAGGCTTTCTTCAACGATGACCTGGGAGGCGGCGAGGTTGTCCTGGGACTTCCTGACCAGCTTGCGGATGCGGGCGCCGAAGAGGGCGATCATGACGATGGCCACCGGCACGGTGCCGACCATGACGAGGGCCAGCTTGATGGAAATCTGGGTGACCAGCACCAGGCAGCCGGTGAGCATGACGGTGTGACGCAGCAGCATCGGGATGGTCATCACCAGCGTTTCACGCATGGATTCGACATCGTTGGCGATGCGTGAGGCCAGTTCGCCCACACGGCGCTGGTTCAGCGTGGCCATGGGCAAGCGGATGATGCGGCTGAAGGTGTCCTTGCGGAGCTGGGCCAGGGCGCGTTCGGAAGCCTTGGCGAACAGCATGATTCGG
Source organism: uncultured Prosthecobacter sp. (assembly GCA_964642905.1). GTDB lineage: Bacteria > Verrucomicrobiota > Verrucomicrobiia > Verrucomicrobiales > Verrucomicrobiaceae > Prosthecobacter. Next base: position 3,883 of record CAZXPU010000096.1, read on the forward strand.
AAGAAGGCGATGACCGCCTGGGTGCTGACGAGACCGAGCATCATCCAGAGTTTTTGATGCATCTCCGCCGTCCATTCCGGGCCTTTGGCGCCCGCCAGCCCCTTGCCGGCGAGATCAGACAGAAGGTAGATGAAGGCCACGGTCAGCCCGGCGGTCAGGGCCAGCGCCAGCATCGCGGGGATGAAGACATTGAAGTGTGGGCGCAGGTAGCGGAGGAAGAAGGCGGCGTCGCGCCAGGCGGTGCGATCCCAGATTTTCTTCGAGGCGGGAGCTTCAGGCATTCAGGAAAGAGGGGTGGGGGGCGGGATTCGCAACAGGCAGCGCTCCGGTTCCAGCGTCAACTGCGAAGGCGGTTTCCTCCTTTCGGGATGAAATGCATCCGTCTTGCAGTCGGTTGTTGAGTCCCGCTGGCCGACTGCGTATCGTCACAGACCTTCATGGCAGAAAATCCCACTGACCTTCCACCTCCGGACGTGCCCGCGCCCGAGGCGGTCGTGCCTGTGGAGCAGAATGCCACGATGCTGGAGCTTCCGGCACCGCCCGTTCATCAGCACACCCCGGCCGCCCGGCAGAAAAACGGCCCGCCCTCGCACCGCGATGACATGGTCATTCCTGACTACACCCTGATCCGACGCATCGGCTCCGGGGCCTATGGCGAGGTCTGGCTTGCGCAAAGCGTGACGGGCGCCTATCGCGCCGTGAAGATTGTCTGGCGTGAGGATTTTGAGCTCACCCGAACCTTTCAGCGGGAGTTTCTGGGCATTCAGCAGTTTGAGCCCATCTCGCGCGGACATCCCTGCCTGGTGCATATCCTGCATGTGGGCTGGAATGAAAAGCGCGGCTTCTACTACTGCGTGATGGAGCTGGCGGACGACGCCGAGGAGGGGGCGAGTTTCGAAAACCTGCAGACCTACGTGCCCAGGACGCTGGGAACGGACATGAAGCGTCACGGGCGGCTGGACCTGGTGTTCTGCCGCGATGCCGGGGTCTACCTTGCCGACGCCCTGCATTACATGCACAACCACGGTTTGACGCACCGTGACATCAAGCCCTCCAACATCATTTTTGTCGGTGGAGTGTGCAAGCTGGCGGACATCGGCCTAGTCGCCGCGCTCGGCGAGCGCACCTTTGTGGGCACAGAGGGCTTTGTGCCGCCGGAAGGGCCGGGAACACCGCAGGCGGACATCTACAGCCTGGGCAAGGTGCTCTATGAGATGAGCAGCGGGAAGGACCGGATGGAATTCCCCGAAGTGCCGCCGAACCTGAGTGACGAGGAATGGCCGTTCTGGATGGACCTCAACCGGGTGATCTGCAAGGCCTGCGCCCCCGATCTCAACGAACGTTTTCAGCACGCCGGTGAATTTGCCGAAGCCCTCCAGAAGGTGGGCGGCAAGAGGGTCGAAAGCCTGTCGCGAAGGCTGGCACGCGCCGCCTTTTTCACCCTCATCGGTTCGGCTCTCGCGGGTGGCGGCCTTCATGCGGGCAAGTACCAGCGGCAGTGGGCCTGGGAACTGCCCCTGCCGGTGAGGCCCGCCCCCGCGCCGATCCAGCCGCAGAGCGGCAAGCC
>CAZXPU010000096.1:5459-22703 GCA_964642905.1 uncultured Prosthecobacter sp.
GGCAGAACATCTACGGCCAGTGGTACAGTTTTGTGAAGGATCGTCACGTGGCCGACCTGCCCGTCGAAGTCTCGCAGTTTCGAGCCTTCCTGGAAGCCACCCTGCGCGCCGCCGCCTTTGACGTGGTGCCCTTCTCGACCCCGGACAAGCGGATCTTGAACTGCGTCATGGTGCCGGCCTCCGATGCAGACGCCTTCTGTGCCTGGATGACCTCACGCGACCGCCAGAGCGGCAGGCTGGACATTGATCATGAATACAGCTGGCGCGCCGCCAACATCAAGCTGCCTGTCGGAATGACGCCCACGACAGGAAGACAGGCCGTCCGCACGGAGGTCGTGAGAATGCATTATGGCCGGGTGAGCATCGACAGCACGCCGCGTGGCGCCGAGGTGTTCAACGGGGAGCTGGTTGTCGGGCGGACGCCGCTGCGGCTGGACAAGACCCGTGCCGACAAGTTTGCCTTTGAGATCCGGCTGCCGGGTTACAAGAGCGAGATGGTGCAGGGAGAGCTCAAGGAAGGCCAGTCAATGAGCTTCAACCTGCGTCTGCGGGCGACCGGGGCGGTGGTGTTCAGCAAGCCCTGGGAAAACAGCCTGGGCATGAAGCTCGTGCCGATGGGCCGGGCCATGTTTGCGGCGACCGAGACACGTCGGAAGGACTTTGCCGAGTTCGCCCGGACCTCCAATCTTCCGGCGGTCGTCAATCGCGATCTCGACAAAGCCCTTGATCTGCCGGTGACCAACGTCACGCGCAGCGAGGCCGAGCAGTTCTGCCGCTGGCTGACGGACCGGGAGCGTGCGAAGGGCCTGCTTGAACCGGATCAGGAGTACCGGCTGCCGACGGATGACGAATGGAGCATGGCGGTGAACCTGCCACGTGAGATTGGGGAAACGGCCGCCCAGCGCAGCGCCGCCATCGGCGGTTTTTATCCCTGGGGCTTCACGTCCACACCGCCGTCCAGGACGGGTAATTTCTTCGACAAGACTGCGGATCCATCCGGGAAAAAAGCGATCGCCGCTTACACGGACGGTCATGCAGGTCCCGCTCCGGTGGCCAGCTTCAAGGCGGATCCCAGGACCCAGGTTTACGACCTTGCGGGCAACGTCTGGGAATGGGTTTCCGACAGCTGGGCCGCCAATCCGACCGAGGGCATCGTGCGTGGCGGCGCCTTCACGACGAGTGATCCCCGCGAACTGCTCGCCTCCTACCGCCGCAAGGTTCTTGTCTCCGATCAGCTGTCCGATGTGGGCTTCCGCATCGTGCTCGCCATCGAAGGCCTGAAGGCGCGGGAGGATGAGTGAGCATGAAGTTCTGGATCATGGTCATCCTGGGACTGGTCGCAGTCTTGCTGGTCGGCGCCTTCTGGTGGGGCGGCCATGAATTGTCGAGCCCGGCACGAAGGACCCTGCAGGATTATCATCAGGAGTTTTTGGCGAACACGCTGGAACATGGCGTCACTGTCCAGACCTTCGGCTTAACAGATGGAACACCCTGCCTGATGATGGAGCCACTGGCGGACGGGCGGCTCGGGCGACGAGGCCGCTTGATCAGGGAGCAACTTGGCGCGGAAGGCATCGACCTGACTCCAGCCGGGAAAGTCCGGGGCACCTTGGTGCTTGTCCATGGTCGAAAGGGGAGGAAGGAAGATTATCTCCTGATTGGTGAGCGGCTGTGTGCGGTTGGTTTTCGCTGTCTGCTGGCAGACATGCCGGCGCATGGGGAACATCCGGTCAAGATCATCACCTTTGGCCTTCGTGAAGCGGACATTCCAGCGAGGCTTCTGAGCGAGGCGGCGGAGCGTTTTCGTTTTTCCCCGCAGCCTGCCGGGTTGCTGGGCATGTCCATGGGAGGGGCGGTCGCCGTTCATGCCGCAGCCAAGGAAAAAGCTCCCTGGAAGGCCCTGGTGGTGATCAGCTCCTTTGACCGGCTGGACACGGCCATCCAGAACAATGTGGCGTCACGGGTAGGGGAGGCCCTTGGCCAACTATGGCGTGCCGGTGCCGGCTGGGTGTATCAGTTGCGCACGGGAGTGAGGCTGGAGCAGATTCGTTCCGACGAACCTGCCTCCCGCCTTTCGATTCCGGTTTTGATGGCGCACGGAACGGCGGACCGGGTGATTCCGATCAACTCGGGGAGGCGGCTTTACCAATCGCTTCCTGAGAGGTTGGCAAAGGAGTGGATCGAAGTGCCCGGCGCGGATCATCACAACGTGCTGATCACGGATTTTCCCATCTATGCCAACGTGGCGCGCTGGATGCTGCGCCATGTGAAGCCGTGATGAGGAGACGGTGACGGCTTCTGTCACTTGCCGGCGCGGCGGGCCAGGAATTCCTCCGCCAGGGCGCGGTAGGCGGTGGCGCCGCGGCCGTTCGGCTCATACTCGATGATGGCCTTGCCGAAGCTGGGGGCTTCACCCAGACGGACGGTGCGTGGAATCACGGCGTTGTAGATGATCTCCGCGAAGTAGTTCTTCACGTCGCTGACGACCTGCTGGGCCAGGTTGGCCCGGGAGTCGAACATGGTCATGACGATGCCTTCGAGCAGCAGGTTGGGATTGGCGCCGCAGTCGCGGATCTGCTGGACGACACCGACAATCTTGCCGAGGCCCTCGAGACCGAAGTATTCGCACTGCAGGGGCACCAGGAGTTCATCGGCGGCGGCCAGGGCCGAGGTCATCAGCACGCCCAGGGAGGGCGGGCAGTCGAGCATGATGTAGTCGAAATGGTTGGACTGGCGCAGGGGTTCCAGGACCTCGCGCAGCCTGGATAGATGGTTGCCGGTCTGGGCCAGCTCGATTTCACAGCCTGCAAGCTCCTGGTGGCTGCGGATGATGGAGAGGTTGGGAATGCGGGTGCTGCGGATCGCGGTGTGAGGATCCGTGCCGAGCACCAGGGCCGGGTAAAGGCTGCCGCCCTCCTCCTGCGCCAGGCCGAGGCCGCTGGTGGCGTTGGCCTGCGGATCAAGATCAATCAGCAGCGTGCGAACACCGCGGGCGGCCAGGCAGGCGGACAGGTTGATGGCCGTCGTGGTCTTGCCCACGCCCCCCTTCTGATTGGTGATCGCAACGATTCGCATATGTCTGTTGACGTGAGTTTGAAGTGGAACCATCCACCGCGCCAGAAAGAAATGGAAATCACCGAGAAATGGCTTGGCGAAATCGGCGGATGGCAGGCCATGAAAGCCGCCCGAAGCCTCGTGGATGGCGGTTTCGTCACCGTGAGCGGTGCCGAACCCGGACGCATCCGCGGCCAGGCCGGTGCCGGGAAGACGAAGTTCGCCTCGGGCCTGGCCTACAGCTCGCGGACGGATGTGACCAATCTCTGCACCTGTCCGACTTCCCGTCGCGGTCTGATCTGTGAACACGCCCTGGCGGTGGTGCTGGCGCATCTTCGGGGCGGGGTGGCAGGCCTGCGGCAGCCTGCACCTTCATCGCCTCACGCAATGGCCAGGGCGGCTGTGGCGAGCGCGGAGAAGTCGCCAAAGCCTCCGGTTTCACGCAAGCCCGTGGCTGTCGCCGGGACCTACACAGTTTTTCTCCCTGAAAACCTGCTCTCGGGACAGGTGCGCGAGCCGCTGGGGGCCTATGTGCGTTTCTCTCCGGGCGGCCAGGAGACCGAGGAATCCCTGCTCGCCGCCTGGCTGGCGGAGGTGGGCGTGAAGGCGCAGAGCGCGCCGTTGTCGCTGCCCGGCGCGGTTTTTGATGAGTTCCTGCGTTGTGCGGCCGAGCATCCGAGGATTGCGGCCGGCAAACCGAGTGGAGCCGGCGTGCCGCTGAGCATCGCCCGCGAACCCCTGAGGCTGCTGCTGACGGCGGAGGCCAGGCCAGGGGAGAAGGAGGTGGTTTTTCGTCTCTCCGGAGAAGGGCAGGGGCCGCTTTTCCAGGGACGTTTCAACGGGCCCTGGTTCTGCCGGGAGACCCAGGGCATGTTCCGGCTGCCGCCGCTGCCGTCCGAGGCCGAACAACTTTTGCGTTCACTGCCGGCACGCAGGCCGCTTCGATGGCTGGTCGCGCAGCGTGAGACGCTCAATGATGTCTTTCAGCTCGAGCTTCGGGGCGGGGGGCTGGAGCACTTTCACTGCGCGCCGGTGCCCTGCCGTTTCACGCTTGAGCTCGACGGATCACTGCAGGCTGCCGAGGCCATTCTGCGCGCCGAGTTTGCCGGCCAGCGTTGGTCGGTGGGGGAAAGCGGCCCGCGCTGCGTGGCCGAGAGCCTTTTCCCGCTGGAGGACAGCACCACGCCCGGTCTGTTCTACCTGCGCAACGAAACCGAGGAGGCTCGGCTCATGGCGCTCATGGAGTCGCTCGGCTTTCAGATTGGCACCCGGGTCGATGCCGGGGGGCACACACTGGTCTGGAAGCTTGGCAAACCGGAGGCCGTCCTGCGTCTGTTCGCCTCGGAACTGCCGCGTTTGCGCCGCGAGATGAAGGTGGTCGAGGGTGAGCGCTGGAAGGCCGCGACACGCGGAGTGGCGCGCATCGCACCGCAGATTCACCGCCGAGATTCTGACGATGACCAGCGCCGTGGCGGCCAGGACTGGCTGGCGATGGAGTTTGCCTATGAAGCACCGGACGGATTTCGTCTGCCGCGCGCCGAGGTCTTGCGCCTGGTGCGCAGCGGACAGCGCAGCGTCACCGGCAAGAATGGCAGGAAGTACCTGCTCGACCTGGCTGGCGTGGAGGAGTTTGAGGACACGCTGCGCGATGTGCCCCTGCAGCTCACGGCAGACGGCGCCCGCATCAGCAGCCTGCATGAGGACTATTTTCTGGGAGGTGAACAGGCCTCGCCCACACGGCTCACAGAGGAGGCCGGGCTGCTTGCCAGGCTGGGCGAACTGGGGCCGAAGCTGCGCCCCTACCAGCTTCTGGGCACGCGCTGGCTGGTCACCCAGGCGGAGGCTGGACGCGGCGGGGTGCTGGGCGATGAGATGGGGCTGGGCAAGACGGTTCAGAGCATTGCGGCCATCAGCTCGCTGAAGGCTTCCTCACCCGAGGGCGGCCCGACCCTCATCGTCTGTCCGAAGAGCCTCACGGGCAACTGGCGGGCGGAGTTTGAAAAGTTTGCGCCGCATCTGCGGGTGGCGGTTTCCCAGGGCTCCGGACGTGCGGCGGTGCTTTCGCGCCTTGCCGAACAAGATGTGCTCATCACCACCTACCAGCTGGCCGTGCGTGATCAGGAGGTGCTGCAGAAGCAGGCCTGGCGGCTGGTGCTGCTGGATGAGGCCAGCTACATCCGCAACCCGGACACCGATGCCGCGAAGGCGCTGCGCGCCCTCAAGGCCAGGGCCAGGCTTGCGCTCACCGGAACGCCCGTGGAAAACAGCACGCGCGACCTGTGGTCGATCTACCAGTTCACCCTGCCCGGCTACCTGGGCAGCCGCGACAGCTTCAAGGAACGGTTTGAACAACCCATCCAGAACGGGCTCGACAGCCCTGCCGGACTGGCCGCGAGCGACCGGCTCAAGAAGCTGCTGAGGCCCTATTTCCTGCGCCGTGCCAAGCGCGAGGTGCTGAAGGACCTGCCGGAGAAGATCGAGCAGATCCTCTGGTGCGACCCGTCCGCCGCCCAGGCTGAGGTTTACCGGCGGGTGCTGGAGGAAGGGCGCGAGGAGATCAAGGCAGCGCGCAAGCGTTCGGGGCAGGGCGGGGCGAAGATGACGCTGTTCACCGTCCTGCTGCGCCTGCGTCAGACCTGCTGCGACCTGCGTCTCACGGGCCTGGCCGGCGAGGCGCTCAAGGGCCTCGATGCCGACGAGCTTTCGGGCAAGTGGCCGATGCTGCAGGATCGACTCGACGCGATTCTCGATGCCGATGGCAAGGTTTTGATCTTCAGCCAGTTCGTGCAGTATTTGAAGCTGGTGCGTGCCAGGCTCGACGAGCAGGGCATCGAGTACGGCTACATCGATGGCTCCAGCAATGATCGCGAGGCGCAGGTGAAGGCCTTCCAGTCGGACTCGAAGCGCAAGGTCTTCCTGATCAGTCTGAAGGCCGGCGGCTACGGTCTCAACCTCACCGCCGCCGATCATGTCATTCTTCTGGATCCCTGGTGGAACCCGGCGGTGGAGGCCCAGGCCATCGACCGAGCCCACCGCATCGGCCAGCAGCGCGTCGTCACGGCGTATCGTCTCGCCATGCGCGGCACGGTGGAGGAGCGCATCCTGGCGCTCCAGCAGAAGAAACGGGGGCTGGTCGAGGCCACGCTGGACGAGCATTCGCCTCTGATGTCCGGGCTCGGGGAGGAGGATCTGGAGGAGTTGCTGGCCTAGCCGGCGGTGCATGGGCCGGAGCGGCGTGGTTCATGGAGAATCGCGCCGAAGTGCCGGGGGCAAGACTTCAGGCTTGTCAGGTGAAGGCGTAAATCGCTAGCCTGCCCGCGTTTATGCATTTTCCCGCAGCAACCCAACCGAACTCATGAAAGCCACCCTCAGTCTCCTCACCCTCACCGCACTGTTTTCCGGCGCCGTCCTGCGCGCCGAGGACAAGCCCGCCCAGCCCGGCGGCAAGCTGCCCGGCGACGTCGCCATCAGCCTTGTCAAAGTGGCGGATGACCTCGTCGATCCCGTCAGCGTCGCCGCGCCGAATGACGGCAGCGGCCGTGTGTTCGTGGTGGAGCGCCCAGGCGTGATTCAGATCATCAAGGACGGCAAGAAGCTGCGCCGCCCCTTTCTGGATCTCAAGGACAAGACCATTTCCTCCTTCCTGGAGCTGGGCATGTACAGCATGGCCTTCCACCCGGACTTCAAGAGCAACGGCAAGGTTTACATCGCCTATGCCGATCTCTGGTTCAACGGCGCCACGATGATCGCCGAGTACAAGGTGGACAAGGCCAATCCCGACAAGCTGGACCCGGACAGCGTGAGGATCCTGATGCAGATCGACTTTCCCTACTGCAACCACCACGGCGGCCAGATCGCCTTCGGCCCTGACGGCTACCTTTACATCGGCGTGGGTGATGGAGGCTGGGAGGGCGATGTGATCAACGCCGGGCAGGACCTGCACACCTGGCTGGGCAAGATGCTGCGCATCGACGTCAACAAGTCCTCGGCCGACCGGGCTTACGAAGTGCCGAAGGACAATCCCTTCATCACCCCGCTGCAGCAGATGGTGCTGTTTGGCGTGAGCGAGGAGGCCTTCTCCAAGGTGCATCCGAAGGCCAAGCCCGAAATCTGGGCCTACGGCCTGCGCAATCCCTGGACCTTCAGCTTCGATTCGAAGACCGGTGACATGTTCATCGCCGACATCGGCCAGAACCACTGGGAGGAGATCAACTTTCAGCCTGCTGGCAGCAAGGGCGGTGAAAACTACGGATGGAAGTTCATGTGCGGCAGCCATCCCTTCCCGATGATCCTGAAGAAGAATGCGGACGGCACCGAGACGGCTGCGGATCCGGAGAACTATCCGAAGGTCGGCGTGCTGCCCATTGGTGAATACAGCCACGTCAACCAGGGCATCTGCGTGATCAACCTGGGCGTCTATCGCGGCAAGGATTATCCGGAGCTCGACGGCGTCTACTTCTGCGCCGACTGGGGCAGCGGCAAGGTCTGGGGCATGAAGCAGAACGCGGGCAAATGGCAGATGCAGGAGATGCTCGACCTGGCCGACGGCATCCGTCCGACTGGCAGCGGCATTGGCCCTGACGGCAGCATCTATGTGACTCACGCCACGGCGAACTACGGTGGCCCGGTCGATCCTTACACCAGCGAGCGCGGAGCCGTCTGGAAGATCGTCCCCGCCGGCAGGGTGCCCGCTGGCGCCGCCACGGCTCCTGTGGCAGGCAAATAAGAACACTCCGGTTTGTCGCAAGCGCCATGGCCCGCCCGGAAGCTCCGGCAGAAAGGCAGCCATGGCGTTTTTACGGCGCGTCCGGGGGCCTTGCCCTTGCTGTGACGCTTGCCAGGAGAGATTCGCAGCCTACATAGCCGCGCCTTTTTCCCGATTCGATCCCGCATGACCCCCGCCTCCACCGCCCCGGCTCCCAGCAAGCGTCGGGTGTTTGCCTCCAGGCTGTTCAGCACGCTGATCCTGTGGGCCGTCATCGCCGCCGCCGTGCAGTGGAACAGCCACTGGGTGCTGGTGCTGCTCACCGGATTTTTTGGCGTGGCCGGCGCCTTTGAATATTACCGCCTGCTGCGCCTGGATGATCAGGCCCGCGGCTTCAACCTGCTGGGGCTCTGCATCTGCCTGGGCTACTGGGTGACGATGACCTGGTGGGTGATGCGTGAAAAAAGCGCGCCTCCCATGTGGCTGGAACTCGCCGCGCTGACGGCCAGCGTGCATGGCTCCTTCCTTCTGTGCTACCGCCATCAGCTCGAGGGTGGGATGACGCTGCAGCGGATCTTCCACACCGTCTTCGGCGTGGTCTACACCGTGATCTTCTTCGGCTTCATCGTTCGGCTCATGTATTTCAAGCCGGATGGAAACAGCATGACCGGCCTGTTTCTGGTGCTGTTCCTGATCCTGGTCACCAAGTTCAGTGACATGGGCGCCTATGCCGTGGGCGTTCTGTTTGGCAGGCACAAGATGATCCCGCACATCAGCCCGGCGAAGTCCTGGGAAGGTCTGGCCGGGGCCTTTCTGGGTTCCTTTGTCGCCGCCGCCTGCACCCTCTGGCTGGCGGGTGAAAAACTTGCCCCCGTCACCTGGCTGCATGGCATGATCCTCGCACCGGTGCTGTGTGCGACCGCCGTTTCCGGCGACCTCGCCGAGTCCGTGCTGAAGCGCTGCGTGTCCATCAAGGACAGCGGGCACAAGTTTCCCGGCATTGGCGGCATCCTGGATCTGACGGACAGCCTGCTCTTCACCGCGCCAGTGTTTTATTTTTATTTGGAAGCCATCACCGCCTGAGGCAAGGAAGAGCTCCGCATGTCCCAACGTCGCAAAGTCCTCCTCCTCGGTTCTACAGGCTCCATTGGCACCAGCGCCCTCAAGGTGGCGCAGGACATTCCGGATCGCATGGAGATCGTCGGCCTGGCCGCCCAGCGCAGCGTGGAGGCCCTGGTCGCGCAGGTCCAAGAAACCGGTGTGAAGCAGGTGGCGCTGACGGATGAAGCCGCCGCCGTCAGGGCCAGGGCGCTGCTGCCTGCCGACGTGACCCTGCATGTGGGCGCGGGCGGGCTCGTGGATTTGGTGAACGCCAGCGATGCCGACATGGTGCTGGTGGCCATCGTCGGGGTGACCGGCCTGGCACCGGCGCTGGCCGCGATCGAAAAAGGCATGCATCTGGCGGTGGCCAGCAAGGAGATCCTGGTCATGGCCGGAGAGGCCGTCATGGAGGCCGCACGTCGCAAGGGCGTGGACATCCTGCCCGTGGACAGCGAGCACAACGCCATCTTTCAATGTCTCGAAGGGCACCGGGCCTGCGAGGTCCGGCGCATTTTGCTGACGGCCAGCGGCGGTCCGTTCCGCCAGCTGCCCGCAGATCAGCTTCCCGCCGTCACCGTGGCGCAGGCCCTGAAGCATCCGACCTGGAGCATGGGCCGCAAGATCACCATCGACAGCGCCACGCTCTTCAACAAGGGGCTGGAGATGATCGAGGCGCGCTGGTTGTTCGACGTGCCGATGAGCCGCATCGAGGTCGTCGTGCACCCGCAGAGCATCGTGCACAGCATGGTCGAGTTCAGCGACAACAGCGTCATCGCCCAGCTCAGTCACAGCGACATGTGCTTCCCCATCCAGTATGCCGTCACCTGGCCCGAGCGTGTGCCGAACAACCTGCGCCCCCTGGATTTCGCCCAGCTGGCCAGCCTGACCTTTGAAGCGCCGCGCACCCAGGACTTTCCGGCCTTGAACCTCGCCCGCCATGCCGGTGAGGTGGGGGGAACCCTGCCGGCGGTGCTGAATGCGGCCAATGAGGTGGCGGTGGAGGCCTTTCTCCAGGAGCGCAGCTCCTTTCCGGACATCTGGCGCACGGTTGAACGCGTGATGGGCAGGCACCAGGTCATCCAGCATCCCGGCCTGGAGGCCCTGGTGGAGGCCGATGCCTGGGCGCGGCGCGAGGCGGCTGGCGCCTAGCCAGCCCTTGGAAGGTTCCATCGTTCCCGGCATTCCCTTCTTGCCACCACGTTGCGGGCTCCCTATTTTCGCGCCCTTATGTCCGAAAAATCACCCGTCAACTGGGACGAACTCGAAGCGAAGCCCGAATTCCGCAGCCTGCTGGGACGCAAGGCGAGGTTCATCGTCAGCGCGACGATCTTCTTCATGAGCTACTACCTCGCCCTGCCGATCCTGGTGGGTTATTTTCCGGACCTCATGAAGAAGCAGGTGCTGGGCAAGGTGAACATCGCCTACGTCTTCGCGCTCTCCCAGTTTCTCATGGCCTGGATTGTGGCCTTCATCTACGTGCGCAAGGCCTCACGCTGGGACAAGGAGGCGGCTGAAGTCATCAAGGATCATCAGTGATCCACCGCCCTCCCGCCTGGTTTCTCGAATTCTCCATTTCACTTTCGCCCCTCCTTCATGTCCATCGCCCTCACCATGTTCGTCGGCTTCGTTGCGCTGACGCTTTTGATCACCTTCTGGGCCGCCCGGAAGAACACCGGCGCCTCCGCCTACTTCGCCGCCGGACGCAGCATCACCGGCTGGCAGAACGGCCTGGCCGTGGCTGGTGACTACATGAGCGCCGCCAGCTTCCTGGGAATCTCCGGGGCGATCTGCCTGAGCGGCTACGACGGCTTCATGTACTCCGTGGGCTTCCTGGTCGCCTACATCACCGTGCTGCTGATCGTCGCCGAGCCGCTGCGCAACGCCGGCAAGTACACGATGGCCGACCTGCTGGCCTACCGTCTCAGCCCTCGTCCGGTGCGCGCCATGGCCTCGCTGAGCACGCTGACCGTGTCCACCTTCTACATGATCGCACAGATGGTTGGCGCGGGCGTGATCATTGAAAAGCTGATCGGCGCCAGCTTCCACACCGCGGTGATCGGCGTCGGCGTGCTCATGCTGGTGTATGTGGTCTTCGGCGGCATGCTCGCCACCACCTGGGTCCAGATCATCAAGGCGATCCTGCTCATGATCGGCGCCTTCATGCTCAGCGTGCTTGTGCTCAAGCACCATGGCTACAGCCTCGGTGCCTTCTTTGACTCCGTGACCGCCGCCACCTATGCCGGCACGGAGGCTCCGAAAAACCTTCTTGAACCCGGCCTGAAATACGGTCCCGCCGTGGCAGGGCCCTGGGGCAGTCTCGACTTCATCTCGCTGAGCATCGCCCTGGTTCTCGGCACCGCCGGCCTGCCGCACATTTTGGTCCGTTTCTACACCGTGCCCGATGCCAAGACCGCCCGTTCCAGCGTCGTCTGGGCGATGGCGATCATCGGCCTGTTCTACATCCTCACCACCTTCTTCGGCTTTGGCGCGGCCACGATCCTTCAGAAGGCCCAGATCCTTTCCGACGGCAAACCCAACCCCAACATGGTGGCACCGGCCCTTGCCCAGCACCTGGGTGGCGAGCTCTTCTTCGCCTTCATCAGCGCGGTGGCCTTTGCCACCATCCTGGCTGTTGTGGCCGGCCTGACCATGAGCGCCAGCGCCAGCTTCGCCCACGACTTTTACACCAATGTCATCCATCACGGCAAGGAGCACCGCCCGGGTGAGGAAGTGCGCGTGGCCCGCATCACGGCCTTCGTCGTCGGGGCGGTCAGCATCAGCCTGGCCATCTACCTGGGCCCCAGTGTGAACGCGGCCTTCCTGGTCGGCCTGGCCTTCGCCGTCGCCGCCAGCGCCAACCTGCCTGTCATCGTGCTGAGCGTCTTCTGGAAGCGCTTCAACACCACCGGCGCTGTCGCTGGCCTGGGGGTCGGCCTGGGGTCCTCGATCGTGCTGATCCTGCTGAGTCCGAATGGTTTGTTCGGCAAGGCCGGCGCGGTCTTCCCTCTGGAAAACCCGGGCATCATCAGCATCCCGCTCGGCTTTCTGGCCGCCTGGCTTGGCACCGTTCTCACCCCTCGTGATCCGGCGGCGGAGGCCAAGTTCGCCGAGCTCAAGGTGCGCGCCCACACCGGCCTTGGCGCCGAGAAGGCCGTGGCTCATTGAGGCGGACGCGATTTGCCGTTGCGTGAATCCGCTCCCTGATTCATGGGCCGTGCATGGCCGATGATCTCCGCTACCTGCGTCTGCGCGGCGCCGAAATCCTGCCTCACATCGAGGCGATCGGCGCCTTGCGCCTGCGTGTGTTCAACGAATACCCGTATCTTTACGAGGGCACGATGGAGGAGGAGAGGGACTACCTCGCCACCTACGCACGGGCGTCCACCAGCCTGGTCGTGCTGGCGATGGATGGAGATGATGCGGTCGGGGCCACCACCTGCCTGGGCATGAGCGAGGGCGACGCCTCCTTCCGGGCCTGTTTCGAAAAGCAGGGCTGGCCGCTTTCCAAAATTTGTTACCTGGGCGAGTCCGTGCTGCTGCCGCAGTATCGCGGACATGGCGTGGGCAAGGTTTTCTTCAGGGAGCGTGAAGATCATGCCCGCGGGCTGAAGGCCGCCTGGACCACGTTCTGTGCCGTGGATCGTCCTGCGGAGCATCCGCTGCGTCCCGCCGGTTACCGTCCGCTGGACGGCTTCTGGACCGCCCAGGGTTATGAAAAGCATCCGGAACTTCAGGCCACCTTTGTCTGGAAGGAGATCGGCGAGCAGGCGGAGTCGCCCAAGACGCTGACCTTCTGGCTGAAACAACTCGCCCCATCTTCATGAAGCCGCCCGCCGAAACCCTGTCGCTGGCCTTGCGGACCTTTGATCCGGGCCTCAATGCCGCCAGCATCCGTGAATACACGCTGGAGGTGATCCAAATGATCGAGGCTGGCTGGGACGAGGGCGCTGATCTGGTCCTGCTGCCTGAGTTCACCTGGATGGGGCTGGAGCCGCATGTGCTTCGCCAAGTTGGATCGGCCACGCTCGCTGACGTCGCGCAGGTCTTTGAGTCGGAGTGCCAGCCGCTTTTGAAGGAAAGGCTGCAGCGTCCGGGCAGGGCGGCCGTGCTCGGCACCGTGCCGTCGCTGACTCCGGGCGGCGGAGTTCGCAACCGGGCCTGGATCGTCCGTGACGGCGCATGGCTCTTTCAAGACAAGCTGCACCTCACGCCCTGGGAGTCGGGCTTTGAGGCGGGGGACGTTCTCCGGCTCTGGTGCTTTGGCGGCTTTCGCATGGCCGTCATCATCTGCCTCGACATCGAGGTGCCTGAGCTTTCCACCCGGCTGCGGGACAGCGGCGTGGACCTGATCCTCTGCCCGAGCGCCACCGAAACCCTGCGCGGGGTGGAACGGGTGAACCGCTGCGCCTCCGCGCGTTCGGTGGAGCTGGGATGCCATGTCGCGGTCAGTCATCTCACCGGCAGGGCCGAGTCGGAGTTGATCGATGAAAACATCGGCAGGGCCGCCTTTTACCGGCCCTCGCAGGCCGCGTTCAAGACGCTGCCGTTCGCCGAGGAGAGCGAAACCATCTCCGCTGGCGTGACAAGGCTTGAGGTCAGGCTGGAGAAACGACCGCTGGATCTCATGAGGCGCATGACCGCCGAGACGAATCCTGCGCTGCTTGGCAAAGAATTGGCTGGCATTCAAAGGCACATTCCGGTGGAATGCGTCTGAACCTCAATCCCGTCTCGTCATGCTTGAAGAATTCAAAAAATTCATCCTCAAAGGCAACGTCGTTGACCTCTCCACCGGTGTGATCATCGGGGCGGCCTTCGGCAACATCGTCGGCGCCTTCACCAAGGGCATTGTCGAGCCCATTCTCGGCATGTTTGGCGGCGGCCCCAACCCCGACCTGAAGATCAAGATCGGCGAGAAAACCATCGAGGTGATGCAGAAGGGTGCCAACGGAGTTGAGGCCAAGGTTCAGCAGGTGGTGCCGTTTCTGCAGCTCGACATCGGGGCCGTGATCGGGGCCATCATCGGCTTCCTCATCACCGCCGCCGTCATCTTCTTTGTGATCGTCAAGCCGGCCAACAAGCTGATGTCGATGATGAAGAAGGAGGAGGCCGCCGCGCCACCCTCGGCTCCTGCGGCGGACATCGTCCTGCTCACGGAGATCCGTGACCTGCTGAAGAAATGAGAAGCCTGACTGAGTCTCTGCAGGGAAGGGTGTTTTAAGCACGCCTCATGCGCGACCTGCTGAAGCTGCATCTCGTCATCCTTGCCTGGGGCTTCACGGCCATCCTGGGCAAGCTGATCGCCATGCCTGCGGTCGAGATGCTGGTCTGGCGCACCACGCTCGCCGCGCTCGGCTTTGCCCTGACCGCACGTTTCATGGGAGTCAGCCTGAATCTGCCGGTGCGGGAGCGATGGAGAATGTTCGGGTTGGGCGGTTTGCTGGGGCTGCACTGGATCCTCTTTTTTCTCTCCGCACGCCTGGCCACGGCCTCGGTCAGCCTGGCTGCCATGCCCACGGCCATGCTGTGGTGCTCGCTGATCGAGCCGTGGATGAACGGCACACGCCGCTGGCGGTTACTGGAACTGGCGGTCGGCCTGGTGATGCTGGGCGCGGTCTGGCTGATCTATGAGGTGGAGTTCCGCCACTGGCTGGGCTTCAGCATCGCCCTGGCCTCCGCTGTCCTGGCGGCGCTGTTTGCCGTGGCCAGCAAGCAATGGGTGAGCCGCTGCCACTTCGCCGTCATGGGAACCTTGCAGATGAGCGGCGCAGCCGTCGTCAGCCTGGCGGGCTGGCTCTGGCTTGAAGGCGGCAATGTCACGCCGCCGTCCCTGGCGGACCTGCTGTTGCTGCTGTTGTTCGCCTCCGTCTGCACGGTCTGGGCCTATGCAGGCTACATGGACGTGCTGCGCCGGCTTTCGATGTTCACCGTCAATGTCATCTACAATCTGGAGCCGGTTTACGGCATCCTGCTTGCCGCCCTGATCTTTGGCTCTCAGGAATACATGAGCACCGGCTTCTACTTCGGTGCCGCCATCATCATCCTTGCCGTCATCCTGGTGCCCTGGCTGGAACGCTGGGTGGACGGCAGGGCCGTTGGCAGGCGTTGACCGTGGCAGTTCCTGGTCTTTGCGCGCATCTGATGATTGGCTTTGTCCGGAATTGCCGTTTAAAAAGGTTCACTTATGAAACCTGTCTTTGAAAAAGTGCCGCGTCGCGACTGGGAATCGTTTCATTGCGAGATCGTGCACGGGCCCGATTATGGCACCCGCTGGCATTTCCATCCCGAGTATCAGATCACGCTGGCCATCCGCAGCCGCGGTCACAGGGTCGTCGGGGATAACATCTCGCCGCTGGTGGACGGTGATCTGGTGATGCTGGGCACCAATCTGCCCCACGTCTGGCATCAGGATGAGGTGGCCGGTGCGAGCGTCGACGCCATCATCGTCCGCTTCACCGAATCCTTCCTGGGGGCTGACTTCATGAGCCTGCCGGAGATGGAGCCGGTGAAGAGCCTGCTGCGGCGCTCCGCCCGGGGCCTGGAGGTGAGCGGCAACACCCGCAAGGAGATCACCACCCGCATGCGGCGTCTTGCGGATGCCTCCGGCCTGGCCCGTGTCGTGGAGCTGCTTGGCATTCTGGACCTTCTCTCGCGCTCCAAGGAGCTCACGCCTCTGGCCAGCGCGAGTTATGAGCCCGCGCTGCATTCCGGCGACCAGGACCGCATGCAGCGGGTGGTGGATCACATTCACCAGAACCTCACGGAGGACATTGATCGCAAGCAGCTCGCCAAGCTGGCGCATCTGAGCGAGGGGGCCTTCAGCCGTTTCTTCCGCTCGCGCACCGGCAAGACCGTGCCGGAATACATCAACGAAGTGCGCATCGGCCGCGCCTGCCGCATGATCTCCGAGGATCAGCAGAACATCACGGACATCGCCCTCGACTGCGGCTACCGGAACCTGGCCAACTTCAACCGCCGGTTCCGCGAGGTCGTCGGCAGCACGCCCCGGGAATACCGCGCCCAGATGCGGGTCCTCGGCGGCGGGCGCTGACACGCATCACGCTTCTCTTCATTTGAGCCCAGGCCCGGAAGGGCTATGTCGAGCCCATGATGCACGACACCATTGCCGCGATTTCAACCGCCACCGGAGAGGCGGCGCTTTCCGTGCTGCGCGTTTCCGGACCGCAGGCGCTGGAGGTGGCGGCCCGGGTTTTCCAGGCCGGGAAGCCCGTCACCGAACTGCCTGCAAGAAAGGCCTGCCGCGCCAGCGCCCGCGCCGCCGATGACACGCTTTTGGATGACGGGCTCCTGCTGGTCTTTCGAGCCCCCGCCAGTTATACCGGCGAGCAGGTGGTGGAGTACCACGGCCATGGAGGCCTGCTGGTGACGCAGAAGGTGTATGAGTCGCTGCTGGCCGCCGGTGCCCGTGCCGCCGGGCCCGGCGAGTTCACCCAGCGCGCCTTCCTGAACGGCAAGATGGACCTTACCCAGGCCGAGGCGGTGATGGATCTGATCCATGCCCAGAGCACCCTGGCCCTGCGCGCCGCTCATGAACAGCTCGGCGGTGCCATCGGCAGGGAGGCCATGGCGCTGAAGGAGGTGCTGCTGCCCGTGCTCGCCCATGTCGAGGCCTACATCGACTTTCCAGAGGAGGACATCTCCCCCGACACCGGAGCCGCCCTGGCCGCCAGGATGGACGAGGTCATGCAGCGCGCCCGGCGGCTGATTGAAACCGGGGAGCAGGGCAGGATCCTGCGTCACGGCGCCAGGACGGTGATCTGCGGCGAGCCGAACGTGGGCAAGTCCAGCCTGTTGAATCTTCTGTTAGGCTTCGAGCGCGCCATCGTCTCGCCCACGGCGGGCACGACCCGGGACACGATCGAGGAGGTGATCCAGGTCCATGGCATTCCGCTGCGTCTGGTGGACACGGCGGGACTCCGGGAGGCCGGGGCGGACGGCATCGAACGCATCGGCATGGAGCGCACCCAGCGCGAGCTGGAACGTGCCGACCTGATCCTGGAGGTTGTGGACGCCTCGCAGCCTCCGGCTCAGACGCGCAGGGTGGAGCTGCCCGAAGGGGCTGCCAGCCGTCGAATTTTGCTGCTGAACAAGGCCGATCTGGGGCAGGCGACGGGCTGGCCGCAGGATGCGGTGGCGATTTCCTGCCAGACCGGAGCGGGGGTTGAGTCCCTGCGTGATGCCATTCGCACGCTGGTGCTTCGTTCCGGCCCATTGATGAGTGATCATCCAGTGGCGATCAATGCGCGGCATCAGGTCTGTTTTGAGCGGGTTAGCAGCCATGTCGCCGCCGCGAAGGCGGCCCTGGGCGGTGGCCTTGCCCCGGAATATGTCGCGCTGGACCTCCGTGAGGCGCTTCAAGCCCTTGG
>CAZXPU010000097.1:0-5243 GCA_964642905.1 uncultured Prosthecobacter sp.
GCTGTCTGAAGGCATGCGCAAACGAGGGGGGCGTGAGGTCCGGGAAAAAGAAGCGGATCATCAAAAAAAGGATCTCCAAAGGCAAGCCGCGAATCCGCCGCCCGGGTCCAATCCTTCGATTTTGCACCCGCTCCAGCTTTGACACTCCCGGGCAGAGCCTCCACACTCGGCGCCCCCCGGCCCCTGCCCGGCCTGTGCCTGATGTTTGACCTTCTCACCACCGATCCCTCCTCCTCCGCCCGCCGCGGCCGGTTGCGCACGCCGCATGGAGTGATCGAAACCCCGGTCTTCATGCCCGTCGGCACGCAGGGAACCGTCAAGGCCGTGCATCCCGACGAATTGCGCGCCCTCAACTCCCAGATCATCCTGGGCAACACCTACCACCTCTGGGTGCGGCCCGGAACGGACATCATCCGCGAAGCAGGCGGCCTGCACCAGTTCATGAACTGGGACCGCCCCATCCTCACCGACAGCGGCGGCTTCCAGGTCTTCTCGCTCGCCAAGCTGCGCAAGATCAAGGAGGAGGGCTGCTACTTTCAAAACCACGTCGACGGCACCCCGATGTTCCTCGGCCCCGAGACCGCCATGGAAATCCAGGCCGTGCTCGGCAGCGACATCGCCATGCTCTTCGACGAGTGCACCCCGTACCCCTGCACCCACGACGAGGCGCGGAAAAGCATGGAGCTCACCCTGCGCTGGGCCCGGCGCTGCCGGGACTGGGTGAACGAGCACCAGCCCGACGCCGGCGCCTTCGGTCGTGACCCCGGCTTCACCCGCCAGCTGCACTTCCCTATTGTACAAGGCAGCGTCTTCCAGGACCTCCGCCAGCACTGCGCCAGGGAGCTGGTCGGCATGGACTTCCCCGGCTACGCCGTCGGCGGGCTCAGCGTCGGCGAACCTGAGGAGGACATGATGCGCATCGCCGAGTG
Source organism: uncultured Prosthecobacter sp. (assembly GCA_964642905.1). Classification (GTDB taxonomy): domain Bacteria; phylum Verrucomicrobiota; class Verrucomicrobiia; order Verrucomicrobiales; family Verrucomicrobiaceae; genus Prosthecobacter. Next base: position 930 of record CAZXPU010000097.1, read on the forward strand.
GACCTGCCCTCTGCTGCCGGAAAACAAACCGCGTTATGCCATGGGCCTCGGCACCCCGCCCCAGCTCGTCGAACTGATTGCCCGGGGCATCGACATGTTCGACTGCGTCCTGCCCACCCGGCTCGCGCGCAACGGCACCGCCTTCACCCATGAGGGCATGATGAACCTCCGGAACGCCAGGTTCGCCCGTGACTTCCGCCCGATCTCCGAAGACACCCACCCCCTCTGTCAGGGCTTTTCCCGAGCCTATCTGAGGCATTTGATCAATACCCAGGAGGTGCTGGGATTGAGGTTGATTTCCCTGCATAATCTGCATTTCTACGCCTCCCTCACGTCCAGGGCACGGTTGGCCATCGAGCAAGGTTGCTTCTCCGAATTCAGGGCGGAGGTCATCGCCCGATACCAGACACGTTCCGATTCTTCCGACTAACCATGCCTTCCCTCCCCCAGCTTTTCCTCGCCCAGGCCGCCGGCCAGCCCGCCCCCGGCCCGCTCGGCAACCCGATGATCATGATGGTGCTGATGTTCGTCATCATGTACTTCGTGCTCATCCGCCCGCAGCGCCAGCGCCAGAAGGAGCATGAAAAGCTCATCGCCAACGTGAAGGTCGGCGATCATGTCGTCATGAGCGGCGGCGAACACGGCATCATCACCAGCACCAAGGAACGCACCGTCATGGTCAAGCTCGCCGACAACGTCAAGGTTGAGTACGAGCGCAGCGCCATCGCCAGCGTCAGCCGGAAGAGCGACGTCGTCGAAGCCACCACCGCCTGAGCCGGACGCGGTCACACACCGCGCCGCCTGCCCCGTCAACGCATAGCCAAGCACCTTTCCCCAACCCATCCATGAACGCCTACGCCACCTTCTTCGTCGGAACCGCCATCCTGCTGCTGCTGCTGTTTTACATCGGCACCGTGGTTCACAAAACCAAGCGCTGGGTGGGCTCCTCCCTCATCATGCTGATGACGCTCTTCTCGGTGCTCACCGTCAAGAACATCGGCATTCCCCTCGGCATCGACCTCAAGGGCGGCAGCGAGTTCGTGGTGCGCCTGAAGGAGTCGACCGACAAGGATGGCAAGACCCAGTCCGTCACCGCAGCCGACGTCCAGCAGGCCATCAACATCCTGGAAAAACGTCTCAACCCGAACGGCGAAAAGGACCTCGCCATGCAGCCCCAGGGCGCTGACCGCATCCTCATCCAGATGCCCGGCGTCAAGCCCGAGGACTTCGCCGACGTCCGCACCAAGATCCAGCAGGTCGCCAAGCTCGAGTTCCGCATCGTCCACCAGGACAGCAATTCCAAGATCGCCGAAATCAACGGCGGCGGCCTGACCGAGCCCGGCTGGCAGAAGATGAGCTACAAGAAGCAGAAGGACGAACAGGGCAACGACCTCCCCGACCGCGGCGCCGAACTCGTTCGCAACCGCGCCGACATGGAAGGTGACGGCGTCAGCGAGGCCTTCGCGACGATGGATGCCGAAGGCTGGAAGGTGTACCTCAACCTGAATGGCGACGGCTCCAAGAAGTTCGACGAGATCGCCTCCGTCAACAAGGGCCGCCAGCTCGCCATCATCGTGGACGGTGAGATCATCTCCGCCCCCGTGCTTCAGACCGACCACTTCGGCGGCACCGCCGTGATCTCCGGCAACTTCACCCGCGAGTCCTCCGTGCAGCTCGCCACCCTGCTGAAGAACCCCCTCAAGAACCCGATGACCATCGAGTCGGAAAACGCGGTCTCGGCCTCCTACGGCCAGTCCTCGATCGACCAGGGCAAGTGGATCTGCGTTGCCGGCCTGGTGATGACCACCGTGTTCATGCTCTTCATCTACCGCCTCGCCGGCCTCATCGCCATTGTCGGCCTGGTGATCAACCTCGCCATCCTCTTCGGCGGCATGTCCCTCTTCCAGTTCGTGCTCACCATGCCCGGTATCGCCGGTATCGTCCTGACCATCGGCATGGCGGTCGACGCCAACGTGCTCATCTATGAGCGTCTGCGTGAGGAAATGGAGGCCGGCAAGACCCTGACCGGCGCCCTGGAAGCCGCCTATGACAAGGCCTTCTCCGCCATCGCCGACTCCAACATCACCACCATCATCGCCGCCGTCATCCTCTTCGCCATCTCCGGCGGCCTGGTCCGCGGCTTCGCCGTCACCCTGATGATCGGCCTCGTCTCCTCCCTCATCGGCGCCCTCATCGTCACCCGCGTGATCTTCATGTGGGTCATCGACAAGGGCCTGCTCACCGGCCTGAAGACCACCAAGATCATCCCCGACAAGGTCTTCGACATCCTTTCCAAAGCCCCGACCTTCATCATCGCCTCCCTCGTCGTCACCGCCATCTCCTTCGGCACCCTGGCCTTCAAGGGCAAGGACAGCTTCGGCATCGACTTCCGCGGCGGTTCCCTCCTCCATGTCGAGCTGGCCGCAGGCAAAAAGCTCGCCGACTCCCAGGTCGAGGACGTCCTGAAAGGACTCAAGCTCGCCGACGGCAAGTCCATCGGCAGCTTCTACATCCAGCGCAAGAGCAACGCGACCGGCGGTGATGTCATCGCCATTCGCGGTGAACAGGCCGCAGGCGCCGTCATCGAAGGCGCCGTCAACACCAAGTTCAAGGACAGCATCAAGGGCACCAGCCTGGAAACCGTCGGCGCGCTGATCGGCTCGGAATCTGCCAAGACCTCCGTCATCGCCATGGCCGTCGCCCTGGTCTTCATCTTCTTCTACCTCCTGATCCGCTACGAGTTCGCCTTCGCACTCGGTGCCGTCATCGCCCTCTTCCATGACGTGCTCATGGTGCCCGGTCTCTGCGTGCTCTTCGGCCAGGAGATGAGCCTCATCCACGTCGGCGCCCTGCTCACCATCGCCGGCTACTCCATCAACGACACCATCGTCGTCTTCGACCGAATCCGCGAAACCATCCAGCGCGGCGGCTCCGGCAGCATCCGCGACCTGATGAACGAGGCCATCTGCAAGACCCTGAGCCGTACCCTGCTCACCGGCCCCACCGCTCTCGCCCCGATGGTCATCCTGCTGTTCATGGGCAACCCGGCCATGACTGAATTCGCCCTGCCGATCACCGTCGGCGTGCTCCTCGGCACCTACTCCTCCATCTTCATCGCCAGCCCGCTCGTGCTCTGGTATGCGAAAAAGACCGGTGTCAGCCTCAAGCGCAAAGTGCTCGAAAGCCACGAGGCCTCCCTCAAGGCCGAGGCCGCCGTCGCCGCCGCCAAGGCCAGCAATGCCTGATTCTGAAGCATTTTCATCCCCTCAAAAGCCCCGCCTCGTGCGGGGCTTTTTTGTGGCCAGAAGCCACGAGCGCTGACCCGCAACCTCGATCCGTTGGGCACTTTTAGACATTTGTGAACAAACTATAAAAATCATAATGCAGACAATTAACTTCGCCTTATCTTTGTTACGCCCGAATGTCCCTCCAGCCCCGCCGATCCTCCATCACCCTGGCGCTCCTCGTCATCACGCCCGTCGCGTTGCTGGCCTGGCTGGGAACCTATTTGATCCGTGATGCCGCCCGCAGCACCGACAATGCCCGTGGGGCCATCCTTGCCGAACGCCTGTTCGTTGCTGAAAGCCAGCTTCTGCATGACCTCCGGCAGTTCACGGATCACCTGGACGCGCTTGGAGCCAGCCCAGGGCTGGGCATGGAAGCCGCAGGCCGGGAGGTCGCCAAACATTCCTGGGTGGCCGAAGTCTGGATCCATCTGCCCAATGGCGTCACCACCCTGCTGGAGGACAAGAAAACCGTCAGCCCCACCCAGGATGCCCAGGCCTCGGTTCGATCCACCGCGCTGCGTGAACAGCTCAACGCCAGCGGCATCAACGCGCCCTTTGCCTCCATCAGCCCGCAGCCTTTCGCCCTCCTGGGCAGCCCCCCGGATTCCAGCGGCTCGCAAACCCGCAAGGCCGTCTGGCAGACCGCCGTCAAATCCATCCATTATCACCTGGACTCCCAAGGCTCGGAGCCTGGGTTCGCCAGCGGCTGGCACGTCACGGACGGCGACTTCATCTACTGGCGGCAGACGCCGGCAGGCCTCCTCTGCGCACGAATGAACGGTCAGGAGCTGGGCAAGGCGCTGTTTGCGCGACTGCCCATCCCAGGCATGAACAACTACCCCGGAAGACTCACCCTGACCACCCTCACGGGCATTCCCCTTCACAGCTGGGGACGCGCGGAGCCGGGCTCGGATGACATGCCCGTGTCCGTCAAAATCTGCGCCGCCCCGCTGACCCAGTGGAAGCTCGCCTACACCCCCGCCTTCAGCGAGTTTCCCAAACCCTACCTCTTCCCCATCCTCCTCGG
>CAZXPU010000097.1:5253-22616 GCA_964642905.1 uncultured Prosthecobacter sp.
CGGCGTCGGCTCAGGCTGTCTTCTTGTCGGTGCCCTGGCCTGGACCTTCTTCCGCGAAAACGACCGGGAAATCCGTGTGGCCCAGCAGCGCGTCAGCTTTGTGAACCAGATCTCCCACGAGCTGAAAACCCCTCTGACCAACATCCGCCTCTACACGGAAATGGCCGCCAACCGGGTCGAGGAATCCGGTGACATGATCGGCAAGCGCCATCTCGGCGTCGTCGAAGCCGAGGTCGCCCGGCTTGACCGCCTGATCCAAAATGTGCTCAACTACGCGCGTCAGCAGCGCGACAAGCTGACCATCCAGCCCCGTCCCATCTCCCTGGATCATGTCGTGGGCCGCGCCGTGGATCACTGGCGTCTGCTTCTGGAACGCAAGGGCTTTGAACTTGAAACCCGCTTGCTCGGCCCGAACGAAATGACCGCCGACCCGGACGCCATCGAGCAGATCCTCGGCAACCTGATCTCCAACGTCGACAAGTACGCCAGCTACGGCAAATGGATCTCCATCCAGACCAAGCACCAGCCGGAAAATGGGGTCGCCCGCATCATCGTCGAAGACCATGGCCCGGGCATCCCGACCAGCAAGCGGCGCGCCGTCTTCGAACCGTTTGAAAGGCTGCGCTCCGACCTCAACGAAGGGGTCAGCGGCACCGGCATCGGCCTGACCATCTCACGCGAGCTGGCCGACCTCCATGGCGGCAGCCTGGAAGTCTGCCCGAACTACAAAAACGGGGCCCGCTTCGTCCTCACCCTCCCCCTGCAACCCAAGTCCTGAACCCTCGTCAACCCTGCCAGCCGCCATGAAAATCCTCATCGCCGAAGACGACGAACACACCCGCGAAGCCCTGCGTGAAGTGCTCAGCATGGAAGGCTACGAAGTCGTCACCGCCAGCGACGGCCTGCAGGCGGTGGACTTCTTCCGCGCCACCACGCCCGACTTTGTCTGCCTCGACGTCATGATGCCGGGCCAGAACGGCTACGAGGCCTGCAAGCAGATCCGCCGCATCAACGAGCAGGTCCCCATCCTCTTCCTCACCGCCAAGGCCGAGGAGATCGACGCCGTGCTGGGTCTGGAGCTCGGGGCCGACGACTACATGACCAAGCCCTTCGGCGTGAAGGAGATCATCGCCCGCATCCGCGCCATCACCCGCCGCACCGCCGCACGCAGCGCCCAGAAGCCGGGCGACGACCAGTTCATGATGGACGACCTGCGCGTCGTCCCCTCCGAGCTGCGCGCCTACCGCGGCACCGCCGACATCCAGCTCAGCCCCCGTGACCTCAAGGTGCTCCGCCTCCTGTATGACAAGCGCGGCAAGGTGGTCGACCGCAACCAGCTCGCGGACGAAGTCTGGGGCATGGACTACTTCCCGGAAAGCCGGGCCCTCGACCAGCACATCTCCCAGCTCCGCAAAAGGATCGAAAAGGACCCCGCCAATCCGCGTGTCATCCGCACGGTGCATGGCGCTGGTTACAGATTTGAGTAGGCCGCGCTCCTGGTCCGGTCCCTGCTCAAACGCACAGGTCCCGTGACGGTTTTTGACCTTGCCACCCCCCGTGGAGACGCTAGGCTCGTCGTCGGTTCCCCCCGCAAATCCACCCTCCCTACATGGACAAACGCAAATCGCCCGCCAAGAAAGCCGCCGCCACCAAGTCAGCCCCCAAAGTGAGCGCCGCAGCCTCTTCTTCGTCGAATTTTGACCTCGCTCACATCCGCGAAATCGTCAGCCTCATGGCTGAAAATGACCTGACCCTCTTCCACTTCGAGAAACAGGGCTCCAAGCTTGAACTCCGCCGCGGCTCCGACTTCGAGGCCGCCAAGGAGCTTCTCAAGCACCTTCCCACCCAGGCCGCCGCCCCCATGGCCATCGCCGCCCCGGCCGCCGCCCCCGTTTCCGTCGCCGCGCCCCAGGCCGCAGCCGCCGCTCCGGCCCCGTCGTCCGCCCCCGCAGGCCCGGCCGGCCCCACCATCAACAGCCCGATGGTCGGCACCTTCTACCGCTCCTCCGCCCCCGGCGAAAAATCCTTCGCCAACATCGGCGACTCCGTCGATGAAAACACCACCGTCTGCATCATCGAGGCCATGAAGGTCATGAACGAGATCAAGGCCGAGATGCGCGGCACCATCGCCCGCATCCTCGTCGAGGACGGCAAGCCCGTCCAATACGGCCAGCCGCTCTTCGAACTCAAAGCCTGATCCGCCATGCCGTGACGCCCCTGCCAGCGAAACGCCAGGCAGGCCGCAGCACGGCATGCCCCGAACCTTCGATCCCCTTCCCTACCGCCTCCATGTTCCGAAAAGTCCTCGTCGCCAACCGTGGTGAGATCGCCGTCCGCATCATTCGCGCCTGCAAAGAACTCGATGTCAAAACCGTCGCCGTCTATTCCGAGGCCGATGTGGACTCCATGCACGTCCACCTCGCCGACGAGGCCATCTGCATCGGCCCCGGCCCCAGCACGGAAAGCTACCTGAAAATCGCACGCATCATCAGCGCGGCGGAGATCGCCAACGTCGACGCCATCCATCCCGGCTACGGCTTCCTCTCCGAGAAGGAGGAGTTCGCGGACATCTGCGAGCAGTGCAAAATCAAGTTCATCGGCCCCAGCTCCCGGGTCATCTCCATGATGGGCGACAAGAACACCGCCCGCGCCACCGCCCGCGCCGCCGGCGTTCCCATCACCCCCGGCTCCGACGGCATCATCACCAGCGAGGAGGAGGCCCTGAAATGGGCCCGCAAGATCGGCTATCCCGTCATCATCAAGGCCACCGCCGGCGGTGGCGGACGCGGCATGCGCCCCGTGCTCAATGAAGCCACCCTCATCTCCAGCTTCCAGGCCGCCTCCCTCGAGGCCCTCAAGTGCTTCGGCGACGGCTCGATGTACATGGAGAAGCTCGTCGAGAAGCCCCATCACATCGAGTTCCAGGTCGTGGCCGACTCCCACGGCAACGTCGTCCACCTCGGTGAGCGCGACTGCTCCATGCAGCGCCGCAACCAGAAGATCATCGAGGAGTGCCCCAGCCCGAAGATCAGCGATGAGCTGCGCAAGAAGATGGGCGACGCCACGGTCAAGCTCTGCAAGCAGATCGGCTACGAGAACTGCGGCACCATCGAGTACCTCGTCGACAACAACCGCAAGGATTTCTACTTCATGGAGATGAACACCCGCATCCAGGTGGAGCATCCCATCACCGAGGAGGTCTATGGCTGCGACCTCATCAAGGAGCAGATCCGCATCGCCGCCGGCCTGCCGCTGAGCGAGCACGTGCTGAAGGCCAAGCCCCGCGGCCACAGCATCGAGTGCCGCATCAACGCCGAGGACCCGGCCCGCAACTTCGCCCCCAGCCCTGGCAAGATCAACCTGTGGTACACCTCCGGCGGCCGCGGCGTCCGTGTCGACACCCACGTCTACTCCGGCTACGAGGTCCCGCCCTACTACGATTCGATGATCGCCAAGCTCATCGTCACCGGCGCCACCCGCGAGATCGCCATCCGCCGCATGCGCCGCGCCCTGGGCGAGTTCACCGTCGAGGGCATCAAGACCACCATCCCGCTGCAGAGCAAGGTCCTGACCACCAGCGACTTCCAGAACGGCCAGTATGACATCACCTGGGTGGAGAACTTCCTCCGCCAGGAAGGCGTGAAAGCCTGAGGCCGGGACAAAAATGAACAGGTTGGTTTCCAAGCTGCCTTCTGGATGAGCTTGACCCAATACTCGAGAATCCCCTTTTGGCAGAAGGATGGCTCACTCTTCGAAATAGTCTGAGTCCACCCGTTTAACAGCAATGGAACGGACGGTTGAGACGCCAATACCGTGCTCAATCATGAGTTCAGCCAGACGCTGGCCATTGATAAGAACGATCTTGTGCTGGACACCTCGGGCATACTCGACGGCCGTCTTGTGAAAATCGCTCGTGGTGATGAAGACACCTTTATGGGCGTGCTTGCCGACCAAGGCGCCCACGAAGCTCTGGATCTCAGGTCTGCCGACGGTTGACAGCCAGCGCTTGGCCTGGATGTAAATCACATCCAGCCCCAGGCGATCCTCGTTGATGATGCCGTCTATGCCCTCGTCGCCGGACTTCTTGGTGACCTGAGCAGCTTCCTCGCGGGAGCCGCCGTAGCCCATAGCAAAAAGCAGATCGACGACCAGTTGCTCGAACTTGAAGGGATCCATCTTGCCCATCAGGTCAATGAGTTCGGTAGCGAGCGTCCGGTTCAGCTTTTGGTAGGCATCCTCAATCTGCTCATTGGGTGTCTGGTCATCGTGGACTGGTGCGGCCTGAGGCTGGTCGTCAGGCTCGTTATCCCTGGCCTTGTCGCGTGTCATCTTGACGGCGAAGCTGGGATAGGCGGACAGGAGTTTGAGGTCGATGGTGGCTGGATTTGTGGCCAGGAGCTTTTTGCCCTCGTCGGTGATGGCCCAGACGCCTCGTTTGACATTCTCCAGCAACCCAGCCTGCTTCATGTACCAGCCTGCCCAGCCTATGCGGTTTTGAACGGCTGTCTGGCGGCCGCTCGACAGGGTGACCTGACGCTGCTCCTCATTAAGATGCACCGCATCTGCAACCCTGCGGGTGAGTTCAATCTGATGGACGCCTTCACCGGCTTCTAGAAGAACACGAAGAAGTGGCAGCATCAATTCTTGGTAGCTGGGGATGTTCATGGTTCGTCGAATTTGTCCATAATCAACACCCTCACCTGATGAACAATGCAAAAGACCACCTTTCCTTCATCAGCGCCCGGCAAACTGGAGAACCGCGGCAACGAAGCGATTGAAGCTCGGTGACTCATTCTCATCGACGTTCATATGGGGAGTGATGTTTTCCGCCCAGCAGGTCTTTTCCCTGCCGACGCGCATCCAGCCTCCACGCTGGAGCGCCTCAGCACCACCTTCATAGATGGCATCGGCGAGCATCTCCCAGGTTCCGCAGATGGAATCCTGCTCGTAGCCCGCAAGCACGGCCCGCTTGGCTTGCGGATAGGCGGCACGTATCGCATGCTTGTCACCCAAAAACCACGCCTCACCCTCCTCAATAGCAACACAGAAAGCGTGTGAAGGGCAGGGCCGGAGCTTGGCGGTCAGCGCCCTGAGCTCCTTCTCAAAAACACCCTTGTTCCGATCATCAAGATCGCAAACGATGACTACTGCGGCAGCGTAGTCCTCGCCATATTGCTCAAAAGCTTTCCCATATCCTGCCAGCAGCCGGGGGAGCTGATCCAGAAGGATGCGTTTGTTTGCATCCACCGAGGGCTTCATGCCTTTGGGAATTCGGCCGATGCCTTTGTAGGCATGCACGTTGTAGGTATGCCCGTCCGCCTCGGACAGCAGATTGGGGAGCAACAGTTCCAGCATCGCCCTGCCAGACTGGTCTTCCGTGAGGAACTCGAAGTGCATGGCCTATTTGCTGTCAAGATAATCACTGTACCACAGGCCCCCGAGCGGCAGCTCCTGGTCCACCATTCCCACCACCACCGGATCGTCACTGGCGCGACGGATGGTCGAAAAGCCGTCATTCTGCTTCTCCAAAATCCAGACCTCTCCGGGTTGCAGGGCATCCACAAAGTAGGGCTGATGGGTGGTGATAAAGACCTGCGAACTGCCTTTTTGTCCGGTTGCGTGTTCGCGGAACTCCTCCGCCAGAGCGGCCAGAAGCTTGTGGTAGAGACCGTTTTCCGGCTCCTCGATGCAGATGAAGGGCGGTGGCTCCGGGTCCTCCAGCATCAGCAGATAGGCAAACACCTTCAGCGTGCCGTCCGACATCTGTTGTGCATAAAACGGATCCTCGAACCCCCGGTCATTGAAACGCAGAAGAAGTCGTCCGTCCTTGCTTTTCTCCGTGTCGATCTTTTGCACGCCTGGGATCTTCTTTGCAATCCGGTCCAGGATGCGCTGGAAGCGGCCTTTGTGTTCACGCTCCATGAACTGCACCACGTTGCCCAGATTGTCGCCGTGCATGTTGAGGTGCTTCTGCGGCCCGGCCAGCGGCAGGCTACGGGCGGCATCAGGGGTGAAATAGCTCAGATACCAGCCTTCGATGAAACGTCGGAACGCGGCGATTCGCGGATGCTGCTTGAGCGAGCCCAGCGTGGCCACACCGAGCATGCGCGGGCTGTCCAGCTGCACTTCCTCGGTTTCAGCGCTCTCATGCTTGGTGGCGCTCTGGATCACATCCTCAATGTCCATCGTCTCCTGCTGCTGCCCTTCATACTCGCCTTTCCAGGCGATGCCACGTCCGCCTGCCAGCCACAGGAAAGAGTAGGGCCTCCCTTTGGGCTGCCCCTTGCGTCTCTGTCGCAGACGCTCCCTGGCGACATACGGTCGGTCATTGCGCTCACTCACATCAATCGACAGCTCGTAAGTGATGGGCCGACTGTTGCCGTCTTCACGGTAATAGACCTCAAATTCGATGGGGCCGTCACCACCACGCGAGCGGATGCGCTCAAAGCCGCCTCGCTGGCGCATGTCACAGGCTTCCTCAACTCCGTTCTTCAGGCAGTCAGCGAGGAATCCAAAGGCGTCAAACAGGCTGCTCTTTCCCACACCATTCTGGCCGATCACCACGGTCATCGGCGTGAGCGGCTGCTTGTCGCGGTCATTCCAGAGCTTGCCAAGCTGCACGTCCTTGAGCGTGCGGAAGTTGCGGATGCGGAAACCTTCGATAAGTGGCATGGCGGTGTGGGTTGCGGATCGAAGCCAAAGTGTGCCGGGTTCTAGCTTGTTGGCAATCGGGATGTCTCTTTCTCACCTGGTAGACCCAGGCGCACAAAAGGTTGGAAAGCCTCGTTCACAATGCGGACGATCCTCCAGACAAAGGATGAAGGTACAGGGGGCAGAATCAGCAGCAAGGACGCCCTGGGAAGCCTCCTGGAATTTCTTGCGTGTGGGAAAATGATTACGCCCGGCCTTCCTTACCTACCGGCGGGGGCCGCCCCGTCGAGGCTGAACCACATCATGTGCTGCCACGGCAGTCCGTCGAACTCGCGGGCGAGCTTCAGGCCGTTGGCGTTCATCTCCTTGGTGATCTGCGCCTTGCTCATCTTGTGCTCGGGCTTGATCGGCACGCTGTCGTCCTCGGCACGAAACTCCACCAGCACAATCTGGCCGCCCGGCTTGAGCGCCTTCTTCATGCCCGTGAGCATGGCCTCGGGATGCGAGAACTCGTGATACACGTCCACGAGCAGGATGAGGTCGCAGGAGTTCGGCGGCAGCTTCGGGTCATCGACCTCGCCGATGATGGGCTCGATGTTGGTGATGGCCTTCTCAGCGATGCGCTCGTTCAGCATCACGATCATCTCGGGCTGCACGTCCACGGCATACACCCGGCCGGTGCCGCCGACGGCCTCGGCCATGGGCAGCGTGTGATAGCCGTTGCCACTGCCCATGTCGCACACGCTCATGCCGGTCTTCAGGCGGAGCTCCTCGCGCATGCGGGTGGTCGCCTCCTCGCGTTCGCGCTTGTTGCGGATGAGCCAGGCCGCCCCCTGCCAGTGCATGGTCTGGGCGATCACACGGCCCTGATATTCCCCGGCCGCAGACACCGGAACCTTCGGTTTTGCCGGAGTTTCCTGAGCCAGGCAGACGGAATGCAGCAGCAGGCCGGGCAGCAGCAGAAGCAGAAGATATCGGAGCATGAGAGGGAGACGTGAATGACGACTGGCTTTTCTCAGGCTCCCGGAACTGAAGGGGAAACCCGGTTCAGAGCGTGCCGGTGGCGTTGACCACGGTGCCCAGGGGCTCGCCGACAAGCGCGCGGCGGATGTTGTCCGGCTCGTTCATGCTGAACACGACGATGGGCATGTTGTTCTCCTGGCAGAGGGAGAAGGCGGTGGCGTCCATGACCTTCAGCTGCTTCGTGAGGCAGTCCTGGAAGCTGACGCTTTCAAAACGCTTGGCGTCCGGATTTTTGTTCGGGTCGCTGTCGTAGATGCCGTCGACCTTGGTGGCCTTGAAGACCACATCGGCGCCGATCTCGCTCGCACGCAGGGCGGCGGTGGTGTCGGTGGAGAAGAAGGGGTTGCCGGTGCCGGCGGCGAAGATCACCACGCGACCGAGCTCAAGATGGCGCATGGCGACGCGGCGGATGAAGGGTTCGGCGACGTTCTTCATCTCAATCGCGCTCTGAACGCGGGTCGGCACATCGATGGCCTCGAGCATCGACTGGAGCGCAAGCGAGTTCATCACCGTGGCCAGCATGCCCATGTAGTCGGCCGTGGCGCGTTCCATGCCCTTGTTGCTCGCGGAGACGCCGCGCCAGAAGTTGCCGCCGCCAACGACGAGGGCGATCTCAATGCCGGTCTGGTGGGCCGCCTTGATCTGCGCGGCCATGTCCTCGACGATCGGAGGGCTGATGTTGTCGGTGCTGCCGGGCTCCCGGAGGGCCTCACCGCTGAGTTTGAGAAGTACGCGCCTGAATTTCCTTAAGCCGGTGGAGTCGCCCATGTATGGTGTGGATTTGGTTCGTGATACATGATGGCCAGGGGCTTGCAAAGACATTTGTGGCGCAGTTGTCACAGGCGCTTCAGGATGCGGGATGGAGCATCCATTTCAGCATTGTTCGGCCTGCGGCGCCGGCGGCCTCGGAGCGCGCAGCGAGCGTGAGTTTGTCTGCCGCGCCTGCGGTCACCGGCATTTCGTCACACCGATCCCCGCCGCCTGCGTGCTGCTGCTGGACTCGGCCGGCCGTCTGCTGGTGATCCGGCGTGCCCATGAGCCCGGCCTCGGCAGGCTGGGCCTGCCCGGCGGCGTCATCGAGGGCGGCGAGACGGCGGAGCAGGCCTGCGCGCGCGAACTGCGTGAGGAGACCGGCCTGGTCGTGGCGGCGGAGGCGTTCAGGCACTTCACCTCGCTGCCAAACCAATACCTGTTCCAAGGTTTTGTCTGGCCGACGATCGACCTCTTCTACTCCGCCCGGGTGGAGTCGTTCGACGCCGCCGTGCCGGACGCGGCCGAGGTTTCCGAATGGATGGCGCTGGCCTTGGACGAGGTGCCGCTGGAGGACTTCGCCTTCAGCTCCAACGCCGAGGCGGTGCGGCGCTGGCGCCTGGGCGCGCCCTTTTGAAATAGTTCTGGTCAGGCCGTCCGGACTTTGCTCTGGATGCGCCCATGTCCTCCCCACTTTTTGATCTCTCCGGCAGGTGCGCCCTCATCACCGGCGGCAGCCGCGGCCTTGGCAAGGCAATGGCCCGCGGTTTCGCCGAGGCCGGCGCCGACGTGTTCATCTCCAGCCGCAGCGCGGAGGAGCTCCAGGCGGCCGCGGCGGAGATCGGCGAGGGGCTGAAGGTGCGGGTCGAGTGGATGGTGGCCGACATGGCCGACCGCGCGCAGGTGAAGGCGCTGGCCGCCGAGGCGGAGAAGCGTCTTGGAAAGGTCGACATCCTGGTGAACAACGCCGGCATCAACAACCCGCAGGCGATTGACGAGATCACGGATGAAGTGTGGGACCGGAACGTCGAGGTGGATCTCACCAGCGTCATGGGCCTGACCCGGGCCGTCGTTCCAGGCATGAAGGCGCGGAAATGGGGGCGCATCATCCACATCTCCAGCGTGCTGGGGGTCGGCGGCCGCCTGAAACGGAACGTCTACTGCGCCTGCAAGGCGGCGTTGATCGGCCTGGCCCGCGCCAGCGCCCTGGACCTCGGCCCCTTCGGCATCACGGTGAACTGCCTCTGCCCCGGACCTTTCCTGACCGACATGCCCGGCAAGCTGCTGAGCGACGCCGAGAAGCAGTACTTCGCCGACCGCACGGCCGTGAAGCGCTGGGCCGCCCCCCGCGAACTGGCGGGCCCCGCCCTGATGCTGGCCAGCGAGGCGGGCAGCTACATCACCGGCGAGGCCCTGGTCGTGGACGGCGGCGCGGCGGTGAACACACTTTAAGTTGGGAGTCCATGCGCAGGGACGGCCCTGGCCGCCGCGCCTGTTCCTCCAGCGAAAGATGCCTCCCGGGGCCGGCGTTTCCAATCTCCCCCGCCGCGCCTGAGTTTTCGTGATTTCTGTCATGCCGACAAAGGCGTTGAACTGGCTCCGGCTGCATGGACGGTGGGGGACCCGTCCACCCCACACAACCCCCATGGAACCCCTCCTTTTCAAGCGCAGCGCCTCTCTGGCGGCCGCCGCACTCCTCTCCTCCGCCGCGCTGGCCTCGGCCAATGACTGGACCAACTGGCGCGGACCGCTTCAAAACGGCGTCAGCCTGGAGCACTACACAAACGCCGGAAAACTTTCCGACACCCCCGCCTGGACCTACGCCGCCCGCGGCCGTGGAGCGCCCGTGGTCGTCGACGGCAAGGTGGTACTCTGGGGCTACAAGGGTGAGACGACCGACCTGATCGAGATGCTGACCGTGCTGGACGCCAAGTCCGGCAAAAAACTCTGGGAGGTCGAAATTTCCGACTACCTGAGCGACTCCATCTACAACCGCTACACCATCGGCGCGCCGACGGTCGATCCGGAAACGAAGCGCATCTACCTGGTCAGCAACGCCGGTGTGTTCGTCTGCTATGAGCTGGACGGCACCAAGGTGTTCGAGCTGCCCCTCATGGAAGACCTGGGCCGCATGACCTTCCCGAACAGCCGCGTCGGCAGCCCGGTGATCGAGGGCGACCTGGTCATCATCCACTTCATCTTCTCCAACTGGGGCGCCGACGGCCCTGCGGCCGACCGTGTCTACGGCTTTGACAAGAAGACCGGCGAGCTGGTGTGGTGGAGCCTGCCCGGCGTCAGCCCGCCCGTGGACTCCTCCTTCTCCACCCCGGTGCTGGAAACCCGCGACAACAAGCGCGTGATGTATTTCACCACCGGCTGCGGCAACCTCGTCTGCGTCAACGCCCGCAGCGGCAAGCCCTACTGGAAGATGCCGCTCTGCAAAAACGGCATGAACCCCAGCGTGGTCATCCACAAGGACAAGATCATCACCATCCACGGCGATGAAAACGTCGACAACTCCGAGAAGGGCCGCATGACAGCGGTGAAGATCCCCGAGAAGCTCGTGCCGCCGCCGCCCCCCGGCCTGGAGGCCGCCACGCTGGACGCCGCCGCCGAAGTCTGGCGCAACCCGGTCGGCGCCACCAGCAGCTCCCCCGTGCTCGTGGGTGACGTCGTCTATCAGCTCACCGACGGCGGCGAGCTGTACGCCATCGACGCCAACACCGGCAAGGACCTGTGGAAGAAGAAGCTCAGCAACGCCAACCTGCACTCCTCGCCCCTCTACGTGGACGGCCTGCTCTACTGCCCGATGATGGAGGGCAAGCTGGTGGTCGTGAAGCCCGGCGCCACCGACGCGGAGATCGTCCAGGAGATCAAGCTCGACGGCGGTGTCGCCGCCCAGTGCCTCGGCGCTCCCGTCGTCTGCGACGGCGTGCTCTATGTCACCACCACCGAGAAGTTTTATGCCTTCCCGATCCCGAACAGCGGCATCAAGGTGGATCCGGCCCCGGTGCCGGTGATTCCCGCCGCCGGCAAGGCGGCCGCGCTTCAGATCATCCCCGCCGAGGTCGTCATCATGCGCGGCGGCAAGCAGTCCTTCCGCATCCGCAGCGTCGATGCCAACGGCCTGGTGGTCAGCGACAAGGTTGAAGGCGTGAAGTGGGAGTCCTTCATCCCGCCCACCGCCAAGGTGAAGGCGACCCTGGACGCGAAGTTCAACGAGGCCGGCGAGCTCGTCGTGGCCCCGGACGCCAAGGTCAGCGCCGGCGCCTTCAAGGCCACCGCCCCTGACGGCACCTTCGGCACGATCCGCGGCCGCGCCCTCAAGGCCCTGCCGATCACGGAGGACTTCGAGGCCTACCAGCTCACCGAGGAGTTCCCCGCCGATCCGCAGAACCCGGCCTACAAGTTCGCCTATCCGCCGCTCCCCTGGATCGGCGCCCGCTTCAAGTTCCAGGTCATGGAGAAGGACGGCAACAAGGTCTTCGGCAAGAGCTTTGACCGCCTCCTGTTCCAGCGTGGCACGGTGTTCGTCGCCCCTTCGAACCTGAGCAACTACACCATGCAGGCCGACGTCATGACTGACGGCAGCGCCCGCTCGAAGGCCGACATCGGCCTCATCAACCAGCGCTACCTCATCTGCCTGCGCGGCAACGCCAACAAGCTTGAGATCAGCTCGAACCTGGAGCGCCTGGCCCAGACCGGCGTCTTCAAGGTCAGCGCGAACACCTGGTACACCCTCAAGACCCGCGTCGACGCGAACGCCGACGGCTCCGGCGTCGTGCGCGGCAAGGTGTGGCCGAAGGGCCAGCCCGAGCCTGAGGCCTGGACCGTCGAGGCGAAGGTCGCGAAGGTCCACACCCAGGGCAGCCCGGGCATCTTCGGATTCACCCCGCTGAACCAAAAGCGTGTCTATCTCGACAACCTGAGCATCACCGAGAACAAGTAACCCCCCGCAACGTCCCCTTTTCCAAATGAAGCCCCAAGCCACCGCCCTGCTCGCGCTTCTCAGCGCCACCGCCCTCCACGCCGCCGACCTCTCCCAATGGGGTGGCGGCAACAACCGCAACATGGTGTCCCCTGAAAAGGGGCTGCCGCTCGACATCGACCCCGGCAAGAAGTACGGCCCCAAGGCCGCCCCGAAGATCGCCGGCCGCCTCCGCCCGAACGCCGAGGAGGCCAACAAGGGCCCCGGCGCCGAGGACATCGACATGAGCACCACCAAGAACTGCCTGTGGGTGGCCAAGCTCGGCTCGCAGACCTACGGCACCCCCATCATCGCCAGCGGCCAGGTCTATGTCGGCACCAACAACGAGTCGCCGCGCAACAGCAAGCACATCGGCGACCGCGGCATCGTGATGGTCTTTGACGAATACACCGGCGAGTTCAAATGGCAGATGGTCTCCCCCAAGATGGGCTCCGGCAAGGTCAACGACTGGGAGTACCTCGGCGTCTGCGCCAGCCCGACCATCGTCGGTGACAAGGCCTATGTGCCCGGCAACCGCTGCCAGATCATCTGCATGGACGTCAACGGCATGTCCAACGGCAACCAGGGCATGCAGGACGAGGCCCAGTTCATGGCCGCCCTCGACAAGGACGGCAAGCCCCAGCCCGTCGAGCCCGGCAAGACCGACGCCGACATCCTCTGGGTCTACGACATGTACAAGGAGCTGGGCGTGTTCCAGCACAACGCCACCGCCGGCTACCCCCTGGTGGTCGATGGCAAGGTCTTCGTGCCCACCTGCAACGGCGTCGACTGGACGCACACCAACATCCCCGCCCCCCAGGCCCCCAGCTTCATCATGCTGAACGCCGAGGACGGCACGCTGCTGGGTGAGATGGATCACGTCGCCTCCGAGCGCGTGCTGCACTGCTCCTGGTCCAGCCCGACGATGGCGGTGATCGGCGGCAAGAACCAGATCATCTTCGGCGCGGGCGACGGCTGGGTCTACTCCATGGCCACCGAGACCGAGAAGAAGGACGACTTTGACATCCTCAAGGAGTTCTGGCGCTACGACGCGAACCCGCCCGAATACCGGAAGAACAGCGCCGGTGAACCCATCAAGTATGTCGAGTACGACGGCCCCAGCGAGATCATCGGCACGGTCGTCGAACACGACGGCCTGGTCTACGCCAACATCGGCCAGGACCCCGAGCACGGCGAGGGCGTCGGCTGCTTGAGCTGCATCGACCCGAAGATGACGGGTGACATCAGCGGCAAGGCCGTGTGGACCTTCAAGGGCATCGAGCGCTCCATTTCCACCCCGGCCGTGAAGGACGGCCTGGTCTACACCGCCGACTACACCGGCCGCGTGTTCTGCCTCGACGCCAAGACCGGCAAGGAATACTGGAAGTTCGACACCAAGGGCCACATCTGGGCCAGCCCGCTTGTCGCCGACGGCAAGGTCTGGATCGGCAACGAGGAGGGCGAGCTCTTCATCCTGGCCGAGGGCAAGGAGCTGAAGGAGATCAAGACCATCGAGTTCCCCTCGCCGCTGCTGAGCAGCGTCGTCGCCGCCAACGGCTGCCTCTACATCACCACCCACACGCACCTTTACTGCTTCAAGGAAGGCGCGAAGCCGGCGGCCGGCGCGGAGTGATTGTTGGTTAGTTTGAAGACCGTTCAACGGCCCCCGTCCTCCTGTGAGGACGGGGGCTTTTTTCGCGCGCACACCGCCGCCATCGCCATCCCGGCGTTTGCTTTTGCCGTCAGGCATGACAGGATCGGCGGATCATGAAGTGGTCGTTCAAGCTTGGCACGGTCGCGGGTACGGAGGTGCGTGTGCACGTCACCTTTTTCATCCTGCTGGCGTTCGTGGCGCTGCAGGGAATGGGTGACGGACAGGGGCTGGCCGGAGCGCTGGACGCCGTGCTGTTTGTGACCGCCGCCTTTGTCTGCGTGCTGCTGCACGAGTTCGGGCATGTCTCCGCCGCACGGGGTTACGGCATCCGCACGCCTGACATCACCCTGCTGCCGATCGGTGGCGTGGCCAGGCTGGAGAGAATGCCCGAAAAGCCCGCCCAGGAGCTGGTCGTGGCCCTCTGCGGCCCGCTGGTGAACGTGGTCATCGCCGCCGGGCTCTCGCTGTTCCTCGGCCTCGGTGTCCGCTGGAACCCCGGGCTCTTTGAAGCCGGCGGACATTTCTGGGAGAAGCTCATGATCTGGAACCTGATGATGGTCGCCTTCAACCTGGTGCCGGCCTTTCCCATGGACGGCGGACGGGTGCTGCGCGCGCTGCTGGGCTTCGTGGTGGATTATGAGCGCGCCACGCGCTGGGCGGCCGCCCTCGGGCAGACCATCGCCGTGGTGGCCGGCCTGCTGATGCTGCTCTCCGGCCAGGCGAGCCCGGTGCTGCTGCTCATCGCCTTTTTTGTGTTCATGGCGGCCGGGCAGGAGGCCGCCATGGTCTCCCAGCGCCAGATGTTCCATGGCCTGCGCGTGCAGGACGCCATGATCACCGACTTCCGGGCGGTGCCGCCAGATGCCCTGCTGCGCGATGTCGTGGAGCTGCTGCTTTCAGGAACCCAGCATGACTTCCCCGTGCTCAACCACCAGGGCGACCTGCTGGGCATGATCACCCGCCAGCGCCTGGTCGGCGCGCTTGCCGAACACGGGCCGGCTCACCCCGTCGGCAGCATCCTGGAACCTCTGGATGTCCAGGTGCCCCCGCGCATGGACCTGGTCGAGGCCATGGGCGCCCTTGACGCCGCCACGCGTCCGACGCTGCCGGTGATGGATCCGCTGACCGGCCGCTGCATCGGCCTGCTCAACACCGAAAACGTCGGTGAACTCCTCATGGTGCGCACGGCCCTGAGGCGGTCCTGAGACGAAGACGCCCGTCGGCCCTTCATTCGTCCACTGGTTCTGCCACCGTGGCCGCCCTCGGCACGGAGCGCAGGGCGGTGCCGACGATCAGCGAGGACACGCCCGGCCGCCATTGGTAGCCAACACCGAAGGGCAGGTCGCCGGTCTTCTCGCGCGAGAAGGCGGCATGCAGGTCCGGCTGGTCGTGTTTTTCAAACAGTTTGATAGGCCCCGGATAATTGCCGTAGAGGCCCATGGACCATTCCTCCTGCTTGAAGAAGCGCCAGGGAACGCCGCTGTCGTCCTGCATGAGGTTGCGGGTTCCGGTCAGCAGGAAGTCGCGGGCGGAGGAGAATTCATCCAGGTGCATCAGGTAGGAGGCCGCCTTCACCAGCGCGTTCCCCTGCCCCTGGCCGCGGCAAAAGGCCAGGAAGCCCGGGTTGTCCTTGATGCCCCAGTTGGAGAGGTCCGAGGTGAAATAATAAAGCGTCTGAGTTGCGCCGGTGGTGCCGGTGAAGGTCACGCGCACGCCGGGCGTCCTCGACTTGCCGGCGGTGAACTGGCCCGCGTCATCCAGCTTCACGAACTCCACGCCCTGAATGCGGCAGCCAGCCCTGGCCAGGAACACCATCATCACCGGCAGCGTGCCGCTGAGCTGGGTGGCGCTCAGGTCATTCTTCATGTCGGCGGTGATGAAGAAGCTGAAGCTGAGGATCGCATTGAGGGACTTGCGCAGGTTGGCCAGGGCGGCGGCGCGCTTTTCAGAAGGCAGGGCGGCGACATCCGGGTTTTCCCCGACAGGCTCACGGCCGCACAGAATGTAGGTCTTCGCGTTCGGATAAAAGGCGTGGGCATACAGCATGTCAGGCCCGCTGAAGAAATAGAACAGCGGGCTGGGATCCGCGTGGATGTAGCCGAGCGTGGCCGGCATCCAGGCACGGATCGGTCCCAGCTGGCGCTCCTCGACATCCACCCAGGCCCGTTGAAACTCGGCGGCGTGCCGCTGCCAGGAGTCCTCGCGCGCCAGGGGTTCCAGGGGGCTGCCGTCCACGTTCAGCCCGGCCAGGAAACGCGCCTGGTCGTCGGCGCTGGCTGCCAGCGACCGAGAGGCCGGAAGTCCGAGGGTCAGGCTGACGAACGCCAGGAAAAGGAGCGATTTCATGCGGAGGCGACCTTCATACGAGAACCCGGCCGCCGATCAATCCAGAACATTCCGGCGTCCAAATCCCCTGCCAGAACGAACCTGCCTGCGGCGTTTGGCCTCTTCCCTGACCTCGGGCTCAGGGGCCAAAACCTCTTCCATCCAAAAACCCATGAAACACACCATGCGCATCCTCACCGCCCTCTTTGCGGGTCTCTTTGCCAACGCCCATGCCGGCGAAGGCGAAAAAGTCAGCTACGCCGCCCCGGAGGTCAGCGGCGTCAATCAGGACGGCGTCACCGTCAACTTTGCCGACGTCTACAAGAAGGGCCCGACCGTGGTCTTCTTCTACCCGAAGGCCGACACCCCGGGCTGCACGAAGCAGGCCTGCTCCCTGCGGGACGCCTTTGCCGAACTGAGCAAGCAGGGCGTGCAGGTGCTCGGCGTCTCCTTCGACAAGCCCGAGGCGCAGAAGGGCTTCAAGGACAAGTTCAGCCTGCCCTATGACCTGATCGCCGACCCCGAAGGCAAGATCGTCGCCGCCTTCAAGGTTGAAAAGATGCTCAAGGGCATCCTTTCCCTGGCCAAGCGCAGCTGTTTCCTGGTGAAGGATGGCAAGGTGGTCTGGCAGGACTACCAGGCCAGCACCGACCAGCAGGCGGCCGACATCAAGCGCGTGCTGGCCGGGCTGAAGTGAGGCTCAGGCACACAGGCCTTTCGTCGATACCCACGCGCCCGGAAACCCCGGGCGCGTTTTTTACACCACCACACGACAGAACTCCCGGCACCACGCCTGCCTCGGTCAACGCATCCATGCCGCCCACCCATTCGGCGGCGTTGTGACGCAGTTACCGTCTTGGGTGCGGAACCGGGGAGCTTTGCGATCCGCACTCGGCGCGGTGAGTTCCACGGGTGCGAATCGGAGGCGAAACCGAGATAGACAACGAGGAACGAGTTGCCCGAAGGGCGAGATGAGCGAAGCGAACGAGTCAA
>CAZXPU010000098.1:0-21260 GCA_964642905.1 uncultured Prosthecobacter sp.
GCCCCCGCCAACCACGAGAAGCGTCATGCCAACGGCCGCAATGGCCTTCTCCCCCATCTTCAACGCCTCGCTTCGCGTAAACCGAAAGGCGATGCCCGCAAAGATCACGGAAATGCCCAGCGCCAGCGTCGGGTTGCCAATCACGGCGGCCACCTGCCTGACCGGGTGTGTTTTGTCTTCATAGAGCAACTCCGCGATTGTCTGGGTCAACAGCAGCAGGATGGGCACGGTCAAAACAGCCACCGTGACGGCCAGTGAAGGCTGGGGCCTGGCAGCAATGGACGGGTCAACCAGCGGAGGTTCAGGCGCATCCACCTTCACACGCTTCATCGCCCAATGGGCAAAAATGGGCCCGGAAACAGCAGCCACGGGAACGGCGGCCAGCAACCCCCACAAAATGACCTTGCCCAGGTCCGCATGAAGCGCCTGCAGGGCCACCACGGGGCCGGGATGCGGAGGCATCACCCCATGCATGATGGAAAGCACCGCCAGCAGCGGAATGGCCAGCTTCAAGAACGGCTCCTTCGTCTCCCGAGCCAGTGTGAGCAGGATTGGCACCAGCATCACAAGACCCACGGCAAACCATGTGGTCAGGCCAATCAGCAGCCCGAGCACCATCAAACACCAATGCACCCGCTTGGGTCCGAACAAACCGATCAAGGCTTTCGCCAGAACGTCAGCGCCTCCGGAAGCCGCCAGCAAGCCCCCCAGGATTGTCCCCAGGCCAAGAATGCCGGCGATCCCCCCCAGGGTGCCGCCCATGCCCTTCTCAAAAGCCGACATCATCGCCAGTGGATCCATGCCTGACCCGAGCCCCATGACCAGAGCCGCCAGCAGCAAGGCAAGAAAAGCATTCATGCGCACCCAGGCGATGAGGGCAATCAGCACGGCGACAGAAGCCACCGAAAGAATCAGCAATTGAATTTGGTCAGGAGTCACGGCTCGAAAAAAAACGCAGAAAGTGTTTCACGGGTCAAGCCCTCTCATGCTTTCACGAAAACAAAGCAAGCCATCAAGAGATGGCCTGAAAAGCTTCCGCGCCCCGTGGCCGAAATGGACCGCTGTCGCGGCTCCGAAAAAGCGAGGCCCGGAACTGCATCCTCAGTCAGGCCGGAAGCTGCTGATGTGCCCAGTCACCGGGTCAATCATGAACACCGCAAAATTGGCAGGAAGGCTTGAGGAGACGTCTGCCGGGTGTGGAACCAGGGAAAGCGACCACTTTTGATCCTCCGGCAGATCCGTTGAGCCGTCAGGCCGAAAACAAAAAGCCACATATTCCCGGATGCCCTTCTGGGCTTGTTCGACCCTGACAGGCAATTTCCAAAGTGAGGTGAATGAATCATTGAGACTGAATTGAACCGACGCGGGAAGCCTTTCCTCCGAACCCTCAGGAATCATTTGAACCCCAGACACCTTGGGATTCGCGTCATCACCGATCTTGAAAAGCTGGATCCCATGCCCGGAAGTCTCCTCAGAAAAAATGCTTCCCCCTGTCCTGTAAAGACGCACCTCGACATCCCTGTTGAAACTGGTGGCCATGCCTTGGGCCTGAGTCAGGCATTCCTGAACCTTGTTTGCGGCATGGGTCATTCGCATGGACTTCAGCAGATCCAGAACCGAAGGAACAGCCAGAGAGACTAGCAGCACGATAATCCCGGAAACGACGATCATTTCCACAAGAGTGTAGGCTGGAAATGGTTTTGAGTGAACGGTTCGCCTGGTGATGATCATTGGATTTTGAATGCCTGGCTATCCCAGCGCGCATTGCGGAGGCTGATGACTTCACTAAAAACACGGTAGTTGAGACGATGGGAAGCCAGGTATTGCGTCAATCGCTCCAAGTCCCGCTGGTAAAGTTCAGGCTGTTTGAATTCCGCCTGCGCCTCCTGGCGCAGGTTGACAGCGACGCCTGCTGTCAGTTGTGACCAGCGTCTGGCGCTCAGCTCATCCAGTGCGACGAGCGTGAAACGAATTTGAGGAGGCAAAAGATGCCGGGTTCCCTGAATGGTTTCACCAGCTTGATTGACAGTGATGGGATCAATGGCCGGCGTCGAATTGTCACAATCTCGTGAGTTGTAACGATAGGCGGGAGCGATCCACCAGGGTTGTCTGCCATCACCCGCCATCATACCCGGCGGCACCATGGGAGCCACAAGCATCAAGATCACATTGTCCGCGATTATCCGGGAGCTACTGTTGATGCCCTCACGAAACCAGGTGTTCGAGAGAGCATAAATGGCGTTTCCTGGCAGTTTGTCGCCAACACGTTCTGCAGGCGGCCTATATTCCATCAGGCGATATCGAAAACGAACATTGGTGACATCCGGCGACAGAAAATCCGGCCGCCCCGAGGTGTCATCGAGAAATTGGATGAAATACCCCCGAGCATTCAGAAGATTGGGCAGCCCCCTGTAATTGCGGCTCTGCCCAAGTGTGGCCTGAAAAAAAACCGCGTGCCCTGGATGCATTTTTTCCTCGCTACCCGGAGCAATGATGTCACGAGCATCTCCCGAATAAAATTGAAGCTCAGACTGACGCACATAGGCCGACGGAGCCACACTTTCCCCGGAAGGAGGAACATTCGTCCCAGTAGCCTTGTAAAAATAGTCAATGTATGTGTTAAGGCTCGCCTGGCTCAGATTCCTCGTAACGGCTTCAAAGGCAGCGCGAGCTTCTCGAAACTGCTCCGCACGCGCGCTGGTGGCGAGCCATGATCGCTGCATGAGCTCCAAGGCCCCATAGGATACCATGCCCACGATGGACAAAACAACAAGGGACACCAGCAATTCAACGAGACTGAAACCCCGCTTTAAATGCATGTTATTTGCTGCATTCATATCGCTGAATTCACCAGGAGCGCTGAGCGTTTGCGCACCAAATGACTGGGCATGTCATTCAAATTGGCGCCAGGGCCGCTGGCGGGAGCAATGAGCAGCGTCACTCGACGCAAATAAGGATCATTTTGGCCCGTCTGAACACTTCCACCCTCTGCCGCCGGAAGCTTCACATCGCGGGGATGAACCCTAATCTGAGCCATATATATGATTCGCCCCGATCCTTGAACACCTGAGGGCGAAACCTCAACACCCTGGTCGTCGAAAAAGTATTGATGTTCGTTGAACTGCTGGCTCAGCAAATCCTGGCCATCCAATCCAGACCATTTCGCCAAGCTCATCCTCCCCATCAATGTTTGATGAATCAAGGATTCCGTCATGGTTGCCCCGGCTTCACGGGAATTTGAAAGACTGAACGGAATCAATCCAAGGATCGAGGTGATTGCCAAAGCCAAAATGCTTGTCGCAAGGGTGCTCTCGACAAGAGTGAACCCATTGTCGAGAACCCTTTTAAATTCGTAGTAATTTTTCATGTCTAATGTCGGCCTGATTCGCTCTTCAAGGTTTCCCACAGCATGTTTTCAATTTCCAAAACGATGAGATCCGATCACTCGATATTGATGGAAATCATCTAACGTGTGATTGTTTTGTGGATCAGCAAAGTCAGGCATGGCTGGCTGAGAGGGGTCAAGATATCTCTCGATCAGCGTGGATCCACGATACTCGCCCGTTACACGATCTTCGTTAGTCATTCGATCAGTCGGAGATTCCCTTGATTTTTTCAAGGATTGAGCGATGCAGTGAACTCGGTAAGAGTTGGATTTAGTCGTCAACCTTGGATAAAGGCTGCTGTAAGGTCGCTCCCGGACATTGTCCCCGGTCAATCGATGCTGATTCCAGAAGTTTTCAAGGCTCTCCCGAGACACTTGAGTTTTCAAAGATTTTGGAACCAAATAAATCGAACATATTTCACTCGGGTAGACGAATGCTTTCCCTTGGCTAAATCGCGTTTCAAACTGAGAGAGTGTTTTCTCGACATCAACGTCATGGTGCCAAATCTTACCCAAAGCATCACTGTAATACAGGTCTTTAACAACACCGCTTGACCCCCTGTCAACGTGATAAGTATCTGCATCACCGATTGGAACGGCGCTGAATTCACTGCCAGACAAGACAGCATGCATTCCAGTCGCGCGGCGTATGTGTGTAAAGGGAAACATTTGATAATTCATGTTCACCTTGCCCGCCGTCACCATAGGCCCGCTGATTGCATAAGGCTCAACCACAGGCATCCAGAAGAATTCAAGAAACAAATGATCTGGAGGACTGACGCCACCCACCGAAGAACCAGCACCGAAATGACTATTTTGAGGTCGGAACAAAAGAGTTCTCCAGGGAACTTTACCATGGACTCCAGTAGGCAGAGAACCAAACATCACCGGTGACGAAAGCATTCTGTTTGGCGAGAAAAATCCCGCACCCACTGAATTGACAGTATTTTCAATCAAATATGGGAGAACACCGTTCATAAAAGTAACACGGTTAAGATTCCCCTCATCAGGCTTGTTGATATAAGCTCCGTCTGAAGCAAGAAAACTATTGTCAAAATCTCCAAATCTTTGCGCTGACGTTGCTGCACTTGTAAATTTCGGAAAATCAGGACTCCAATACCGATGGTAATTTACAGTGATCGATGAGAGATGTTTATCGGATTCACTCGATCCACCATAATCAAAACCCGGATGGGTGTTAACAAGTCTTTTGAAATTATGCGCCAGACGCCTTTTCCCGTAGTAACGATGAGCCACCCAATCAGAGGCTGGAACACTCGCAAGACATGCGCTATGGCGATAATCGCCATGAGCAATCAACACTGATTGAACCACATCACAGCCGAATTTCTCTTCCGCCTTTATTATGTAATTGAATGTGATTGATGGCCCAACAATTGGATAAAAACTTCTTGAAACTCCTACTGCAGGATAATCATAGCCATAAAAACCAGCCCCCTTGAAAGGAACCCCTCCAGCTCCGAGTGCCCCCGCATTCGGCTCAAACAATCTGCCTCGCATTATTTTGGAATTCGCGCCAAATACGCCGTTTGAATAAGAACTGTTTTTGTCAAAATCTGGATACGCGTTGCAATTGAATCCCAAGGCACCCTTGGAATAAAAAGTCCAATAAGATATGGGCTCAGGATCATTAGAGGTAACTGGTGGATCAGTTTTTTTCGGGTCCTTCAGGAAGTTTCGCACTAGAGTGGGAGCTTGCACTGAATCATCAAAAATGGGAACATGAAGCGTTTGCACTAACTGCGCATTTGTTTCAGAAGCTGTCACCTGCCTACCGACATGACCGCTCCAAATCTCGATCCGCAAAGGATTGGACGCTCCGCTACCGTCAATGAGCATCGGCTTGTTTCCATCCATCCCCACTTCAATATCAACAAAATTACTCACTAAGTTATAGTTATTGACGGCAAGATCCTCTGTTTGCGCAATCTGCGCGGGTTTGATGATCCACAAAGGATTCCCCCAACCTTGGTCAGGAGGCATCGGGGCTCGGGCGGGCAAATGTCGCTCGCCAATCAAAGAGTTAAAACCTAATCCATGGCCTCCGATAATGTTGTTGTGAGTCGGAACGTCGCCATTGGAGGTGAACAAAAATTCTCGATCGTTAGGAAACAAAGGAACCCCATTCAAACGAAGATTGCCAAGCCCTGAAACCGTTACTGTCAATTCAGGCTGAATGGCAGGATAGCCGTGCGCGGGAACAAAAAACTCCAGCAACAATCTGGCCTGAACCCGGCGGAATCCAGGACGCAAAGGCTTGTTTGCCTCTAATTGATGATTCCAATTGAACTTTTGATAACCAGGATGCATTTTATCAGGACCATACGGATAACCATTGGTTGTTGGATATTTTTCCAGATCCTCAGCGGCAGGCATTGTGACATTGGGGTCAGGACTTGGGTTAGGAGGAAAATTCGAATACCAGTAATCGTAGGTTACTTCCCTAGATTCATTATCCGGTTCCTTAAGTTTTATTGGAAACTTTCTCGAGGCTCCTCGCCCTCCAGGCTTACCTAGAAAGGTATACTTTTCCTCCAACTTATTGTCAGCGTCATTAGTATTATCTGCACAGCAGATGAAGTGCAGCCCCACTTCGGTAATGGTGGGAAACCTGCCGATTCCTTGGACTTCATAACCATTTACCTTCCAACGGGAGGGTGTTGTTTGTCCATGTCCAGGATAGCCATTGCCTTGAGCCAGGCCATTTTCAGCATTGGCACTGCCGTTCGCAGTCACGTAGTTGAGTGGATCCGTGAATGTTTTGAAGCCGGTTCTTCGGGTGGTTCCGGGTTCATAGCCCAGCATTTTACTCATTCCAGTGATCAAGATTTTTTCTTCATTGCGCGCCAGGAAGCTGTCACACAGGTTGGTTCCACGGATATAATCGAATATCTCGATCAATATCTGCGGAAGATCTTTGTCATACTTTGTTTTAAACGTTTCTGAGGCACTCTCCGAGCCACCTGGAATCTGTGCCGACAACAGGCGTTTGAGGTAGTTTAACAAGATTTGGTTATCTCCCTGTTCAACATCCTGATTGAGGGAGTCCGCCCAGCCGCGCTGAAATATGTATGAGCGCTTTCCGGAACCCTGCATCAGGGTGGAGCAATGCAGCATCAATTGATCAAATCCCGTTCTGTATTCAGGACCTCGGTAGCTCACCGGCCAGATGGAGATTTTGGGGAGGCCGAAGGGGTTCACTTCTGAACTGCGGCTGTTTGCGGTCAAAAAGAATCCAGCTTTCTGCAGCCATTCGGCGGTCACAGGTGAGCTACCAACCAGGTTGGGTGTCCTGTTTTCAGCGAGAAGCAATTCATCGACACTGGCAAACAGTCGTTCAGCCCTGGCAGCGGTTAGATTTACAGCTGTGACATTCCGATCCAAGTAGGATTGAGTTCCGGCAACACTTCCGCCCGTGCTTATTTTGGGTATCAATTGATAGATGGATTCCTTTTGTTCGGCATTCAGGGTTTGACTTGGGAAAAGAACGGGACTCAAGGCCGTCGTCGCAGGATGCCCCGGATAGCGCTGAAACTCCCCGTTGGCTGGTTGATACCTTGCATAAGCCGCATCTCGCTCATGAGTAAAAATCGGGGTCGCCCAATAAGTGGGCTCTGAAGCGGTGTTGATGTTGATTTTCGAACTCTCATCATCCGTCCAAAACGCGATTCTTCCCACGATTGGATTCTCGCGTGTGGCGGGTCTTTCCCCGATAAAGTTTCCGCCCTGATTCAGCACCCCCACAGAACCATCCAGGAGCACATAAAGCCATTCGACGGGCATCGGAACCCTTTGAGCGTCACCTCCTTGCAGCACCACCCCCTCAAGGTCGGCCCCATTGAGCATCTTATTCTTGTACGAGAACCCATGGATTGACTCTGTGGGTTTGTCTGACATTGCCCTTGGGTCAAGGATCGGGAACAGAGTCCTCGGTGTGCCTGCGGTGTCCGTGCGAAAAACCGGAGCGTTTAAATCCACGTACTGGTCTTTCATCTGACGCCATTTTGGATTAGGCGCATCCGCCAAGAGCGCACTTTCCACCTGGCCTGGCTTCCGCAAGATCATGGTCCCGCTGGAATACAGCTTGTAGGCTTCCATGCTCACACCTGTCCTTTCGTAACAACGAACCAGTCCGGGTTGAGAAACCCATGTTCTCTCACCAATGGCCCTGCCGCCCTGAGCTGTGGCCTTTCTAAGCTGGGACATCACGATGTTCACGGCAACTTCTGAAAGCTGGCGGGCTTCCTGGCCGTCGGAGTGAACGCGTGCGGCCTTGAGCTCCGATTCAGAGATGGAGTGCACGGCAACCGCCATCAAAACAAGCACGGCTATGAACGCCAGCACCACGACAAGAGCGATGCCTCGCGGCTCCAAACATTTGGCAAAGAGCGTTTTCATCGTCCGCTTTTAAACGTTTTCAGTTTTTGTACACCTGAGGTTGCTTGCCCTCCAAGGCGCCGGCAGATCTGACCTTTTGGCCGCTGACCTCCACTTCTGGATGAATCCTGGCGACAACAGCCCCTGCGTCATGATCGCCCTTGTCTTTGACCCAGAGAATGGCCGACCTTAAGACCTCGCTGGCTGATCCAAGTCCGAGAGAATTACGTATGTTGGCCTTATGAACATCCACGGTTCGCGGACTCAGGCTCAATCTTTCGGCGATTGAGTGAGAGTCCATGCCTTGGCCAATCATTTCAAAAACCTCAAGCTGACGAAGGCTGAGCATTTGACCTGGCCCCGCCCTGCGGGGCAGGCCGTGCCGGATTCCATGACCTGCAATCATGTTTTGGATGAGTTCGGTGCTGTAGGCGATCCCACCTGCCGCCACCTGCTTTACAGCCATGAGCAGGCGATCCACAGATTCGGTCTTTCTGACGTAGCCCATGATTCCCGCCTGCATGCAACGTCTGGCCAGGAGCCTTTCATTTTCCATCGTGAAAACCAGAATTGGAATCAAGGGAACTTGTTGCTGGATCGCCGCGAGAAACTCCAAAGGATCATGATTTCCTTGGGCTGGATCTACCAACAACACCTCCGGAGGCTCGCGTTTGAGGATTTCCAGCGCCTGGAGGACATTCTCAGCTTCACCCGACACCTGAATCTCCTGCTGATGCTTGAAGACCCTTCGAATGCCTTCTTGGACGACCGGATGAGCATCAAGGACAAACACTTTTAAATTCATGATGTGTCAAAGTGGATTGTTGCTGGAAAATCCCGTCTTCCGGAGGCTCGGTTGATGAAATTTCATCAGGCCTGGATGCTGCAAAACGTCATGTCCCGTGACTGCAAAATGAGGTAATTCAATGAATGACATGCCCCATTCATCACATGGAAGTGAGCTGACTGTCATGTCGGCAAAAATACCGACAATGCGTTCTTCAGATCGCTGATCGATCATTCACAGACACACATGCTGACCAAAGATTCATTGGCTTCCACACAGATGGCCTGAAGCCCCCCTCTCGCCCGTGAATGAAATGGTTTCGAATCTCAGCCCCCAAAACCGCTGCTCTCGGTTGCCGTCCCCCCCCTGATCTGCCGAGTTCTTTTGAGAACCACTGGCAACGGAGAAGTGTTCGACATCGTTGGAATTCGGTCTAGGCTGCCGAGATCATGTCTCCCGCCATCGCTCCTGCCATCACCGCCCAGATTGAGTCACTTTGCGCCATCATTGCCGCCGATCCTGAAATCCAGTCCGCCCGTGGAGCGGCTGAAGCCTTTCTGGCTGACGATCAGGCCGTCGCCTTGTACCGTGAGGTCATGAACCTTGGGCGCAGCCTGGAGCAGCGACATCGCAGTGGCGTTGAGCTTGAAGCCGCGGATCTCGCGCGTTTCCAAGACCTTCAGGACCAGGCCGATCAACACGAGGGCATTCAAAGTTTCATGGCGGCCCAGGATGCCCTTCAGAGTGTTGCCAACACCGTTAACAGTTTCATTTCCAAGACTCTGGAAAAGGGCAGCGTGCCAGCCCTGGATGAAGTCATGGGGGGTGGCGGCTGCTGTGGTGGCGGCGGTTGCGGATGTCACTGATTTCTCAAATGCCCGAAGACGCCCCCATCTTCGAAGCCCGGGGATTGCGAAAAGTCTACCACACAGGGGAACTTGATGTCGTTGCACTACAAGGGGTGGATTTGGATTTCAAGGCTGGAGAGTTGGTGGTTTTGCTCGGTGCCTCCGGCAGTGGAAAATCCACCCTGCTCAACATCCTGGGTGGACTGGATGTGCCGACCACTGGGCGTTTGCTCTATAAGGGCTGGGATCTGACCGACGGGGACGAACGCACCCTCACCCTGTTCAGGCGCAATTGCGTGGGATTCGTTTTCCAGTTTTACAATCTCATCCCCAGTCTGACGGCACGTGAAAATGTTGCCCTGATCACGGACATTTCCCGCAATCCCATGAAGCCGGAGGAGGCTCTTGCTCTGGTCAACCTCGAGCATCGACTAAATCATTTCCCTAGCCAACTAAGTGGAGGAGAGCAACAGCGTGTTGCCATTGCGAGGGCCATTGCCAAACGACCTGAAGTTCTTCTCTGTGATGAACCCACGGGCGCGTTGGATGTGAGCACTGGCATCACAGTCCTAGAGGCGGTGGAACGCATCAACCGTGAATTGGGAACGCTCGCTGTAATCATTACCCACAACGCCGACATGGCTGGAATGGCAGATCGTGTCCTTTACTTAAAAGATGGTCAAATTGTTAAGGAGGCATTCAATAAGGAAAAAGTACCGGCAAACCAATTGGTTTGGTGAATTTTATGATGTATTTTATTCTCAATGCTAAACTTTAGACATTTTCTTAGGACTATTGATAAGCATTGAGCCATAAGGCTCAGTTTTGCACATTTTTTCAATTTTGGCCTATCGCAACAATAACGGAGGGTTACTATGTAGACTCAGCGAATTATCCTAACTCAGTTGTAAATACATCATGAAATATGCAGTCCTAAGTTTTCTGTTTGTAGCTTGTACTTCGTGGCTTTCAGCAGAGACGACGATCATCTCCGATGAATTTGATGACGGAACCCTGGGAGTAAACACCAACGGCACAGGCACCGGTTTCACAAGCTATGGGCAGGTAGTGGTAACCGAGTCTTCGGGGATGCTCAACATGGACACTGAGCCGTCTGGCGTCGGCACTTTGGTGGCTCAGTCCAAGAACTCAGTCAATCCATTCCAAGCCACCTCAACAACCCTGACCTGGCAGTTTGGCACCATCAATCGTGATTCCAGCGGTCAGCGCCTGCTGGTAGGCTATCGGATTGCCACCTCCACTTCAAACCATTTTCTACCCGGGATCCAGGGTCTTTACGTGGCGATCGCCCTGCATGATGGTCCGGGGTCAGGCAACACCAATCCTCCTGCCAAGCTCGTTGCAACCGATCATACGGGCGCCTCAACCGATCTTGCCAGCTGGACATGGGGAGCGGGCACCAACTTGTCGGGCTTGAAAGTGGTTCTTAACACAACAAGCACAAACTATGCACTGTCATTTGTTGGAGCAACCCCGAACATGTCATCCGGCTCACTGACCGGAAGCCTTTCGGCGATGGGAGTCCTGCCGAGCAATTTCGTGACGGCGATCCACAATCAATATTGGAATACGCCTGCCAATGGTGGTGCCAAAGTCGACTCCGTTTCAGTGGTCCTGAACGGGCCTGAAATCTCGGTTGAAGAGCCAGTCAGCACGGTCCTTGCCGATGGAAGTTCAACGATTGCATTTGGCAGCACTCGGCAAGGAGAAACCAGCTCTTCGAAGACTGTCACCATCCGCAACCTTGGCGACGAAGACCTTGGCATCAGCAATGTGACCTTGGACGGCACTCATTCCGGAGATTTTGCCACCAATTTAACCAGCCTGGACGGGACAGTGGCTGCTGGCGGCAGCACGACGTTCACGGTCTCCTTCACTCCGCTCGCGGCAGGAGCCCGAAGCGCCGTTTTGCACATCCTCAGCGATGATGCGAACGAAGGGTCCTTTGACATCAATCTCAGTGGCACCGGCACAGTCCCGCTGATCTCGGTCAAGGGCAACAGCACGACCATCACGAATGGTGACGCAACACCAGCCACTGCGGATCACACCGATTTTGGAAGCACCCCGGTGACGGGTGGCAGCGTGACTCGAACCTTTACGATCAGCAACACCGGCACAGCCCAGCTTATCCTCACCGGCACCGCGCCAGATTACGTCACACTCACGGGTTCCACGGATTTCACCGTGACCTCGCAGCCATCCACGCCGATTGCGGCGACCAGCGGCACGACCACCTTCCAGATCACCTTTGATCCCGGCACTTCCGGTGATTCCACCGCCACGGTGAGCATCGACAACGACGATGGAAGCGCTGATCCCTACACCTTTGTCATTCAAGGCACAGGAACCGAACCGCCGACCGTGGCCACGCCGACCAGTGATTCACTGACGCCATCCACAGCCACGCTGGGTGGTGATGTCACTGACGACGGAGCAAGCACCATCACGGCTCGTGGAGTGGTCTACTCCAAGACCGTCTTGAACGCTGATCCTGAAATTGGCGGAATCAGCGTCGTCAACGCCCCTGCGACAGGCACCACAGGTGTTTTCACGGTGAATGTCAGCAGCTTGACGGAAGCCACGCAGTACAGCTTCAAGGCCTACGCCATCAACGCGCTGGGAACAAGCTACACCACGGTCGCCACCTTCACCACGCCTGGAATCCCGGAGATTGGCCTGGAGCAGCCCACGGGCACAAACCTGACTGATGGAGTTTCAGGCATCGCTTTCGGAAGCGTGAAGAAAGGCCAGAGCAGTGCTGGCAAGACTTTTACCATCCGCAACAATGGAACAGCGGCCCTCAACATCACGGGCGTCACCATTGACGGCACGGACGCCACGGACTTTGACCTGGATCTGACCCTTCTCAGCAGCGTGATCGCGCCTGGGGACACCAGCACTTTCAACGTCACCTTCAATCCCTCATCCGCAGGTTCGCTCAGCGCCGCCCTCCATGTCGAAAGCGACGACGACAACGAGGCCTCCTTTGATGTCGCCCTGAGCGGCACAGGAACCGTTCCTGAAATCGCCGTGAGTGGCAATGGAATTGAAATTGCCAGCGGAGATCTCACGCCCGACGACACCGACGACACGGACTTCGGCTATGTTTCACTGACGGGCTCGGCTTCCCGCATTTTTGCCATCACCAACACCGGGGATGCCGAACTTGAGCTGACAGGCACTCCGTTCGTCGAGATCATCGGCACTCATGAGTCAGAGTTCACCGTGGTGTCCACGCCCAGCAGTCCTCTGGATGCTGTCACCGGACTCACCACGTTCGAGATCGAGTTCACGCCAAGCTCCACCGGAGTCAAGGATGCCATTGTTGTCATCGGCAACGATGATGAAAGCGAACCCTTGTATGAGTTTGCCATCCAAGGCACGGCCGTGGAACCCAGCGTCTTCAGCTACTCCGCCGAGCATTACAACGTCAAGCAAGGCAGCACTTCGGTGACGCTGACACTGAACAGGACCGGAGGCACCAATCCCACGAGCATTCGTCTGGCCACCGTGGACGGCTCACATCTGGAAAACTTCAGGCACACCTATGAGGGGGGGCAGGCCGGGGTCGATTACGTCGCGCAGAACACCATCATCAACTTTGCCCAGGATGAAACCAGCAAGGACATCACCATCACCCTGCTTCCGAAAACCGGAGACCAGCCCAACTACATCTTCTGGGCCGTGCTCAGCGATGTCGCCTCAGGCAACTCCATCACAGCTGAATCGGCTGGCATTCGCATCTATCACTACGCGGATCCTGCCGTGACCATCCTGACGCCAGGCGCAGCCACCACGGCGGTTTCAAACATCTCCCCTTATCAAATCTCCGGATATGTTCGGGACTACGAGCTCTTTGGCATCGATCGTGTCGAAGTGGTGGTGAACGGCGCGCTGCCGGTGAACGCAGTGCTCGGCTCCGGCACCTCTGTTGTTCCATGGACTTTGAACATCACGCCCACCGAGTCTGGCAGCAACACCATCACGGTGAAGGCCATTGACAGCGAGGGGTTTGAGAGCGCCGAGGTTTCCCGCACCTTCACCTACACAAGGCGTTATGTTCTGGGCGTGTCCAGGTCGACCGTCCTCGGCGGAACTGTCGCGGTTGCCGCAACTCCTTCGACCTCCATGACCATGCTCACTGCGGCAACCCTGGTGAACGCCAATCCAAAGGAGTACGCCCTGCTGCCCGGCACCCCGGTCAAGCTGACTGCCACAGTCAAGGCCGGCTATGTCTTCAGTCATTGGTCGAACACGCCTGCCGTGTTTACTGAGTCCGGCCCGATCCTCGACTTTGTCATGCCCAGCACCGATGTCAGCGGGCTGACCGCACATTTCGTGGCCAACCCCTTCAGCGCTCCGGCCGGCCAGGGCAATGTGTTCTATGGCATTGTCCGACCCGCCGATGACGCGGACATCAGCAATGACAGCGTCGGTTTCATCACAGGAACGATGACCGCCACCACAGGCGCCTTTTCGGGGAAGATCTTTGCAGGCGGCCTCACTCAGTCCTTTGCAGCAACCTTCTACGGCAACGGCAGCAGCCTGTTCACCGTCGGAACATCCAAGCTGTCGGCCCTTGCTTTTGGCACCGGCCACAGTCTGACACTCACCTTCAGTGGCGGAGCGATACAGGCCAGCCTGACCAAGTCAGGTGTCACCAGCACTGGCAGCGTGAAACGAACCATCTACAGCAACGCCAACAAGGTTGATGCGGATCTGCTGAACCTGGCGGTCCCCGCCACAGGCCCGGTCAATCAGGGCTTCTTCACGATGGCGCTTGCCTCAAAGACGCAGTCGCCCCCCGTTGACACCACCAGCTATCCCCAGGGTGACGGCTACAACACCATCACTCTCAGCAACCTTGGCATCGCCAATCTTGTCGGCACTCTGGCTGACGGCTCGGCCTTCACCGCCAGCAGTGGAATGGTGGCCGGAGACACTCTGCCCGTTTTTGCCCAGTTGGTCACCCCGGGAGCGGCGGCCACCAACAAGGGGGGAAGCTTCAGCGGTGTGCTGAGTTTTGACAGTTTGCAGGCAGGCACGGATGTTTCCGGTCTCGACATGCTTTGGACTCGCCCGGCAGTCACTCAGGTGACGGGCACCACCATTGCGGCCAAGGCGACCCAGCTTTACACGGCGGGCTGGCCGAACGGCATCCGAGTGGACGCCATAGGTGCGCTTTACAACAAGACCACGAGCGTTCAAAACACCCTTGGGGCGCTGACGGTGTCAGCCGGCACCAAGAATGCCAGCCTTGAGTTCACAGGCAATGAGATCGTCGGTGGACCCATGATCGTGGATGCCATCAACATTCTTGGCAATATCGTGACCAAAGTCCCCGCTACCAACGCCACTTTCACCCTCGGCGTCACCGCTTCGACGGGCAGCTTCGTCGGCACCTTCAGCCCGCCAAGCTGGAGCAGCATCAAGCCTGCATACAAGGGCATCCTTCTGCAGAAGGGCGGCAACAAGGGCGGTTACGGCTTTTTCATCGGCAACAAGACCGGTGTCCTTGATCCGGAAAGCGGTCGCGTCCTCCTTGGCGCACCTTAAGCCGAAAACAAGTCAGCCGGCGGCACGGTGGAACCCTCCTCCGTGCCGCTTTGCCTCCCCCCTTTTCAAAAAAGCTCAGTCTGCCCGCTCAGCGGCGGCACCAGGCCGAGCTTGCGGTAGGCGGCCGGCATGGCGACCCGGCCACGCGGCGTGCGTTTGACGAAACCCTGCATGACCAGGTAGGGCTCATGCACGTCCTCCAGGGTCGATGCATCCTCGCCGATGGCCACGGCCATGCTGTTGAGTCCCACAGGACCGCCGTCAAACTTGTGGATCAGGGCCTCCAGGAAGCGCTTGTCCATTTCATCGAGCCCCGTCTCGTCGATCTCGCGCATGGTCAGCGCCAGGCTTGCCACCTCCTGGGTCACCACGCTGCGGGCCTTGACCTGGGCATAATCGCGAACCCAGCGGAGCAGGTGGTTGGCAATGCGCGGAGTGCCGCGTGAGCGCTGGGCGATCTCCCGGGCTCCGTCTTCCTCGATGGGCACGGCCAGCAGCCTTCCTGAGCGCATGATGATATGCTGCAGTTCCTCCACCGTGTAGTAGTCCAGACGGTTCGGTATGCCAAACCTGCTGCGCATCGGGGCGGTCAGCATGCCGGCCCGGGTCGTCGCCCCCACCAGGGTGAAGGGCGGCAGGTCGATCCGAATCGTGCGGGCCTTGGGCCCCTGGTCGATGATGATGTCGAGCCGGAAGTCCTCGATCGCAGGATACAGATATTCCTCAATGCTCGGATGCAGGCGGTGAATCTCGTCGATGAAAAGAATGTCACGTTCCTGCAGGTTGGTCAGAATGCCGGCCAGATCACCCGCCCTTTCAATCTGCGGGCCGCTGGTGGTATGGAGTCGCGATCCCACGGAGGTGGCGATGAGGTTGGCCAGGGTCGTCTTGCCCAGGCCGGGCGGTCCGCAGAGCAGGGCGTGGTCCAAAGGCTCTCCGCGCATTCTGGCGGCCTCCACCATCACCAGCAGCTGCTCCTTCACCTTGGTCTGGCCGTGAAACTCCTCGAAGTTTCCCGGACGCAGGGCCAGGTCAAAGGGTGAGTCAGCTTCGTTGAGGGAGGGATTCACGGCCGGTCAGGTCTGGATCGCATCAAAACTCACCGCGAAAAACACAGCGCGCGCTGGGTGTCTCATGAATGGTGATCTCGGCAAGGCCGGGAAGCTGGGGCGCCAGATGTTTCCAGAGCCAGGCGGCCATGTATTCAATCGTTGGATTTTCCAGACCCTCAATCTCATTGAGGTAGCTGTGGTCCAGCCTGTCCATCAGCGGCTTCATGGCACGGCTGATCTCGGCATGGTCGTAAACCCAGCCGATGGCCGGGTTCACCTCGCCTTCAATGGCGATCTCCACCTTGAAGCTGTGACCGTGCATTTTTGTACACTTGTGTTCACAAGGCAGGTTGGGGAGTGTCTGGGCGGCTTCGAAGCGGAAGTCTTTGATGATGCGGGCACGCATGATGAAGAGATAGTCCAGAGCCAGGCGGAGCGGTCAAGGCGCAGGCGTTTGATATGCTTCAGGTCAGGCCACCGTAGAAATGGGACTCCATGAACCGCCTCGCCGCCGCCCTTGCCGCCCTGCCCCTGCTCATCCAAGCGGAGGACTGGCCCCAGTTTCGAGGCGGCAACGGCAGCGGAATCTCCACCTCCCAAGGTCTGCCCGAGCACTTTTCCCATGAAAACAACCTCGCCTGGAAGGCCCGGGTTGGCGAGGGCATTGGCTCGCCGGTGATCAAGGAGGGTCGAGTTTACGTCACCGCCATGGCGGAGGGCCAGAAGGCCTCGGTCGCCGCCCTCGAAGCTGCAAGCGGTCGACTGCTCTGGCGCACGGAGTTTGACACAGGCACCCTGCCCCGCATCACCCCGCCCAACAGCCACGCCTCCTCCACCCCTGCCACGGACGGGGAGCGCGTCTATGTCTACTTCAGCACCCTCGGGCTGCTGGCCTTTGATGCCACCACCGGGAAAGAAGCCTGGCGCTACTCCATGCCGCGCCCGGCCTTTCTCATGGACTGGGGCGCGGCGTCCTCCCCCATCGTTCACGACGGCCAGGTCATCTTCTGCCAGGATGACGATCTGGCACCCTTCATCGTCTCCGTGGATGCAAAAACTGGCAAGGAGCGCTGGAAGACCCTGCGCAAGGACATGCTTGCCGGTTATGCCCTGCCCGTCCTCTGCACCGCCGGCGGGCGCACCGACCTGGTGGTCGCCGGCAGCGGCAAGCTGAAGGGCTACGATCCATCGAATGGCAGGGAGCTCTGGACCTGCAACACCCTGCTGAGAACAATCATGGTTTCACCCGTCGTCCATGGCGATGTCATTTACATCGCGGTGCAGAGCTATGGCGACTCCACCCGCACCCTGAAGCATGCCCTCCTGGAATGGCTGGACACCAATCAGGACGGCACGCTGGCCCGGGATGAAACCCCCAGGGAATTTCATGAGCGCTTCGACCTTTCCGACAAGAACAAGGACAAGGTCATCGGCCCTGAAGAGATCGACACCGCCTTCCAATCCCCCGACAACATGGCCGCCGGAGGCAACATCATCCAGGCCATCCGCGGCGGCGGCACTGGCGATGTGACCCAGACACACGTTCTCTGGAACGAAGATCAAAAGACACCGTCCAACCTGTCCTCCCCGCTCTATTACAATGGCAGGCTTTACCTGGTGAAAAGCGGCGGCATGTCGAGCTGCTACGACACCCGCGACGGCAAGCTGCTCTGGGAGCGCAGCCGCCTCGGCAACTTCGGCGACTATTACGCCTCGCCCATCGCCGCCGACGGACGGGTTTACATCGCCGGCAAAAACGGATTTGTCGTCGTCCTTGAGGACGGCCCCGAACTCAAGGTTCTGGGCAAAAACGACATCGGCGAGGACATCATCGCCACCCCCGCCATCGCCGATGGCAGGCTGTATGTCCGCACCCGGGAAAACCTCTTCTGCATCGCGTCCAGCGGTGGCAGTTCGACCACCGTTGCCATCGGCGGCGCGGGCTCCAGCTCAGGCCTGACCGGCCTTGAAAAAGCCGCCCCTGCCACCGGCCAACGAATCTGGAACGGCTACACCGGCTCCGCCCTCGGCCAGGAGGCCTGGAACGATGCGGAGCTCGAAGCCCTGCTTCCGCAGCTGCAAAAGTTGAACTACGCCACC
This sequence comes from uncultured Prosthecobacter sp., assembly GCA_964642905.1. Taxonomy (GTDB): domain Bacteria; phylum Verrucomicrobiota; class Verrucomicrobiia; order Verrucomicrobiales; family Verrucomicrobiaceae; genus Prosthecobacter. Next base: position 18,151 of record CAZXPU010000098.1, read on the forward strand.
GTGGCCGTGCCCGAGAACATTCAGCCTTTCAAGCCCATCCGGGTCGATGGCGACACCGCAGGCCGCCGAGCCTTTCAGGGCCAGGAAACCTTTGCCAACCCCGACATCAGCGCCATCACCGAACGCTTCCGCAAACGTGCTGTAGAGCTTGGCTTCCAGGTCATCACCGCACCGCCGCAGCCTGGCTCCGTGCTGCCCCAGGCAGCGTTCACCGATGAAAAGACCCTCCATGACCTCGTCACCCCGATGTGTGGTGAAGGCGTTGCTGAACGCATGTGGCTGGGATTCCAGGCCGTGGCCAAGGCGACGGATGTCATCGCCAAAAACGACCCTTCCCTGGGGCTGCCCGCATCTGACATGCTGCTTCGTCATCTCAACGCCAAGGGCCCGGCCCCGGCCTGGCTGACGGAGGTCAAAACACTCTACACCACGGCCATGAATGAAATGTTCCGGGCCAACACCCGGGCCCGGGAGGGATCACGCAGCCTGACCCTCTATCATGCCAAGCGTCTCGAGTTCACCTTCCACTTCCTGACCGCCATCGAAAGCCTCTACAAGTCTCATGAACCTGGGCTGCGCTCCGAATCGCTCGTCGCCGCCCAGGAATCCCTCTACAACGCCCTCAACTCCTATGCCGATGCCGCCCGTGACTCCGGCGACCGGGGCGCCATCGCCCTGCTCAACGAGCACGGTCTTCGTGTGCTGGTCAAAGCCGCCCAGGCCAGTCCCTGATCGGCAGGTCACAGCCTCACCGGCACCTGATGGTCATGCAGGAAGCGCTTCACGTCACCGACCGTGTACTCACCAAAATGGAAGATGCTCGCCGCGAGCACGGCGTCCGCCTTGCCCTGGCTGAGAACATCGGCCATGTGCTGAAGATTGCCCGCTCCGCCGCTGGCGATGACGGGAATCGTCACCGCTTCGCTCACAGCGCGCGTGAGGGCGATGTCGTAGCCGGCCTTGGTGCCGTCTGAGTCCATGCTGGTCAGCAGAATCTCCCCCGCCCCGCGACGGCAGACTTCCGCCGCCCATTCGACGGCATCCAGCTCGGTTGGATTGCGGCCGCCATGCGTGAAAACCGTCCAGGAGCCGCGGTCATTGCGCTTGGCGTCGATTGCCACCACCAGGCACTGGCAGCCGAAGGCCTCCGCCGCCGCGTCAATCACCTCCGGCGTCTTCACCGCGGCCGTGTTGATGCCGACCTTGTCCGCCCCGGCCAGCAGCATTTCACGCATGTCCGCGACAGTGCGGATGCCACCGCCAACAGTCAGCGGCATGAAGCAACTCTCCGCCGTGCGCGCCACCACGTCGATCATCGTCTTCCGCTCCTCATGGCTGGCGGTGATGTCCAGAAACACCAGTTCATCCGCGCCCTGGGCGTTGTAGACCTTGGCACACTCCACCGGATCGCCGGCATCGCGCAGCTGCAGGAACTGCGTGCCTTTGACCACACGGCCTTCTTTGACGTCGAGACAAGGGATGATGCGCTTGGTGAGCATTGCGGGCTGGGCTGATACCGATGCCGCCCCGGGAACGCAAGCGGCTTGTCAGGGGGCGCGATTCCAAGATTGACCCGGCCGCCTCGCACCGTTGAAGCTGAACCATGCCCGTGACCTCGCGCCGCTCCTTTCTCACTTCCGCTTCCGCCACCACCTTCTCGCTGGCCAGCCTGCCCCTGTTGGGGGCTGAAGGCCGGAAATACCGCACCGCCCTCATCGGCAGCGGCTGGTGGGGCATGAACATCCTGCGTGAGGCCATGGCCTCCGGCCGTTGCAAGGTGGTCGCCCTCTGTGATGTCGATGAAAATGTGCTCAACAACGGAATTGAGGACGTCAAATCCGAGAGCGGCGACGAGCCCCGGGGGTTCAAGGACTTCCGCGACCTGCTGACGGAGGCCAAGCCCGAGATCGTCATCATCGGCACCCCGGACCACTGGCACGCCCTGCAGAGCATCGCCGCCTGCCAGGCCGGAGCCCACATCTATGTCGAAAAACCCACCGGCCACACCATCCACGAAAGCCGGGCCATGGTGAACGCCGCCCAAAAGGCCGGTGTCGTCGTCCAAGTCGGCCTGCACCGCCGCATCGGCCCCCATCATGTCGCCGCCATGGACTTCCTGCGCTCCGGAAAGGTGGGCAAGGTCGGCATGGTCCGTCTTTTCGCCCACAGCAAGGGTGGCCCTGAGCAGCCCAAACCCAACAGCAAGGTCCCGGATAGCCTCGACTGGGACATGTGGTGCGGCCCGGCCCCCCTGCGCCCCTTCAACACCAAGCTTCATCCCGGCGGATGGCGCAACTTCCTGGACTACGCCAACGGCACCATGGGCGACTGGGGGGTGCACTGGCTCGACCAGGTGCTCTGGTGGAGCGGTGAGAAGGGGCCTAAGAAGGTGTTCTGCACCGGTGGCAGGCCCGTGTTTGGGGCTCCTGTGCTGAACGACAAGGAACAGACCACGGACGCTCCCGACCATCAGGTCGCCACCTTCGAGTTCGAACAGTTCACCGCCGTCTGGGAGCACCGCAAGTTCGCCGGCAATGGTGCCGAGAAACATCATGTCGGAGCTTACTTCTACGGTGACAAAGGCACCCTGCACATCGGCTGGAAGGACGGCTGGACCTTTTATCCCGCCGACGGCAAAAGCCCGGTCAGCCACGGTGACAACCAGCTCCAGGAACCCGAAGGCGACGGACATAACATCGGTGCCCTCTGGGCCGACTTCATCGATGCCATCGACAAAGGCCGCGCTCCCGTGGCCGACATTGAAAGCGCCCATCGATCCAGCTGCCTGCCCTTGTTAGGCATGATCTCCTGGCGCACCGGCCGCAGCCTCCAGTGGGATGCGGACAAAGAGCAGATCATCGGTGACCCGGAAGCCTCCAAGCTTCTTCGCCGGGACTATCGAGGGCCCTGGCAGTATCCGGTTTGAACCCAGATCAAAGCATAGAAATCAAGGCTACAATGAATCAGTCACGGCACTGATTTATTGAGCACCTTCATTCGTCAATTTCTAAGCAGCAATTTGGATCATCCAAATTACTCATTCATTTAAAAAGGACTTAGAGCCTGTTATTAACTTTTGGTGAAGATGGCTGAGAGCATGAGGGTGGCAA
>CAZXPU010000099.1:0-21118 GCA_964642905.1 uncultured Prosthecobacter sp.
GGAAGGCCTGATTTTGCGAGGCCGGAGATTGCTTCGAGTCCTGTCTCAGGCACCAGCTTGCGAGTTGAATTACGGGCAGAAATAACTGCAGGGGGTGCTCATGCAGGAGGTCCTCTTCAATCCGCCAAAGATTGTCAGTCGTGCTGAGATCCAAAGGCACTCGTTTCTTGTCTGCATGAGTGATCTCTTCTGGCTCGATGTCTGGGTGTCGCGGTTATGCGGACTCATTCCAGTGAAGCCCATGGGGCAGGGCTGTGCCGGCGTATTCAATGTGCAGGACGCGTCGATGTCGGTCTGAAACCGAGCGGCCTGATGCGTGAAGGGTCAACGGCCGCATCAGCAGGGCGTCGCCTTTGCTGGTGCAACACATCTCCTCGGGAATGAGGCCGCGAAGACGTTCAATGTCGGCTGCGGTCAACCGGCCGTGCCGATGGGAACCTGGCAGAAGCCGCAAGGCACCGTTGGATTCGTCGGTGTCGTCTAGGTGCAGCCGCAGGGTGATCATGGTCTGAAGCAGTTCGGCTGGAGGCTGCACATGAATCAGGCCGTCTTTCAGGCTCCACGGGCCGAAGCCGGGTGCCTCGGCCTGATGGGTGACGGAAATCGTCAAATCCTGATGCCAGGCAACCAGCCAGTTCGCGCCGGGCGACTTGTCGAAGTAGATCGCCCGGACGGCCTGGGGTGTGCCAGGCACATGCTCCCTGACCGCCGACAGAAAGGCCTCGGAGGTTGCCAGCTCCTTCACCAAGGGAAGGGCTAGCATCCCCCTCCTGCCCGCTCCAGACGGGGGGCCCAGATCAAAGGCAAGTTTGTCAGCCTCCCTTTGGGAGAGCAATTCCCGAACCACGGCAAAGCCTCGATCCTGAATTTCCGAGATCATGGATGACATGGATGCTTTCAAGTGAGTTGAGCCTGAATGGAACCGCCCAGGGGGGCGTTTGAGGATGCCTTGGATTGGCGGGTGATGAGTGACGGCTTGAAGTTGTACAAGACCCGACGGGCCCATGGAACAACCCATTCTTTTGTCAGCCTTTTGATTCCTGCAAAAGGGGGCTTGTCGCAGGGAGCGGTTCATCCTGCACTTGCCTTGCTTCGGCCGGTTCTGGTAAAAGGCAGGACGATTTTTTGGGAACGCTTCACCCGCTTATGAAAAGCATCGCCCGCCTTGCCCTGCTGTCCCTGATGATGGCTGCTGTCAGCCTTGCCGCCGACCTGTATCCGAACCAGCCGAAGCTGAGCGCCGCGCATCGCAACCTCATGGCGGCCCGACGTCAGATGGACAAGGTGGATGTCTCCGGTTCGGCCCCTTCCAAAAAGGCCCTCACCGAGGCCACGGTGTCGTTGAACACCGCCCGAAAATACCTGGAGGACGCCGCCAAGAACAAGGGCAGTCACCGGACGGCCGCCATCGACCGCATCGACAAGGCCAAGAGCCTGATTCAGAAGCTTGCCCTGGGCTCCGGCAGCGCCAGCAGCGTGGTGGCTGAAATCAACATGGCCGTCACGGATGTGAAGGAAGCCGCCCGGGCCGGGCGACGCTGATCCAACACGCTCTGCCTCAACATTTCCTGTTCAAGGGGCGTTGATCCTACAAGGCGTCGGCAGGCCAGTGGTCGCACGAGGCGCTGTGCGATGATCTGGTGAACGGCCGGTGATTGCTCCGGTCGCTGTGAATCGCCCTGGCATGAAGCCATTTCAGGCGACTCGCCGCTTCTGCGCATTCGTGTTCACCCGTTGCCGCCGTTCGTCCGTATTCCACCGCGCCGGATGATTTCTGTCTGGTGACGACTCCCCCCATGAACCCCATTCTCACTTCTCTTCGTGCTCCTGTGACATGCTTCATCGGATGCCTGTGCCTCTTCGCGATGCCGCCCGCCTCCGTGTTTGCGGCAGAGGGCAAGGCGGGCTCCTCGTCATCCGTCGATCTGATTGACCCCGCTGCCTTCGGTTTCGGCAGGCCGGGGGCCATGGTGGACGTGACCTTCATGGACACGCAGGACTTTGCGAACCGTGACGGCGGCCTCGATTTCTTTGAGACGCGCACCATCCTGCCGGTCCTGACCCGGAAGATGGGTGACCTGCGTCTGGGTCTTTCCCTGGGCTACAACCTCACGGAGCTGGATTTCAACGGCCTCGCCGGCCTGCAAAACGAAACGCTCCACACGCTCGAGGTTCAGGCCGGCCTGTTCTGGCGGCCGGAGCAGTCCCGTTGGTGGGGGCTGGGCTTTGTGACACCCGGGCTGGGCACGGACTTCCAGGGAGTGTCCTGGGATGACTTCGAGATCTCAGCGCTGGGCCTGCTGGGCTACCGCTTCTCGGAGACCTTCAGCGTCGCCGGGGGCACGTTTGCCCAGTATGGCGCTGATGAGGGCATGATCGTGCCCGCGCTCGGTTTCATCTGGAAACCGGGCAACTTCATCGTGCAGGTGACGCCGCCCTTTGTCGTCCTGGGCTGGCGTGCGACGGATCGTGTGACCCTGAGCCTGAGCGCCTACCCGAGCGGCGGTTCCTGGGATGTGGAGGATCCCGGGGTGAACCGCGTGGACCTCAAAGGCTGGCAGACAGCCGCCTCGGTGATCTACCGGATCACGGAACGCGTCAGCCTGTCGCTGCGTACCGGCATGAACGTGGGCGGTGAGCTGGAGCTGCGGGACTCAAGCAACCGCGTGCTGGCCAACGAGACCCTGAAGGCGGCTCCTTTTGGCGCGGTGAACCTGCGCTGGCAGTTTTGAGCAGAAGCCGATGGGAGGACTTTTTTGCCGGAGCCTGCGGCCGAAGCCGCGGCGGAGGAAAAGGCCCAATGACCAGGATCCGATGACCCAGGAAGGACCAAGATGCCAAACGCCAAGCTGGGTGGAGCGGGGGAGAAAGTAGTCATGAGCTTTAGCTCGTGACCGCGTGGAAGGGCCTTTGATGGTGCTGGGTTGTATCGGGGGTCGTGACGGGCTGAAGCCCATCACGACTTATGTAGTCATGAGCTTCCAACGGGTTTCGCAGGAGCGTGAAAGGAAGTCCCTTCTGGGGTTGATTCCTGCAACCTATGATGCGGGTCCTGTTGCTTATCCTCCCGACGCTGTTGGCTGCCTTGGCCGTGAAGGCGCAGATGGCCAACCAGCCGCCGACACCCCACTGGATCGGAGTTTCGGCCGGTGACAGCACGCAGGGGCGGGTCGAAACCCGCTTTGAAGTTCCGGCGCGGCTGCTGAAGGCGATCCTGCTCATCGCCTGCGACACGGACACCGAGATCCTTCTGAACGGCCGGTCCGTCCGCCAGGTGCCCGCCACGCGCGAGCAGCCGGCGCAGAGCATCGACCTCACGGCGCAGGTCCAGGCCGGGCCTAACCAACTCAGCTTCCAGGCGGTCGGGCTGCGTGTCGCGGCGCTGCTGGAGGTGAACGGCGACCTCGCCGCCGTGAGCTGGCGCGTGACCGATGGGGCCTGGACCTCGCCCCGGGGAAAGGTGACCGACCTCGGCCTGGTGAACGCCGCAGGTTCGGCGAATCCCTTCGACCTGAAGAAGACCTTCGACGCCTACAACTCCTGGCAGCTGGCCAAACCGGGCTCGCAGAACCAGGCCACCGATCCCGCCGGCTTCACCCTGCCGCCCGGTTTCAGGGCCGAGCTCGTCAGATCCGCCCAGCCGGGCGAGGATTCCTGGGTGGCGATGGCCTTTGATCCGCGGGGCGGCCTGACGCTGGCCCGGGAGAAGAAGGGCCTGCTGCGCCTGGATGACGCCGTGCATGCGACCTCCGCCGCCTCCTTGAAAGTTGTCGAGGACAGCCTGCTCGAATGCCGCGGCCTGCTGCATGCCCATGGCGTGCTGTATGCCAACGCCAACAACAGCAAGGGCCTTTATCGTCTGCGCGACACTGACGGCGACGGTGTTTATGAGCACAAGGAGGAGCTCATGCACAGCGAAGGTGGCGTGGGCCATGGGCGCAACCACATCAAGCTTGGGCCCGACGGGCGGATCTGGATCGCGCATGGCAACAACGTTCTGCTGCCCAGCCCGATCGCCGGGGATTCGCCGCTGAAAAACTACGCCTGGGACCAGGTGCTGCCGAATCCCTGGGACGGCAGCATGTTTGACGGCAACGTTGAGCTGCCCGCCGGGCATGTAGTGGCCTTCGATCCGCAGACGAGCCGCATTGAGCTGGTGGCCGGCGGCCTGCGCAATCCGCTCGACATCGCCTTCAACCGCGAGGGCGAGCTGTTCACGTTCGACGCGGACATGGAACGGGATGTCGGCGCCTCGTGGTACATGCCGACGCGTGTTCTGCATGTCGTGTCCGGTGCCGACTTCGGCTGGCGTCGCGGCACGGGCAGGTTCCCCGCCTGGTATGCCGACACGCTGCCCGCCGCAGTGGACATCGGCCTGTCATCGCCCACCGGCATCTGCTTCGGCCACGGCCTGAAGTTCCCGGCCCGGTATGAGGAGGCGCTCTACATTCTCGACTGGAGCTACGGGCGCATCATCGCCGTGCATCTCAGTCCCGACGGCGCCAGCTACACCGGCACGCAGGAGACCTTTGTGGCCGGTCGGCCGTTGAACGTCACCGATGCCTGCGTGGGCCCGGACGGCGCGCTGTGGTTCATCACCGGCGGACGCGGCACGCAGAGCGGCCTGTATCGCGTGACATGGACCGGCGGAGAGGTGGTTCGCGAGGAGTTGAAGGAAGACCCGAAGGCGAAGGAACTGCGTGCGCTGAGGCGGCGCCTGGAAGCCTGGCACGGAGGTGTCGAGGCCGGACAGCGCGAGCAGGCGCTGGCCGTCATCCTGCCCGCCCTCGAGCACGAAGATCGCTTCATTCGTTATGCCGCACGACTGGCGCTTGAGCAGATGCCGGTCGCGTCCTGGAAGCAGGAAATCCTGGAGGAAAGCAACGGCTGGCGCGGCATCCTGGGCTGCCTGGCGCTTGCCCGCACGGGGCAGGCCTCCGACCTGCCGGGCATTCTTCAACGCCTGAACTCGCTGTCCTGGAAGGATCTTGATGAAGACCGGCGCCTTGCCTGCCTGCGCACGCTGAGCGTCGCTCTGGCCAGGCTTGGCGACGCCTCCGAGCCGGACAGGCATCGGCTGCTCGCCTGGCTGGATCCGCTGTTCCCGGCGAAAACGCGGGAGCAGAACCAGGAGCTTTGCCGGCTGCTTGTGCGTCTGGGATCGAAGCAGGTTCTGGAGGAGGCCCTCGCCCTGCTGAAGGACGCCACGGCCAGCGAGGACCTGGTCTTCTACCCCGTTCATCTGCGTTATCTCAAAGAAGGTTGGGCCGTGGACTCGCGACGAGTGGTGTTCGAGGCGCTCAACCGCGCTGAAAAGCTCAACGGCGCCAGCAGCTACTTCAAGGCGATCCAGGACACGCGCAGCGAGATGGCCGCCGCCCTGCCTGCCGAGCAGATGACCGCCCTGGCCGCGGTCATTCATCCGCCCAAGCCCGCCGAGCTTTCCCCTCACGCCCTGCCCGGCCACACCTTCCGGGTCTGGAAGCTGGAGGACCTGGAGCCGCGTCTGTCGGAGGTGGCCCGGGGACGTTCCTTTGCCAGCGGCCGCGCCGCCGCCATCACCGCGCAGTGCGTGTTCTGTCACACGATGAGCCGGGATCGCAGCCTGCCTGCCGGACTCTTTGGTCCGGAACTGGTGCAGGTCTCCGCACGCTTCGGCCGCCGGGACCTGCTCGATCACATCCTCAACCCCTCAAAGGTGGTCGATGAAAAGTTCCGCTTTGTCACCGTGGTCAGGACCGATGGGAAAACGGTGACCGGAAGCCTGGAGGGCGAGGACGACGAGCGCGTCATCCTCAGGCCGAGCCCGCTGGCCCCCGAGATGGTGGAGATCGGCAGGAGCCTGATCCGTTCACGCTCCGTGTCCGAGGTGTCACCCATGCCCGCCGGCCTGCTCAATGCGCTGAAGGCCGAACAAATTTTGGATCTGCTCGCCTTCATCGAGGCGGGCGGCGATCCGGAGAAGGCGAACTTCAAGCCCTGACAAAATGTGTTTCCGCCATCTCGGCGGTCTCGCTCAGCCAGTCAAAGACCCGGTGGTAGAGGCTGAAGAACTGGTCGCTGAACCTCTCCACCAGCTGGCCCAGCGCCACGGCTTCGACGATGCCCAGATCCTGGGTGGTTCCGAGCCGGTCCCAGTCCCTGCCGAGGAAGGCCAGCGCCTCCGTCGGGTCCATGCCGGAGAGTTCTGCGGCCAGGTTTGGGGCTGAACGTGAAGGCACGGCCTGGAGCGGCTGCAAAGACTGGCCGGCCAGCCGCGCGATGCGTGGCGCGAGATAGCGCAGGGCTTCCGGCAGACCCAGGGGCATCGAGGCGCCGACATGTCGAAGGCCGAGCGCCTGGTAGGCGTTGAACAGGGTGGTCAGGTTCCGCATGTGCGCCAGCTGCTGGCCCAGGACGACGTACAGCCCAGCCTGCCATTCAAGCTCCGCCGCCCGCGCCGCCAGGGCTTCCGGCAGGGTGTGCGGTGGTGACAGCGCCACGAGGCCGAGAGCGGCGGTGAGCAGTGACTCCAGCTTGGCCTCGCAGTGCACCAGCGACTCCTCGGTGAACGAAAGCGACACCGCCTGGGAGTCATGCTCCTCGCGGTAAAGCGGCGCCGAGTGGGCGGCGACGCCATACTGATGGTTGTCGAGCGGCATGCCGGCGAGCGCGAAGGCATGGCCCATCTCCAGGTCACGGCAGCGCTGCCAGCCCTTGCTCCATTCACGGCGCAGCATGCGCACCTGATCCACCACGCCCGGCATCCACTGGCGGCAGCTTTTCAGTTCGGCGACAAAGCTGGGCAGGTCATGGGCGGCGGAGGTGTTCTGCACCAGGCCGCAGACCACGCGGTCAGGATCGGCCATGCCCTGGAAGAACCTTTCGATGAACCCAAAGGAGGCGGTTTCCACATGGCGCTGCTTGAGTGTCTCCTCCGCCGCCACCACGCGGCAGCGGGATAGGTTCAGCCCGAGGTCCTGCTGGTAGTAAAACTGCGTGCTCTGCCGAGCCAGGTCGTTGAAGTCACGGAACAGGCTGGACGCCTCGCTCGTTCCCTCCATCAACGGCTTGAAGTCCCAGGCAAGCGCATGCCGGATCCGCGCCTCATCCGACGGACAGAACAACGATCCCTGGGAATCAACGCCCTCCTCATTCCCCCGGTTCTTCTGTCCCGTGGGCTTGGCGTGGCGGGCGGCCAGGAGCGGCAGATTATCCGGCAGCCGCTCCGCCTTCACGCCTTCCTGCACCTTGCGGCCGGCCTCCTGCCAGGCGCGTTCAAACCGGCCCCGCTCGGGCAGCGCCTCGGCAAAAGCCTTGGAGCCGACGATCTTCGCCTCGCACTTGTCCGCATCGCGCACCATGCGCCGCATGGGTCCCGCGCTGGCCACTCGTGCCACGGCCATGAACACCCAGACGGGGCGCTGGGTGAGCCATACAAACGCATGCGCCAGCCGCACTGGCAGCCCTCGGCGTTTGGGCGCGCTCTTCACCGCCTGGGCCAGTGCCTGCTCCCAGGGATCGCGTCGGCAAACTGCCCAGTCCAGCCAGGCGTTCATGCCGCTGAAGATCTGCAGAAGCCGACCATGCAGGCCCGCCGGATGCCTCGCCATCTGGTTGATGATCGCTCCCGCCAGCTCGCGGGTCGTAGTCGAGGCCGCCAGCGGCAGACCGATCTCCAGCACCGTCCGGCCTTTCAGCCAGCCGAACACTCCCTGCGTCACCTTCATCCGCACCCGCATCGAGTTGTCCACCTGCACCTCCGAAGGCGTCATGGAGTGACTGATCTTCTGCAGGTCGGACAGCAGCTCAAACAGCTCCGGGTGGTCCATCGCCTTCAGCAGACGCGTCGAGGGCCGCCGCGGCGCTTTGACAAACAGCGGCTTGAACAGCAGCAGGCAGTTCAGATAACCCAGCGACAGCAGGCACAGCTGGGCTCCGGCCCGCCAGGCAGGCAGGTGCCCCAGCGCGAATTCATTGATCGCGTCATGCGTCTGCATGACCAGCCACCAGCAGCTCACCAGCAGCAGACTGATGAACAACATCGGCAGCAGCAGAACCACCGCCAGGTTGGGCAGGAGCAACAGCCAGGACAGCCCCGAGCGCCTGAACTTGGCTCTCGTGGGTGATTCAATGAAGGAAATGCTGCTGACGGTGGCGGCCGACATGACAAGGGGGCGCAATTTCGCGGCTTTGCTTATAATTACAATAATAATTGTAATTTAATTGCCTACTCGGGTTTCGGAAAAGCGCAAACGGCTGCCCTGAAGCCTTTCCCGGCCGTGCAGGCGACGCTTTCCACCCGCCCGTCGCAGTCTCTGCAAACTGCCTTGCGGCTGCAGCGTTCTGATTCGCCCATGAAAGCCCTCGCCTCCCTGCTTCCCCTTCTGGCCGCCGGCCAGATTTTCGCCGCCGACTACAGCCGCGTCATCTTTGCCGATGACTTTTCCTCGGAAGGCTTCGGAGCGCGCTGGGGGCATTACAAGAGCTCCAGCGTCGTCAAAAACGGCGTGCTGGTCGGCATCACCGCCCCCACCTCGGATCACAGCGCCGTGGACAACATCAAGTTCGACGGTGAACGCGACCTGGAGGTGTCGGTGAAGTTCCGCTTCGTCAGCGACAAGGCGAAGAGCTTCAACGTCTGGTTTGACGACAAGAACTACAAGGGCTCCCACGCCGGTCACATCTGCCAGGCCACCATCAGCCCCACCGGCATCAACATGGCCGACGCCAAGACCGGCGGTTTCGACCTCACCGGCGGCCTCTATGACCGCAAGAAGGCCAACCAGCTCACTGAGGACGAGAAGAAGATGCTCGCCGCCAAGCAGAAGCGCGTGACGGCGAAGGTCAGCCTGGAGGACTGGCACACGCTGCTCGTCCGTACCCAGGGCGACAGCATCACGGTCAGCATCGACGGCAAGGAGATCGGCAGCTTCCAGTCCGCCGGCATCGCGCATGACACCAAGTCGCTGGTCAGTCTCACCACCAACCCGGTGGACGTGGAATATGACGACTTTCGTCTGAGCGGTGTGGCGAAGCCCTGATTTCAGGGTTTCCCCGGCCGCCGGAGGTTGTCTTTTTCCAATCACTCGCTAAGCGCAGCACGCCCTTCGCCGCGTGTCTGACTCCCCGTCCTTTCCCTTTCCCCAGTTCTGGTCCCTGATTGGCCGCAAGGCCTGGATGTGGCTGTTCCAAAGGACGGCGTTGGAGCAGGCGGCGAAGCTGGTGAAAACCGGCCACCTGCGCCTCAGGTCGGCTGTGACGACTGATCTCACGGAGCTCGACATCGCCGCTGAAAGCGGCCCCTCCGAGGCCACTTTCCACGAGCCCCGGGTGACCCTGCGCCTGACGCCCAAGGGTGAGCTTGAGGTCGCGGCCAGCTGCAGCTGCTTCGGCAGCCGCGCCCTCTGCGAGCATGCCGCCGCCGTCATGTTCGCCCTCGGCGGATCGGATCTGCAAAAGCTGGTGCAGATCATCGCCGACAAGGGGGAGGGCAGGGCGGTGAGGGAGGAGCCGCCTGAGGAGGAGCGCATCGTGATGCTGGAAAACGACCGGCCGCGTCCCCGGCTGCACCTGCGCCGTGTCACCCTGGAGCGCCCCATGCTGAAGCCGGGGCGCAGCGTCGTCACCAACGCATCCGTTTCCATCGGCGTTGCCGAACCCAGGGTGGCCTATGACGGATGCCCCGATGTGTTCCAAATGCTGGGTCGCGGCACGGGCTCACGCTGGACGGGTGACGATGGCGCCACGCAGGTCCTGACCCGCAACCTGCGCATGGAGCGCCTGCTGGTCGCCGACCTGATGCAGACCGGGCTGCAGCTCATGCGCGACGTCATGCCCGATGTCAGTGCCGGTGAGACCGTGCAGCCGCTGATGACCGTGCCTGAGTCGGAACAGGCGATCTTCTGGGCGCGCTTTCTGGAGGACCAAGTGCCCGCCCTGTGCGCCGAGGGCTGGCAGGTGCAGGTCAGCGATGATTTTGGTCACGCCATCCGCAAGGTCGATGAGGAGGCCTGGTACACCGACCTGCAGGCCGGTCCGGCGGCGGGGGAAAGCTTTGCGCTCGACCTGGGCATCGAGGTGGAGGGCAGGCGAGTGTCGCTGGTGCCGATCCTGGTGGACTGCATCGACCGCGGGCTGACAACCGCCATGCTGGAGCAGAACATCGACCAGCGCTACCTGCTCGCACTGCCGCCTCCCAGTCATGACGTTCTGTCGGTGCCAGCGCGCCGGCTGCTGGTGCTGCTGCGCTTTCTTGACGAGCTGCTGGGCGGCCGGCCCGCCCGCGGCAGGGACGGCAGGCTGCATCTGGACAAGCTGCGCGCCGCCCAGCTCGAAAGCCTCGACGGACTGCCGATTCGCGCCCCGGCGGAGCTGGGCGCCCTGCGCGAACGTCTTGCGGGCTTCAAGGAGCTGACGCGGGTCGCACCGCCTGTCGGATTGAAGGCGGAGCTGCGACCCTATCAGCTCGAAGGCCTGTCCTGGCTGCAGTTCCTGCGCGAGTTCGGGCTCAACGGCGTGCTGGCGGACGACATGGGTCTTGGCAAGACCCTGCAGACTCTCGCTCACCTGCTCATGGAAAAGGAGGCGGGCAGGCTCGACAAGCCGGCGCTTATCCTGGCACCGACTTCGGTGATCCGGAACTGGGCCCGCGAAGCCGCGAAGTTCACGCCCGCCCTGAACGTGCTCCTGCTCCACGGCGAGGACCGGCACGCCGACTACCACCGCATCGGCAGGCATGACCTCGTCATCACCTCCTACCCGCTGCTCGTGCGCGATGCCGTCGCCATGCGGAAAATCGACTGGCACATCGTCGTGCTCGACGAGGCGCAGAACATCAAGAACCCGAAGAGCAAGGCCGCCCAGGTCTGCGGCAGCCTGAAGTCACGCCACCGCCTCTGTCTCACCGGCACGCCCATGGAAAACCATCTCGGCGAGCTCTGGAGCCTCTTCCAGTTCCTCATGCCCGGCATCCTTGGCGACGCCGAGGGCTTCCGCAGCCACTACCGCACACCCATCGAGCGCGAGGGCGACCCCGAACGCCAGAAGCAGCTCAACGAAAGGCTTCAGCCGCTGCTGCTCCGGCGAACCAAAAGTGCGGTGGCCAAGGATCTGCCGCCCAAGACCGAGATCGTGCACACCGTCGAGCTCGATCCTGCGCAGACCGACCTTTATGAAACCATCCGCGCCGCCATGGACAGCCGCGTGCGCGAGGCGATCAGCCACCAGGGGCTCGAACGAAGCCAGATCATCGTGCTCGACGCGCTGCTGAAGCTCCGCCAGGTCTGCTGCCACCCGCAGCTTCTCAAGACGGACTCCGCGAAAAAGCTCGGCGTCTCCGCCAAGACCGCCTACCTCATGGAGGAGCTGCTGCCGGAGCTGCTCGACGAAGGCCATCGCGTGCTCATCTTCAGCCAGTTCACCGAAATGCTCGCCATCATTGAGGCGGAGCTCAAAAAGGCCGGCATCACCTTCGTCAAGCTCACCGGGGACACCCGGGATCGTGAAACTCCGATGCAGCGCTTCCAAAGAGGCGAGGTTCCCGTCTTCCTCATCAGCCTGAAGGCTGGCGGCGCAGGCTTGAACCTCACCACGGCGGACACCGTCATTCATTATGACCCCTGGTGGAATCCCGCGGCCGAGGCCCAGGCCAGTGACCGGGCTCATCGCATTGGGCAGACCCGGCCGGTGTTCATCCACAAGCTGATCTGCCAGGGCACCATTGAGGAGCGCATTCTCGAACTGCAAAAATCCAAGGCCGCCCTGGTCGAAACCCTGCTTTCAGGGCGAACAGACCGTCTCCAGCTGACGTACGAGGACATTCAGCGACTCCTCACCCCTTGATTTCCCTGATATTTTCCAAAAATTATGAATTTGATTGAAAGCCGACTTGTCGGAATCGATCCCATGAGCGATTTTAGGCGGCTACGGAGAGCCTGAGGCTCTTCCCTTCCATGAGCGACGTTCTCCAATTCCAATGCAGTGCCTGTCAGCACACGCTGACCGTGCCCGGGCATCTTGCCGGGGTCAGCGGACCCTGCCCGGTTTGTGGAACGATCGTGACATCGCCTGCTGCGGCCCCCGTGTTTGGAACCCCGGCGGCCTACGGTGCCCCGACAGGCATGAGCATGCCCATGCCGCAGCCCGCCATGCCGCAGGCCAGCATCCCTGCTTCGTCCATGCCCGTGCTGCCCAAACAGCAGCACATCCAGCCCATGAGCGGGGCTCCTCTGGGCGGTTTTCCTTCAGGAGGCATGGCTCCTCCGATGCCTGCCGCAGCGCCCACTCCGCCGACGCCTCCCTGGCAGTCACCGGGCCTGGGGCAGACCATCCTGGAATCCATTCCCGCTCCGGGTGCCGCCCAGGCCTCTCCTCCACCGATGGCTTCTGGCGGCGGCTTCCTGCCTCCGAAGCGCCCTGAAGGTCAGATGCCCCAGTTTGGCAGCGCTTCCATGCTTGGCTCAGTGCCGGGTGCCAGCGCTCCGGCCGGCGTTCCCTGGGGGGGCGGCCCTTCCTCCGGCATGGGAATGATGCCCGCTACGCCCCAATTGCCGCCCATGGAGACGGCCCCTGCACGTCCGGCAGCCAGCCCTGGACACAGCACCCTGATTCCTGGCTCCCCCAGCCTGCCGCTCGGCGGCGCGGGAGGCGGCACCGCCGCCGGCAACGGCTCGCTCCTTGGTCGCAGCATGCATGCTGCCCCCCTCGGACAGCCGCCCCCGCTCAGCCTGCCTCTGCAGCTCCAATCTCCGGCCTCCCCCGGAATGCCGCAGGCCATGCCGACGTCCAAGCCTTCTCCGCGTTCACGGCCTATGAGCCGACCCAGGAAGTCGACCAATGTCTTCATGATCGGCCTGGCCATCATCTTCCTCGGCGGATTCCTGGCAGCGATCGGCTGGCTGTTCCGCGAGCCCTTGATGCAACTGGCCGGTCTCAGCGCGCCGGCACCTTCAGACGCTGCCTCCATCCCCGTGGCCTCATCGCTTCCGGGTGCCGGAGCCCCTGTCACGCCGCCGGCCCCCAAGTCCGAAGCTCCTGCTCCCAAGCTGCCTTCCATTGCCGAAGCCCCTGCGCCCACCCGTCCGCCAGGCGGGGCGGCCTTTGACCCGGCGGAGGTTTCCAAGATCCCGGCTCCCGCTCCCGCTTTGACCAAGCCCCCCGGTGTGCCCCAGATGCCCTCGGAGGAGTCGTCGATGGCGATGAAACCGTTGCCTGCGCCTGCTCCGCTGATTGAAAAAAAGGACAGCCCTCTGCTGGAGGTCGTGCAGGCCACCCCGGCCAAAAACACTGCCACCCGGCCTTCCGCCGCCAGCCAGGAAGCCTCGCCCGTCACCAAGGAAATCCGGCTGGATGACGTGACCCAGGAAGCCAAGCCCGCCGCCGATGCCCTGATGCAGTTCCTCAAGGCGGGCTCCCTTCAGGAACGCCTGAAACACACGCTGGCCGCGGAGCACATGCGCCCGATCATGGAGCGCTACTATGGCGTCAACCCCGACGGCCCCATCCTTGTCGATGCCATCGCCCTGGTGAGGCATGATCCAAAACCGCAGATCGGCGGCGGCGCCCATGCGGTGTTCGGCCTCGAGAGCAAGACCTGGCAGTATCCCGTGCCGGTGATGCTTGAGCAGACCGACGACGGCTTCAAGGTGGACTGGCTGAGCTTCGTGGAGTTCAAGGACCGGCTGCTTGAGAAGTTCCTCCAGGGTTATCAGGAAGGCCCCGCGCGCTTCCATGTCGGCATCACCCGCACGCATTACTTTGAGGACAAGGTGCCCAACTCCTCCAACAAGGACGCCTTCCGCATCAGTCCGGCTCCGCCCAACCCCTTCGTCGCCACCATCTTCATGGACAAGGATTCCGACCTGGCCCGTGAGCTGCGCGACAAGGTCCCCTGGGGCGCCCAGGTCTGGGCCATCGTCGAACTGGAATGGAACAAGCTGGGCAACCTGAGCTGGGTCAGCCTGTCGGCCGTGCCTCAGCTGAACTGGTATTCCGTGCCCGCCTCCGAAGGCTCCGCCGCCCAGCGCAGGCCGATGGAAAGCCAGGTGCCCACGGAAACCCAGAAGGCCGTGCCGGTGGGACGCTGAAGAAGGCGGCCGTGGTCAGATCAGAAGACATAGCCAAGCTTGTTCTCGGCGCAGCTCATGCAGATACGATCCGAGATCATGTGGCCGTTGGCGTTCAGCTCATTGCAGAGAACACAGGTTTGAAAGTAGCGGGGCTGCCTGAAGGCGGCTGAACGCGCCTTGCTTTGACGCGCTTCGTCCGGCGCTGTCCGCCAGCGGCGAAAGACCGACCATTTCGACATCGGCACGTGGGGATGCTCCCAGTCGATCTGGCGCACCTGAAACTCCCACCCTTCGGGAGTCTTCACCGTGCGGAAGTAGTCATCGAATTCTTCGGTCATGAGGAGAGGTTTGCAGGACAGGTGGCGATTGAATCTTACACTTCTCTCGGAAGGTGCGGGGTGAGCGCGTCTGCCATTCGGCGGACCTGCAGGGACATCATCGCATGCTTTGGGTTCAGGGAGTATTCTCCATGAACCAGATGATTGCGAGTCCTCGGGATCCATTCGCAGGCGTCGTCATCACAGACAGCATCTGCAAAGTTCTTCAATTGGCTGAACCGCTGCCAGCATGAAGGAAGGCCGTTTTCCCGGCGGTCGGACAATTGAGCGAAATGCCCGTCGTCCGTCGCCTGTTTCAGCAGCTCGCTCAAGCTGCGCCTGCCATCGTCCTGGTAAACGAGCCGCAGTGTTTTCTCCAGGCCGATGATGTTTTGAGCGAGCACCAGCGGCAGAAGGCTGAAGTCCTGCCGGGAGAAGCGCAGCAGGCTGCCTGCCGTGCGAAAGAACATCACCATCGCCCCTTGGAAACCTGGATGATCCCGGCTCATCCACGCCGCCACCTCCTCAATCTCTGCATCTGTGATGCCAAGGCTCTGCCAGTGATTGTATGCAGCTTGCATGAGGTTTCGACAGCTTTGGAAGGGGGCCTTGGGTGATGAGTCACTGCACCCAGGAACCGGGCATTCCATCGGCCATGGCGCTGGAGCTCAGTCCTTTGAGTTGATGTTGCCGGAGCGGCGGATGGCGCGGAGCAGGCGCCAGCCGAGGAAGAGGCTGAGGAGGTAGCCGAGGGCGCCGAAGACGGAGACGCCAAAGAGCAGGGGCCGGGCCTCGCTGCTCCAGAGCTGGGAGGAGCCGAGGAAGATCGCGGCGGTGAGCACGCCGAGCACCAGGCGGTTGATGATCGGGTCCAGGTGCCGGTGGTCGAGATGCACGGTGAGCGTGCCGTCCCGGAAGCGGGCGAGCAGGTCCGTGACGTCGCGCGGCAGCAGGGTGATGAGGCGGTCCCAGTCGCGGTAGGTGCGGCGGGCACGGCGCATGACGCGGGTTGGGGAAAGGCGGCGCAGGATCATGCGCTGGCAGAAGGGCTGCATGAGCTCGGCCAGGCTGACCTCGGGGCTGAAGCGGCGGCTGGTGCCCTCCAGGATGATGAGGGTCTTCAGCAGCAGCGCCAGCGGCGGCGGCAGGGTGATGTGATAACGCCGGATGATCTCGATCAGCGACGACAGGGCCTGGCCGACATTGATGTCGCGCAGCGGATGGCCGACATAGTCCGCCATGAAGTCGTCAAGGTCGGCGCGCAGGCGTTCGCGCGGGCAGTCGGAGGGCACCGCGCCGAGTCGCAGCACCTGTTCGGTCACCTGCCCGGAGTCGTTCTCGACGATGGCCAGCAGCAGGGCCTCCACCTCATCACGCAGCTCATCATCGATCCGGCCCACCTGGCCGCAGTCGATGACGCCGACAATGCAGCCGGGCAGCAGCATGAGGTTTCCGGGGTGAGGATCGGCGTGGTAGAAGCCGTCACGGAAGACCATCTCCAGATACATGCTGGCGCCGCGCCGGGCGAATTCGGTGAGGTCTTCACCCGAGTCCTTGAGGGCCTGGATGTCGCTGCCGGGAATGCCGTCCAGGCGTTCCATGGTGACGATCTGATGCGAGCAGAGGCCGGGGTGGACACGCGGGATGTGAACGTGGGGCTCGTCGGCGAAAAGCGCGGCAAACTCCTCGAGGTTGCGTTTCTCGTAGCTGAAGTCGAGCTCGCGCAGCAGGGTGCGACGGAACTGCCGGACGATGGCCACGGGCTGATAGGGCCGGAGCGAGGGCGAATGCTTTTCCAGCAGTTCGGCCAGGGCCTGGATGATCTCGAGGTCCGTGGTGACCTTCACCTCGATGCCGGTGCGACGGACCTTCACGACCACGCGTTCGCCGCTGTGCAGCCTGGCGCCATGCACCTGGGCGATGGAGGCGGCGGCGACCGGGGTGTCTTCAAATTCGGCGAAGAGCTGCTCCACCGGCCTGCCGAGGTCGTGCTGCAGGACGGCGCGCGCGGACTCGGCGGATTCCGCGGGAACGTTGGCCTGCAGTTCGGAGAGTTCGACGGTGAGCTCGGGCCCGATGAGATCGCCGCGGGTGCTGAGCATCTGGCCGAGCTTGATGGCGGTGGTGCCGAGCTCCGTGAGGGCGAGGCGGACGCGTGCCGCCGTGGAGATGCCGGCGAGGGCCTGGCCGTCAGCGCTGCGCAGACGGTTGTTGAGCCAGGGGTAGTCGAAGCCGCCGAACATGTCGGCGAGGCCGTATTTGCCGAGCACGGCGGCGATTTCACCGAGCCGCTTGGCGTGGCGCTCCAGTCGGGAGATGGCGTCGATCTTCATGGAGTGGAGGATGGCCCGGGCGGGAGAGGTGCGGTTCGCGGTGAATGGCGCAGTCTTGCTTTCCATTCAACCGGGGCGCGGCTGAAAGCAAGCGG
This sequence comes from uncultured Prosthecobacter sp., assembly GCA_964642905.1. Taxonomy (GTDB): domain Bacteria; phylum Verrucomicrobiota; class Verrucomicrobiia; order Verrucomicrobiales; family Verrucomicrobiaceae; genus Prosthecobacter. The sequence continues at coordinate 16,794 of CAZXPU010000099.1, forward strand.
GGGCGGAGCCGTGCAGCGGGCGAAAAAAAACCCGCCGGCCCTGAGGCCGGCGGGGTGGGGAAGGCTGGAAGCCTTGAGGATTACAGGGAACCCTTCAGGGAGGAGGAGGCGACGAAGCGCACGGTCTTCGAGGCCTTGATCTTCATGGAGGCGCCGGTCTTGGGGTTGCGGCCGGTGCGGGCGGCGCGCTTGGCGACCTTGAAGGTGCCGAAGCCGATGAGCTGGACGTTGCCGTCCTTCTTCACGCCCTTGGCGATCGCCTCAAGCACGGCGTCGAGGGCATCGGAGGCGGCGCGCTTGCTGGTTTCGCCGCCGAGGTTTTTCTGAACGAGTTCCAGGAGTTGAGCTTTGTTCATGTTCTTGTCGGGTCGTTGGTTGCTAGGATGTTCTTGGGCTGCCGCGGGTTGATAAACGCGGAATCGCGGGCGATTTAGAGGCTGAAGAGCGTTCACCGTCAAACATAAAATCAGCGCCAGGCCCGCAGCCACGTGGAATTATGAGCAGCCCCCACCTCAAAAAAATCTTGATCCCGGAGTCCAGACCCCGTGTCGCCGAGGGTGTTTTCATCGCCCCAGGGGCGGTGGTCATCGGGGCCGTGGAGCTGGGGGCTGAGTCGAGCGTTTGGTTTGGCAGCGTGCTGCGCGGTGACATCAACCGCATCGTGGTCGGGGCGCAGTCCAACGTGCAGGACGGCAGCGTGCTGCATGTGAGCGACGACCATGCCTGCGTGCTTGGGGAGCGTGTGACGGTGGGGCACCGCGCGGTGGTGCATGCCTGCACGGTGGAGGACGAGGTGCTGGTGGGCATGGGGGCGGTGATCCTGGACGGGGCCAGGATCGGGGCGCGCAGCGTCATCGCCGCCGGGGCGCTGGTGACGAAGAACCTGCAGGTGCCGCCGGGCTCCCTGGTCATGGGCTCTCCGGCGAAGGTGGTGCGTGCGCTGACGGAGGAGGAGCAGGCGGCGAACGCGCGTCTTGCGCTCAAGTACGTGGAGGTTTCCCGGCGCTACCTGGCTCAGGACCTGGGGGCGCTCATCGAACCTTCGTCAGCTGCCGGCGCAGGTTCAGCTCCACAACCGTGAAGATCAGGGCGACGGAGAAAAGAATGACGAGGCCGTTGATCCAGAGCGTGCCGAACTCGGTGCCGAAGTAGCGTTTCACGGTGCCGAAGAAGACATTGGGGCTGCGCTTGCGGCGGTAGTCCTCGCGCTCCATCTCGGCCTTGGTGACGAGGTCGAGCACCTTGCGGTTGACGTAGACCTCCTCGGCGCTGACGCCGTCCTGGCGTTCCAGGGCCTCGTTGAGGAGCCGTGTGTCCAGCCTGCCTCGGATGCTGGCGGCGCGGATGCGGTTGAGCAGGTCCACGGCCTCGTCGGCATCCCTCGCATAGAGCCCGGAGACCACGGCGAGCGCCTGCTTGGCGGTGTCGAGCTCGATCTGCTGGTCCTTGGTCATGCGCGCCTCCTTGGGCTGGCTGACCAGCTCCTGGATGCGGGCTTCGAGCTGGTCCTGCGCAGCGGTGAGAGGGTTGAGCTTCGCCTGGGAGATGAGCATGGCCTCGTAGCTCCAGCGCAGGGGCATGAACTGGCAGATGAAGGGGACCTTGAGCTTGCTGGGCTCGTCCTCCTCGGTCACTCCGGCGCGTTCGAGCCAGCGGGTGACGGAGTAGACGAAGTCGAGATTCTTGTTCATCTCCTCATACTTGATCAGGGCGCCGCCGAGGATGATCTGGGGGATGAGGATGAGCGGGATGGCGTTGATGGCGGTGCGGTTGTCATTCACCACGCAGGAGACCAGCAGGCCGAGGCAGGCGCCGGTGAGCGAGGTGATGAACATCCACCAGAGATGCACCCAGAACATGTCGCGGATCTCCAGCACGGCGTTGCCGATGATCAGGTAGATCACGCACTGGACGAGGGCGAAGGCGCTGAGGGACGCCACCTTGCCGAAGAGGTAGTAGAAGGTGCGCAGGTTGTGGTTGCGCTCGCGGCTGAGCAGGTGGCGGTCGCGGATGATTTCGTCCGCGCTGTTGGTCAGGCCGAGGAACATGGCCACGACCAGGCTCATGAAGAGGTAGGTGGGGACGTGGAAGGCGGTGGCGAAGGTGTAGTTCTCCTCCTCGCTGTACTTGAGCACGCCGGAGATGAGGAAGGCGAGCAGCGGCGCCTCCAGCAGGGTGGTCAGCAGGTTGGTGCGGTTGCGCAGCTTGGAGAGGAAGGCGCGCTTGAGGTTGGTGTAGAAGAGGATGCTCTCCTCGCGCAGCGTGTGCTTGGGCGGCTTCGGCACGGTGCGGGAGCGCGTCAGGCTTCCCTGCGAGTCGTCTCGCGGACGTGAGATGACGTTGGTGGCGCCGGGCATGGCCTGCACCTTGGCCATGCTCTCCAGCAGCAGGTGGCTCTGGTAGCGGTCGCGCCAGAAGTTCGGCGGGAAGCGGCGCGCGGCCACCATGTGCCCGTCGGCGCTGCGCTCCTGGATGATGTCGCCGCTGATGTCGCGCAGCGGCGTCTCCAGGACGTCGAACACGAAGTCGGGCGTGATGTTGGCGGGCATCTCCTGCTCGCGCTGCCCGGTCTCGTCATTGTAGGCCTTCCAGAAGTACTCGAGCAGGCCCTGGGGCGTGCCGAAGTAGGCCATCTTGCCGCCCTTGTCGAGCAGCAGGGCCTTGTCGAACATCTGCAGCAGGCGCATGCTCGGCTGATGGATGGAGACAAGCACCAGCTTGTTGCGCGCCAGGCTGCGGATGATCTCCAGCACGTGCTCGCTGTCCTTGGAGGAAAGCCCGGAGGTCGGCTCGTCAAAAAGATACACGTCGGAGATGCCGATCATGTCCAGGCCGGCGTTGAGGCGCTTGCGCTCGCCGCCTGAGAGAAACTTTTGCTCGGGCGTGCCGGCCAGGCGCTTGCGCATGTCCGCAAGGCCGAGTTCGGCAAGCTTGGCCTCGACGCGCTTGCGGCGGTCCTCCTCCTTGAGGTGGGGGCAGCGCACGGCGACGGAGAAGTCGAGGTTTTCCTGCACCTTCAGCAGCGGGTCAAAGGCGTCCTCCTGCGGGATGTAGCCGATGTAGGGCTTGAGATTGGGCAGGTTGCCGTAGAGCGGAATGCCGTTCATCAGCACCTCGCCGCCGCGGGTCTTGAGCTGGCCGCCGAGCACTCGCAGCAGGGTGCTCTTGCCGCAGCCGCTCGGGCCCATGACGCAGATCATCTCGCCGCGGCGGGCGATGAAGCTGATGCCGTCCAGGGCGGTGTCCTTGCTGTCAAAACGGTGCGCAAGCTCGCGCACCTCGATCTGGCGGATGACGTTCTTCTCCTCCTCGATGATGCGGTCGCTGAAATGGCAGCGCAGGAACTGGCCCTCGCCAAGCGTGATGGTGTCGCCGTCGCTCAGGCTGATGCTCTCGCGCACGGGAACCTGGCCGATGAACAGCGGTCGTGAGGAACGCAGCACCTCCAGCGTGCCGGTCTTCTGAGCGTAGTTGCACTCGATGCGCAGCAGGATCTCGCCCTCGGTGTCCTCGCTGAGCAGGATGTCTCCCTCCTCAAGCAGCTCCGGCTTGTTGGAGACGAGGTAGGTGTTGCGGCTGCCCTCGAGGCGGAACTGGCCGCCGAACTCCTGGGCGCGCACGCGCAGGTCGCGCAGGGCGATCTCGATTTCGCCGTGGGCGATGATCTTGTCCTCGATGGAGGCCTCGACCTTGGTGCCTTCGCGCAGGGCGACGCCGTTGAGGGTGGCGCTGGTGTTGCGCAGGGCTTCGACGGTGACGCCGAGGCCGAAGCTGAGCCGGAGGTTGGTGCCGCGGGTGCGCTGCGGGGAGATCTCCGCGTCGCCGGTTTCCGTGAGGGTGAGGTAGAGCTGGGCGCCGGTGAGGGTCTTCTTGGCGTTGAAGTAGGAGGTGAGGTCGTTGAAGTCGACCGTGACATCCTCAAGCACCACGCGTTCACCCGGGTAGAGGCGTGAGAAGTCCCCCGGTGGCAGACGTCGGCTGCGGACGAGGATCGGTGACTTCCCGGTGTTCTTGACCAGCACGAGATTTTGATAGCGGAAGGCGGTGACGTGGCAGCCCTCCGAGAGCGAGCGCAGGACGACGGAGCTGGTGTTGTCAGCGCTGATCTCCAGAGTCTCGAGCGGCTGGCCGCTCTTGGTGACAAACTCCTCGGCGGGCGCGCGGTCGCCGGCGTTGAGCTGGTAGACGATGTCGATGGCCTGGGCCGCGATGCCCAGGTTCGTCATGAACAGGTAGAACTCGACCATCTGCCGCTGGTTCGACGCGGACTGGGAGATCAGCAGATACAGCTGGACGCAGAGCAGGATCTTCTGGTCCATGGCCAG